>JAIQFJ010000202.1 GCA_020073325.1 Terriglobia bacterium | reverse complement strand
CGCTGATTACTAGAAGCTTCACTATACCATAGGCGGCGGCCCCGATCAGCACATAGCGGAACCCGAAAAACGCGGCCGATCCGCGCAAACCGGGCGATCCAGGCTGCAATCCTTCGCCGAGCCGGCGCAGGGTGTGGAAGCTGAAAATCGAGAGCGACGCCCCGGTGAGAAAACCAGCCGCGTCGCGAGCGTCGCGAGCGGCCCAGATCGAAATGGTCCCGGCGATCCCGAGCGCAATCCCGATGCGCACGATGCGCTCGAGCGACCGATCCTCGGTCACCCTTTATCGAGCCCCCGGATCAACTGAATAAATCCGCCCACAGTTCCCAGGATCAACAAAACAAACTTCAAAAAATGCGTATGGAACGCGCCGTCGAGCCAGTACCCGATCCCGTAGCCCGTAATCGACGCCGCCGGCAGCGTGATGGCGAGCGAGAAATAGCGTCCGAATGTGACCCAACCGGTATCATCCTTCACGAGCGTTTCTCCTCCAGGATCCGATGCGCGGCGGCCGAGGCTTCGCTCACCAGAAAACCCATTTTCGGATGCGACGGCTCGAAATCCGCCCGGAGACCGTAGTCGATCAGGGCTTCGCTGGTCGTAGGCCCGACCGAAGCGATCATCGTCCGCTTCAAGCCGCCGCGGACTGCGTCTTCACAGCCCAGTTCGGCCGCAATTTTCAGCAGATGCGCCACCTGGACCGACGTCGTCAGAAGGAGGACATCGACCTCGCCGGCCGCCACCCGGCGAACCGCTTCCCGCAGCGGGGCAGCGTCTTCAGGGAAATCCCACTGATAGACGGGAACCGTCGTGACCTCGGCGCCACGCTCGCGCAGCCCGGCGACCAGCTCGCCGGCGGGACGCCCATATTCCTGCACGGCGATTCGCTTTTCCGGGCGTCCATCGACGGCAGCCAGCACTTCCCTCCAGGTATTCGGCTCGGGCACCGCGACTGCCGCCGGCACATTCCATTCGCGCAAAACCGCCATCGGTTTGGATCCGCGCGCAACCACGGTGACTTTGCGCAGGCCGTCGACGAACGTTCCCGCCGGCCAGCGCGTCTCAAACACCTGATTCAGCAGACGAGTCCCGACGCCGGTCAGCAGGATCATCATCTGGAATTCCCCGGCAAGGAATTTTTCGCCGAAAGAAAACGCCTGGGGATTATTTTCGAGGGGAATTTCGCGCATGGAAGGCGCGACGAACGGATCGCCACCCTGCGCGCGGATCAATCGCTCGATTTCGCGCGACCGGCGGCTTTCGAGGGACAAAACGCGGAGACCGTCGAATGGCATCCGCTAACAGGTTAACAGTACCAACGCGCTAACGCGCTCCATAACTGTCAGCAATGGAGCGCGTCGCCGCGAACGATCTTTACTGGGCGGGCTTCGCTTCGGGTGCTGTCTTCGGCTCCGCTTCTCCGCGATGACAGGTGTAGCACGTCACGTGCATCTTGCCGTCGGGGAAGTTCTTATTGATGTCCATCGACATCTGGATCATGTGCCGCGCGATTTCCTTCTTGGGATTTTCATCGCTGGCGCGGTCCTGAACATGGCAGTAGTTGCACTGCACGCCGAGCCCGGCCGTGAAAGTCCGCATGATCTGGCCGACTTCCCGAGGATCCGTGACCTTCAGCACCTTCAGGTTCTGCGGCGGACGAGGCGGCCCTTTCTTTTCCTTATTCTCCTGCTTCTCCTGAGCACAAAGCGGCAGCAGGATGAACAAAGCGGTGAAGAGTATGCGCATATCGGGGTATTATACACGCCTGTCAAGCCCCGCGCCTTTGCCGAGTGGCTTACCCCGCTCTTTCCCTTAATCCCGGCCTAGGCGATTTGGGGCCGTTGACTTCCCGGCCTGCAAAAAGCATGATCGAACTATTAATTCCGAATATTTTCGGACTAATTCGAATACATTTATGACGAACTTGTGAGAAGTATTTCGGAATTGTTTCACTTCGTCTGTTTGGCCCTGTGGCGCTTGCCGACACGCTGTTGACTACCTCGGGACCTTACACCTAGGCCGACTCCTGCGGCGGATCGATGAAGGTCACGGTGCGGGTTTACAAGGACGTCCCCGGATTCACGGGCCTGTATAAGTGGGACTATGAGATTGAGAACGACTCAATCAACAGCCGCGATGGGGACGATGCAGTGAACGGAATCGGCGATTTTACAATCCGCTTCCCCAACAACGTTCCGGATCTGCAAAATGTGACGCCGCCAGCGAATTGGAATCAATTCGTGGCTCCCACAAGTGTCGGGACCTACTTCGATACCTCAACGAACTACGGCCCCGACTCAAACCCGGCAACGGGAGGCCAAAACCAGCCGATTTATGCCATTCAACCGGGACAGACCGTCCATGTAACCTTCACGACATTTCCTCGCGCCGTCCAGGTCCTGGAGGCCTGCGCGCTCGATTCCGACGGCTATCTGGTCGATGGACTGAATTGCGCTTACGCAACAAAAGCGAATCTCGTGATCGCAGGCATCGCTCCGCAAGCAAAGAGGCAACCCCTTCGCTCCGCGACTCTCCATCCTCGCCTCGTGTGCAACGACACGACCACGGGAGAGCTCATCGTGCCCGGCGATCCGACCGAAGGCTTGTCGGTTTCACAGCCGCCGACGCCGAATGCCGTGACGTCGGAGGCTCCGTCGGTAGATCCGCTCGCGGTGTCCGATACAACCCTTGCGTTCGCCACGGACGACGCCTCGCTCGATTTCGTCGTATTGAAGAATTCAGGCACGGTGACCGTCAACGGAACGAACTTTTCAGGCGCATCCGGCGGGGATCAGATCCAGTGGCAGATTGACCGAGATCCAACGGATACGGTTGACACGGGAACGCCGACCCTGAGCGGTGCACCTGGAGCGCAGGTCACATTCAATCCGTCGACAGCAGGGAACTTCCGGCTGATCGCGTACATCGACACTGATGCCAGCGGAACTTTCGATAATGGCGAGCAGGTCGCGATTGCGCGATTCGCGATCGTTCAGGCTACGCTCCAGAGTTCGAACGTCAGCTTATCTACGGATTGGATTGCGGGCATCGACACCTCTAGCCAAGGGACCTCCACAGCAACCACCGGCGGCAGCACGGTGAACACAGCACCGATGCAGCTAACCGCTCAATACTTGCTGGAGGGTGGAGGCTCAAGCAGTACGATAGGAACTGGGGCTGTCGGGATTGGAAATGTCGGCAATCTCGTCGGAAGCGACAGCTTCTCGATTAACTATCCGGGGAGCCGGCAAGGAACCGGAACGGAAAATCCGGGGGGCACAACACCTATGGTGGACACATTAAATTTCTCCACAGTCAGCCAGGGCGGCACTGCGCCTTTCCGCGCGAATTCGAATACATCCGACGGCATTTCTGCGTCCGGACGTGTCGTCAATCTAACCTCTGCGGATCGACCGCAGTTTGCGTGGCGTCTCTTCCACCCGACAACGGGGAATCCGTGGGATGAGACTGCCGGCGGAATCGGATTCCGCGAGTTCGTCGTTGCGTTCTCCAGTAGTTTCCAGCGTACTTATCTTGCTCTTCACCAGGCAGCATGGGCAGTCACGATTATCGGCACCAATGAAGATTCAGTATGGGACGACGGCAATGGCACCCAAATGTCGACGGTGACGGGCGATTCAGCTCTGCAATCCGTGACTGGCCTTCAAATGCAGGTTTTGGGGTCTTCTTACGGAAAGAATAATTCGATCACCTATCAACCGTAGATAGGAAATCCGAGGAGAACGATCATGCGATCATACACGGTGTTATCTCTTATCATCGGCAATGTGGCACTTTTCGCCGCCCCTCGCCAGCACTCACAAACCGAACTCGATTTTAACTTCGGCTGGGCCGTAGGCGAGTGCTTGGTGGCAAAATGCCAGATTTTCCGTGGCGCCGTCACTGAGCCGGCAAGCCAGGGCGCTACATCGGTGCTTGTGCGGGCAGATGAATCGATTTATGGCCCGTCGGTAGATGGTCAATCAGTGTCTGTCCCCTATCTCGCGAACCCGGGCCGTCCGGCCAAAGACGGAGTCCATCATCTTGAAGAGGTGTGGGGAAGATTTGCGATATCCGCGAACGCTCCGATCACGGTCGTTCGTGTTCTAAACCGATTTTTAGACATTCCTGGGGGGAATCCGGTAATCGTCACCGCCGACGATCGCGAAATTTCCCTAGTTCGATCCTTGGCGGACGCATCAAAGCGCCTTAGCGCCGCACCCGCTTCTATTCAGGAAATGGTCGATTCGCTTTCAACTCCGAATCCGGCGCTCGCAGGCTATTTGGATGCCTATCTATTTTTTGGAAATGGCAGAAACTCGGCAGATGCGGAGGCAGATATCCGAATGCGCGTCTTGAGGAGTCCAAGCCTGCCCGTCAGTCGCAAAGCGAGTTTGGCCATCAGGATGGCGAGCGAATATTCCCGCATGTCGGCGACCCAGCGTTCGGTAATGGTCAAGAGCTTGACGGAACTCGTCCAACGTTTCATGCTCTCGAAGCGGGAGGAAGATGGGCCGCTGGCGCTCGCCGCATATGCAGGTCTGGTCAAAATCTGGGCAATCGATCCTGCGGCGAAAGCTCCACAGGAGCCCCCCGCGTTGAACGCTCTGGCAGTCGCCTACGCGGGCGGAGTCAGAGCGCAAACATTCGGCCGCACGCAATTGCTCGAAACCGAGCTACACATTGATTCGAATTTCCTTCGGATACCGAAACGATAAAAACGACCGAAGAGGATCGATGGCAATCGCGTTCGCGTTCAAATTCGTAGCGCCTATTTCTTCGAATCCGGCTTGATCTCGAGCTTCGGATAGTACGGCTGGTCGAGCTTGTTGAACTTCTCCAGCCACTTCTTTCCCGCCTCCGACGGAGTAAAGCTCCAATCCTGGCGATGATAGTTCCAATCGTCCGGATTGAGCTGCTGCGCTTTCGCGAAATATTTCCCGGCGAGTTCGTCGTTCCCGTTCTGATGGAAATACACGGCGAGCTTGAAACTCGCGTCGGCTTCCATCTCCTCTTTTGAGCGAGGCTTGACGCGCCGCGCGAATTCTTCGTCCGACAGCACGTACTTGCTCTTGTCTCCGTTCGCGACCCAATCACGCAGAGCCGTCAGATAAGCCGTGCCTTCCGTGACGATATTCTTCTGGCCGATCTTCATGGTCTGGTCGCTGGTCCAGGCAGGTTCTGCCGGACGCACCACGCGGCCGTGTTCGTCGATCCAGATGCCCATCGGCACATTAATAAACTGGTACGCCGTGCTGATCGAGTGCTGCACGTCAATCAGCGTGGTGTAGGTCGCCTTGGCGCGATCGTACCATTCGCCGGCGGCTTTTTCGCCACCTGTATCCTGCGCCGCCGCGACGATCTCAAAATTCTGGTTCTTCAGTTCTTCGTAAACTTTCTGCCAGCCTGGCAGATCGAGTCGGCATCCTCACCAGGACGCCCACGTGACCACCAGAACCTTCTTGCCTCGAAACTCGTTCAGGTGGACGATCTTGCCTTTGCGATCCGGCACCGCGAAGTCCGGAGCGATGCGCGACGCGGTAAAGCTGCCGCGCAGCACCGGGATTTCTCCGAAGCTCCATACGCCCCCTTCGTTCACCGATACTTCGCCAACCTTGCGCGCAAACGCGCTCAGGTTGAAAAACTCGCCCTTGCTGAAATCCTTGGGGATCGGCACACACAGATCTTCGCGGCACGCTCCTTGCGGCTTCACTTCAAAGTCGTTGATGCGCGACAGATCCGATTTGCGGACCCACAGGTCTTTCGGATCCGGCTGAATCTTTTCGAGCGCAACCGAACGGTCGCCGTAGAGTACTGTGGTTGACGTGGCGCCCCGCGACGGAATTACCGCAGCGGCGCCGGAAGCGAGCAGAAAGATTCGCCGATTCATCCTCATATAAGAATATATTAATGACCATCAAAATATAGATCGCGATGAAACACTCCTGGAAAATTCTTACTTGCAATGCGCTGCTTGCCGGCCTCGCCTATGCAGACGATGTGCCGGGCTGGCATCGCGTGGGAAGCGCCAGAGAGGATTTCGAGATTCGCCTCGATCGCGAAGTCCACCACGGCGGAACCGCCAGCGGGATGCTGGAGTGTACAAAGAAGCGTTCCAAGGGAACCGGAACCCTGGAACAGGACTTTCGGCCGGAAGAGTACTCAGGCCGGCGAATCCGGATGCGCGCCTGGATCAAGGGAGAAGACGCGGGCCGCGTCATGATCTACATTCGCTCAGAAGGACCCTCCGGCGAAATCCTGGATTTCGCCAACACCCAACTCCACGCCGGGCACGGGACCTTCGATTGGCGGCTGCATGAACTCGTGATCGATGTGCCGCCCGAGTCCACCGTGATCCAGGTGGGTCTCATTCTCGGCGAAAAAGGGAAGGCCTGGATGGACAACGTTTCGGTGGAGGCCGTGGACCGGAACGTATCCCGGACCGGCCCGCCGTTCTCGTCCTCCCAGGCGAATCCCAGACGCGCCGGAATCGTTGTCGATCACCCCGCGTTGAATCTCGACTTCGAGCAATCTCCGCAGTAGTACAATCGCGGGATGACTCGCGGTCAGTTCCTTACGGCCATGGCCTTCGCGCCGTTCGTTCGCGGCACTTCTTCCGGCGTCAACGCGCAGCGCCTTCGCCAGCGGCTGGAAGAACTGAGCCTCCATGGACGACCCACCGGCGGAATCTTCGCCGACGGCGTCAGCCGCGTTGCGTTTTCCGATGCCGACGTCGCCGGACGCGCGCTGGTCATGCGCTGGATGCGCGAAGCCGGGCTCAATCCGCGCATCGATGCTGCGGGAAATATTTTGGGATCGCGCGCCGGGTCCGACGCGAAGCTGGAACCCGTGCTGTTCGGCTCGCACATCGATTCGGTTCCGAGCGGGGGGAATTTCGACGGCGATCTCGGCTCGCTTTCGGCGATCGAAGCGATCGAGGTCCTGAATGCGGCGCGCGAGACCACGAGGAGGCCGCTCGAAGTCGTCGTCTGGACGAATGAAGAAGGCGTGGCCTATAACAATGGACTCTTCGGAAGCCGCGCCGCGGCGGGCTTGCTCGATAAAGGCGAAATGGATCACGTCTGGAACGGCGTCAGCCAGCGCGACGCGCTGCGCAAAATCGGCGGCGATCCGGACAAGATCGGCTCCGCTCGCCGCGGACCGTTTCGCGCGTATCTCGAATTGCACATCGAACAGGGAGGCAATCTCGACCGGCAGAAAATCCCCGTGGGCGTGGTCGAAGGAATTGTGGGGATCGACCGCTTCGACGTCGAGATCCGCGGTTTCGCCAATCACGCCGGCACGACGCCGATGCCCGACCGGCAGGACGCACTCATTGCGGCGTCCGAGCTGACCATCGCCGTAAATCAGATCGTGCGCCGCGAACCCGGCCGCCAGGTGGGCACGGTGGGACATATCGACGTGATCCCCAACGCGCCCAACGTGATCCCCGGCCTGGTGCGGCTGACCGTCGAATTGCGCGATCTCGATAAGGCGAAAGTCGCCAGACTCGGTCGCGAGATTCAGGATCGCGCACAGAAAATCGCGACGGAAACAAAGACGGCGGTCGTGTTCACACCCGCCTCGCATCACGAGCCCGCGCTCGCCGATCCCAAACTTCAGACCGTGATCGAGCAGGCTTCGGCAAAGCTCGGCCTGAAGTCCATGCGCCTGCCGAGCGGAGCCGGCCACGACGCCCAAAGCATGGCCCACATCGGTCCCATGGCGATGATTTTCATCCCCAGCGTCAACGGCATCAGTCACTCCCCCAAGGAGTTAAGTCGCTGGGAAGATTGCGCCAATGGGGCGGCGGTGCTGCTGGAATCGGTCCGGATCCTTGCAGCCTAGCTCGTACTGCGGCCACGCTTAGACAGGTGCTAAGCCACAAACCCCCTTTTCCCGCTACAAAGTGCGTGTTAGACTGCTCTGAAACGTTTCTGCCGCCACGGGAGCGGCATCAAGGAGGAAAGGGTGAAAAGGGTTTTTTGCAGTGCTGTCTTCGCAATAGCGGGCGCCGCATGCTGCGCCGCGCAGGGAAAATCGCCGGAAACGAATCCGGATGGCAAGGGGAACCGTCCCGTTTTTGCGCAACCGCCGGGAGAGGCAAAACCTGGCAAACCGCAGCCGGGCAACGGCATCAACTACCACGGCGGTCCGCTGATCACCAGCGGGCCGAAGATGTACTACATCTGGTACGGCAACTGGTCCGGAAACACGGCGACGACGATTTTGACGGATTTGGCGAATTCGATGGGCGGGTCGCCGTACTTCGGCATCAACACGACCTACTCCAACGGCGCCGCCGTCCACGTCACGAATGCGGTCGCATTGGCCGGCTCGACGTTCGTCAACGGGTATCCCTACGGGTCGTCGCTGAGCGACAGCCAGATTCAACAGGTGGTGATCGACGCATTAAATGGCACGAACGTGAGCACGAAACTTACGTTTGATTCGAGTGGCGTTTATTTCGTCCTGACCTCGGCCGATGTCACCGCCAGTTCCGGTTTCTGCACCAAGTACTGCGGATGGCACACCTACACAGCGCTCACGAATGGAGGAGTGCTCAAGTACGCCTTCATCGGCGACCCGGCGCGCTGCCCGAGCGCGTGCGCGGCAACGCAGATTCAGAGCAATCCCCCGAACGGCAACCTCGGCGCGGACGCCATGGCGTCGATCATCGCGCATGAACTGGAAGAGGCCACCACCGATCCTCAACTCAATGCCTGGTACGATACGCGCGGGATGGAAAACGCCGATAAGTGCGCCTGGACGTTCGGCGCCGTGCTGACCAACCCGGCGACTGGAGCCAGCTATAACGTCACGCTCGGGAGCCGCGAGTTTCTCATTCAGCAGAACTGGGTGAACCAGAGCGGCGGCTACTGCGCGATGTCGGTTACGCACTAAACGATTCTGGAATCGTCAAAGACCGGGAGAGCGATCTCCCGGTTTTTTGCGGGTATTGACAATATCGCGATTTGTGATATCGTTATCGCATATTGCAATATGAGGCTTGGTGAAAAGATTCGCTACCTGAGGCTGGTCGAAGGAACCCTGCGCGGCCTGAACCGCGAGATGACGCAGCAGGAAGTCGTCCGCGCGCTGTCGAAGGAGATGAAGCGCTCGCTGAGCCAGTCCTATCTTTCGCAGATCGAAAGCGGCGCGCGTCCGCACCTGACCAACGCGACCCGCATGCTGCTGGCGAAATTTTTCGGAGTGCATCCCGGTTATCTGGTCGACGATCCCGAAGGTTTTCATACCGAACTCATGTCCGACGCGCGCGTACAGGAGGATCAGCTCGACCTGTGGCTGATCGGCGGCGCGGAGCGCTTCTCGCGCGATCCGCACGTCAGCCAGGCGCTGTTGAAACTCGCCGAGCACGAGGATTCGCGCAAGTGCCTGATCCTGCTGAAATCGATTCTCGATACGCCGCCATTGGTGGACCGGCTATTCTCCGTGCTGGGACCCTCGAACGGAAAGGCGCGCGTCGAGCCGATTCGCAAGGAGGCGGTATGACCTCGGAAAATTTTTATCTACTGGCCTTCGTGCTCGGAGTGTTATTCAGCGCGGTTTCGTTTCTGGGAGGCAGGCTGCATCTGCCGCATGCTCATTTTCATAACCACGCGCGCGGCGGAGGCGGAAAGGGCGGTTTGTCGCCCTTCAACTTCGGCACCGTCGCGGCATTTCTTTCGTGGTTCGGCGGCACGGGTTATCTTCTCGAGCGCTATTCGAATATCTGGATTTATCTTGGCTTTTTCGTTTCGGTGATGAGCGGCCTGGGGGGAGCGGCGGTGATCTTCTGGTTCCTGGTGAAGATCGCGGCGGCGGATGTTCCGCTGGACCCGGCGGATTACGAGATGGTGGGTGTGCTCGGCCGCGTGGCGAGTCCGATTCGTCCCGGCGGCACGGGCGAGATGATTTACGAACGCAACGGTGCGCGCTGCGCCGCGTCGGCACGCTGCGAGGACGGCGTGGAGATCCCGCGCGATACCGAAGTCGTCATCACGCGATTCGAAAAAGGCATCGCATACGTGCGCCGCTGGGACGAGATCACCGGCGAGCGTTACTAAGGAGACTGAAAATGCATATCCCCGCGGAAGTGATCATCATCGCGAGCCTGATGTTTCTGACGCTGGTTTTTGTCGGATCGATGTTCGCGCAGATGTATCGCAAAGCCGGTCCGCATCAGGCGCTGGTGGTGTATGGATTCCGCCGCACGCGCATCATCAAGGGCGGCGGTACGTTTATCTGGCCGATGTTCGAAAATTACCGCGAGCTGACGCTGCAGCTCATGTCGTTCGACGTGGCCCCGCAGCAGGACCTGTACACGATGCAGGGTGTCGCGGTGACCGTGGAGGCGGTCGCGCAGATCAAAGTAAGGTCCGATCCGCAATCGATCACGACCGCGGCGGAACAATTTCTGACCAAGAGCGACGCCGAGCGCGACGGATTGATCCGTCTGGTGATGGAAGGCCACCTTCGCGGCATCATCGGGCAGCTTTCAGTGGAGCAGATCGTCAAAGAACCGGAAATGGTCGGCGATCGCGTCCGCGCGACGTGCGCCGACGATATGAGCAAGATGGGCCTGGAAGTGATTTCGTTCACCATCAAAGAAATCCGCGACAAGAACGACTACATCACGAACATGGGCCGTCCCGACATCGCGCGCATCAAACGCGACGCCGACATCGCCGCGGCCGAAGCCGAGCGCGACACCGCGATCAAACGCGCGGAAGCGACGCGCGCCGCGGCAGTCGCCAAAGCGCAAGCCGATCAGGAACGCGTGCTCGCCGAAGCTCTTTCTGCAGCAAAGCAGGCCGAGGCTCTTCGCGATCTCGAAATCAAAAAGGCCCAGTTCCTCGAAATGACGAAGAAGCAGCAGGCGCAGGCCGACAAAGCCTACGACATTCAGACCAACGTCATGCAGCAGCAGGTGGTCGCCGAGGCGGTGAAGGTTCGCCAGGTGGAAAAAGAGCACGAAGTCAAAGTGCAGGAAGCCGAAATTCTGCGCCGCGAAAAGGAGCTGATCGCGACCACGTTGAAGCAGGCCGAAATCGATCGCCAAAGGATCGAAACGCTGGCCGCCGCCGAACGCCAGCGCCGCATTTCCGAGGCCGAAGGCGCCGCCGCCGCGATTCGCGCGCAAGGCGAAGCCGAAGCGGAAATCATCTTGAAGAAGGGCGAAGCCGAGGCCAGGGCGATGAACGTCAAGGCGGAGGCTTATCAGGAATACAACCAGGCGGCCGTCGTCGACAAGCTGATCACGAATATGCCCGAGGTGGTGAGGGCGCTTGCCTCGCCGCTTGCAAATATCGACAAGATCACGATTGTTTCGACGGGCAACGGTCATTCAGCCGGGATGAATAAAATCACCGGCGACCTGACGGAAATGGCCGCGCAGATCCCGGCATTATTCGAAACGCTGAGCGGCATGAAGATGGCGGATCTGTTGGGCAAGGTTCGGAGCATCGGAGATAAAGCACCTAAGGAGTAACAGAGTATGGCGTTACTGGAACGCGTGGCGACGCTGATACGCGCGAATCTCAACGACCTGATCGACAAGGCCGAAGAGCCGGAAAAGATG
>JAIQFJ010000201.1 GCA_020073325.1 Terriglobia bacterium | reverse complement strand
CAAGACGATTCCGCGCGGGCTGCTGACGGAGTTCGGCGCGCGGCGGCTGCGCCTCGAGCGGCAGATTCTGGCCGACCTGAACCATCCGAACATCGCGCGATTGCTGGACGGCGGCACCACCCCCGAAGGGCTTCCTTATGTCGTCATGGAATACATCGACGGGCAGCCGATTACTGCCTACGCCGATTCGCACCGGCTTAAATCGCGGACCGGCTACGGCTGATCCGCCAGGTCTGCTCCGCGGTCCAGTTTGCGCATTCCAACATGGTGGTGCACCGCGATCTCAAGCCCGCCAATATTCTCGTCACCGCTGGTGGCACGCCGAAGCTTCTGGATTTCGGCATCGCCAGAATTCTGGATCATCTGGCCGAGCACACCATGACGGTGTCGCTGATGACGCCGGCTTATGCCAGCCCGGAACAGATCGGCGGCAAGCCCATCACCACGGCCAGCGATGTTTATTCGCTCGGCGTGCTGCTCTACGAACTGCTCACGGGATCGCTGCCGTATCGCAGCACGAATACTCCGAGCCAACTAGCCGAGGCGATCTGTCATCAGCCGCCCGAGTTTCCACGCCACACTGCACTGCCGATCCATAACGACGTGAAGAGCATCGTCCTCAAAGCGGTGCGCAAGGAACCGGAGCGTCGCTATTCTTCCGTCGAGCAATTGTCGGAAGATCTGCGCCTGCATCTCGAGGGATTCCCCGTCCGCGCCAGTCAAGGCACGTTCCGTTATCGCGCGTCGAAATTTATCCGCAGGAACTGGCGCGGTGTCGGCGCGGCCGCCCTGGTCGCGATTATGCTGGTGGCAAGCATCATCATCACGACGGCGCAGCGGAATCGCGCCGATCAGCAGCGCCTCCGCGCCGAAGCGGGCGAGGCCAGCAACCGGCACCTGCTGTACGCCGCGCAGATGATCCTGGCTTATCAGGCGTGGGAAACTCCGAATGTCGGACGCGCCATCGAGCTGCTCGACGCGCAGATCCCCGCACCCGGGCAGCAGGACTTGCGAGGATTCGATTGGTACCTGCTCTGGAATCTCGTTCGAGGCAGATCGAAAATTCTTCCCGGCGCGACCGAGATCGTCGACTCCGTCGCTTTCTCGCCGGATCATCGCAACGTGGAGGCATCCTCCGCCGGGCGCGCTTATGTGTGGGACGCGTCGAAAGGAACTCTATCTCATTCTTTCGCCGCAGAAGGGCCGGCAATATTCAGCGCCGACGGGGCGTTCTTCACCGCGAAAACCGCGCCGGGATCGATCGGCCTGTGGAACGCCGAGAGCGGCGAGATTGTCCGCTCCTTCGATCCTGATCCGGTTTCGCAGCGTCCGCTGTCTTTCGCGCCGGATGGAGCATTGCTCGCCACTCGAAGTGGAGAGCGCGAGGTGAAGCTGTGGAATACGCGGTCCGGCCGCGTGACGGCGACTCTCGCCGGCCATCGCGACATGGTGACTTCTGTCTCGTTTTCCCCCACCGCGCCGCTGCTCGCGACCACAAGCCGCGACCACACGGTGAGGCTCTGGAATATTTCGTCGGGGAAGCAAATCGCGATGCTTTCGGGCCATTCCTGGTGGGTCATGCACAGTTCTTTTTCTGCCGACGGAGCGATGCTCGCCACTGCGGGAAGCGGAGGCGAGGTTAAATTTTGGGACGTCGCGACGCGCAGAGAAATCGGCACGATTCCCGGCGATGGAACCACGATCAACGTCGTGCGGTTCTCGCCCAACGCGAATACGGTGGCCGTCGGGGGGCTTGACAATCTGATCCGCATTTATGATGTGCATTCGCTCAAAATGCTGGACACGCTGCGCGGCCATACCGATTCTCTGAATAGCTTGGCGTTCTCGCCTGACGGAGGAACGCTGGTATCCGGCTCTGTCGATAGGACCGTCAGGCTGTGGGACCTGACGAAAGATCAGGGCCTTGCGACCTTCGACGGTCATACGGACTGGCTCTCCGATGTGAAGTTCTCACCCGATGGAAGAACGCTGGCCGCCGCGAGCAAAGACACCACTGTGAGCGTGTGGAATTTTTCCGAGGGCCGGAAAATCGCAACGCTTCGGCATCCTCAGAGGGTGAACGGAATCGCCTTTTCCCCCGATGGAAATGAGATCGCCACCGCCGATGACGATCATCTGGTGCGCGTCTGGGATTCCTCGGGACGCGGCGCTCGCGTCCTGGCGGGCCATAGCTCGGTTGTCGAGTGCGTCGTTTTTTCTCCCGACGGCAAGACGCTCGCGTCCGGGAGCAAGAACGGCGAGATTGCGTTGTGGGATCGCCGTACGGGAAAGCTGACTGCGACGATGCTCACGCCGGACCGGAATCTCATCTGGTCTCTCGCGTTCTCTCCGGATGGAGAATCTCTGGTGGCCGCCGAAGGTGGGATGCCTGACTTGAATTCGACCGGGCATGTCGTCACGATCTGGAATTCGTCCACACACCGGCTGCTCGGGACGCTCGAGGGCCACACGCGCGACATACGCATTGCTGCGTTTGCGCCGGACGGAAGAACGATCGCAACCGGAAGTCACGATGGCACGATCAAGTTTTGGGACGTGAAGGCTCGCCGGGAGATCGCCTCGATGAAGGCGGCTCACAAAGTGGACGGGCTCGCTTTTTCCGCCGACGGAAAGAGACTGGCGAGCGCCGGGCAAGACAAGACAGTCAGAATATGGGATGTAGCCACTCACCAGGAGGTTTGTGTCCTCACCGTCCCGAGCCAGGTCAACGCGGTGGCGTTTTCTCCGGACAGTCGCGTCCTCGCCGCCGCGTCCAATGACGGCAAGATCCGCCTCTGGAATGCGGTGATAAGCGAAAGCGTCCCGCGGCGATGAGCATTTTCAAAGGATCTTATCGCGGGCGCCATCGGAGAGAGCGGGTCCATCATGGGTTCACTGACTCCGCGGCCCCAAGCGGATGCGGAACAAGCCGGTGTGACATTCACGGCAACGGCCGGCGCGAATTCCATTGCGGCTCTGCGCGCCACGACGGGAGCGTTATGAGTTTCTCGACAAGCTGAACCGGTAAGTGCTGAAAATCGCCCACGGTTCTGGCGGGAACTCCCCGTCTAAGGGATTGGAGCAAACCGGAATCGCAAACTCGCGGTCGCCTAACCGATAATGTCCGACATCAGGCAATTTCCCACAACCCGAATTGTGGCCCATTTCCCCGAATCCGAGCTTTGTGCGAGTAGCGCGTCATCCGTCCGCGATCCAAATCAGTCACAGCCGGTGAACCGCTGCCATGCCAACGGACTCCCCGTGCGAAAGAGGTTTTCGCGTCGGTAATCGGTGCCCCGAGTCGTTCTGAGATGGTGAATCGCAGACCGATTGAGATGTCAAACAGGACTCGAAATGTTCTGCGGCGATCGGCACTATTCCAGCCGTAGGGCGTCCGTGGGGCTCACGTTCGAGGCTCGCCACGCGGGCATGAAGGCGGCGGAAAGGGCTCCCGCCGCGAGGACCATTGCGGCTGCGGCGATCGTCGCCGGATCGGTGGCAGTGACGCCGAACAACTGCGACTGGACGAGCTTGCCGAGGGCGGCGACGCAAGGCAGCGCGAGGGCCACGCCGGCGGCGATCATGGTGACGGCATCGCGCAGCACGAGGCGAAGGGCCGAAGCGCGAGTCGCGCCGAGCGCGAGGCGGATTCCGATTTCGCGGGTACGGCGCGTCACAACGAACGACATCACACCATAAAGGCCAACCAGCGAAAGCAGCAGCGCCAGCGCGCCAAAGCTGGCGGAGAGCGCGGCGAGCATGCGCTCGGTTGTGAGCGAGCGGTCGACCTGATCGTCAAGAGTGCGGAACCAGAGGATCGGCAGCCGCGGATCGTCTTGACGCACCAGGCGGCGGATGGAGGGAATGGCCTGCTCGGGCGCGCCGCGAACCTTGATATAGAAGGTAGCGCCGGTGTCGTCGTTTTCGAAGAGCGGGAAGAAGACCTGCTCGGAGCTATCTCGGACACCGCGATAACTGATGTCGGCGACGACGCCTACGATGCGGCTATTCGGCGTGACGTTCGAGGCACCACCGCCCCGGGCGATGAGAACGCCGAGCGGATCGCGGCCCGCCAGATAGCGCTTGACGAACGCCTCATTCACGATGGCGGAGCGGGGACCGATCTCGCCGGCCGGACGAATGTCGCGCTGGTCGAAATCGCGGCCGGCGAGGAGGCGAACGCCGAGGGTCGAGAAGAAACCGGGGCTGACGGCGTTGAAGTTTATATAGCCGTCAGTGACGCTGCGGCGATCGGTCTGCATGGTCACCACATTGGTCCAGTGGCCGCCGGTGAGCAATGCAAATCGGGCAACGGCGGAGGAACGGGCGACGGGCAGGGCGCGGACCTGCTCGTCGAGGTGGCGGACCAGGCGCGAGGCGTCGGCGCGGGAATAGCCGTTCTCGAGCGGAGCGATAGCGAAGGAAAGGAGGCTCGTGGTCTCGAAGCCGGGCCCTTTGGCCAGCAGGCCGGTGAGCGTGCGCAGGAAGAGGGCGGCGCCGATGAGGAGGATGAGCGAGAAGGCCACCTGCAGGGTGACGATGGCCTTGCGGAGGCGGACGCCGCCGAAACCGGTGCCGCCGCGCTCGCGGAGCGAGCTGACCAGACTTTCACCGCCGGCCTGGAGAGCGGGAGCAAGGCCGCTCAGGAGTCCGGCGGTTACGCTCGCGAAGAAGGCAAACGTCAACAGGCGAAGGCTGAGCGTTCCGTGCAGGTCGGTGGCAGCGAGGTCGTGCGGCAGGAACGTGATCAGGCTGCGGATCACAAGCGGAGCCACCGCCGCGCCCAGGACACCACCTGCCACCGCAAGGAGCAGGCTATCGGCGAGGAGTTGGCGACCGATGCGGCCTCGGGAAGCGCCAAGCGCGAGGCGCGTGCCAATCTCGCGGACACGTGCAGAGCCGCGGGCGAGAAAAAGGCTGGCAACATTCAGGCAGGCGAGGCCAAGCAGGACGCCGGTAGCGGCGAACAACATCCAGAGCGGCTGTGACAGGCTGCGCCGCAGCGGCGAGTGGCCCTGGGGAGCGGGAATGAGGATCAGGCTCGACGCGAGGTAAAGGTGGCGCTTCTCGGCGGTAATGACCGGGAAACCGGCGCGGCGGGTGCTGTCCTCGAGCCAGGGCCGGAACCAGGGAAGGAGGCCGGCCTGCGCCTGTGCGGCAGAGACACCGGGGCGCAGGCGAGCGAGGATCTGCAGCCAGCGGGTGTTGTCGTGGAGTAGATCCTCATCGGTGCCGAGGTTCGCGTCCGCGTATATGGACGTGGGAATCCAGAAGGCCGGCACGAAGCCGACGTCGATGCCGCGGAAGCCGGCGGCGGCCACGCCGACCACGGTCATGGGGTGATTGCCGATCAGGACCTTGCGGCCGACGATATCGGCAGCGGCGCCGAACTGCGCCTGCCAGAAGTCATACGAGAGCACCACGACTGGACCGGCGCCGGGCGCGGCATCATCTTCGGGTTCGATGACGCGGCCGAGCGCGGGGCCGACGCCGAGCACGGCGAAGTAGCTGCCGGAGACGATCTCGGCGGCTACGGGCCTGGGATCGCCGCCGGCTGTAAGGTTGACCTGGATTTCGGCGCGGCAGAGGACGCCGTCGAGGAAGCGGGTCTGCTGCTGGAGTTCGCGACAGATGGGGTAAGGCATCAGGTTAGAGGAGCCGATGTCGCCGGTGATGAGGTCGTCGCCGTTCCAATCCACGAGAACCAGACGCTCGGGCTCGCGGACGGGCAGCGCGTGAAGGATCACCTGATCGACCAAGGAATAGATCGCGGTGGTGGCGCCGATACCGAGGGCGAGCGACATCAGAACGGCGGCGGTAAAGCCGGGACTGTGACGCAGCGAGCGGGCGGAGTAGCGAAGGTCGTAAAGGAAATCGCGGAGCCAGCGGGTGAGCCAGACATCGCGGACTTCCTCGCGGACTTGGGCGAGGCCGAGTTCCACCGCCACGCGGCGGCGGGCCTCGGCTTCGGGAATGCCGGTGGTGGTGAGGTCGACAACGCGACGATCGAAATGGTATTGGAGTTCGCGGGCGAGTCCACGCTCGAGCGACCCGCGCCGGAACCAGTTGAAGAGTCGCATCATTGGCTGCCCTCCTCGAAGATCAGGTTGACTGCACTGGACAGGCGCGCCCAGCTATCCTTCTCGACCGCAAGCTGGCGGCGACCAGCGGGCGTAAGGGAGTAGAACTTGGCCTCCCGACCGGTCTCCGACTGTTTCCACCCGGCGCGCAGCCAGCCCTTCTGCTGCAGGCGGTGGAGGGCTGGATAGAGCGAGCCTTGGTTGACCTGGACCACTGAACGCGAGATCTGCTCCAGGCGTTGCGCGATGCCGTACCCATGGGCGGGTTCGAGCGAGAGGATTTGGAGAATCAGCATGTCGAGCGTGCCTTGCGGGATGGGGAAACGCGGAGACGGCATCGATACCTCAACCTTCTACCGTTGAGCATACATCCTGGATAGGTCGAAGGTCAAGGTATCGGAGCAGCCGAGCTGCGAAGCAGACGGGTTTGTGGTCGGTCTCGGGACGCGCCCCCCATTGTTCTTTGGCCGGATCACACGCGACTCTTCCATCGCCAAATTCGTGGAATGGCTGCCGCGCAACGCAGACCTTCTCGCAAAGCGTTTCGCACCAGTCACGGTTTTAACCATTAACGCTTGCCGTTTATCGCGGCAATGGTCGGATTGTCGGCTACTCGGATATTGGCGAGAAAACGGCGTTCTGGGAAGTCGGGCCGCTTGACTACCGATAACACCACATAACAGGTAGATGCTCGCGACTGCGCCATTGGCTAAACTCTGACAGCGCCGGAGCGGCAACGTCAGCCTTTAAGGCACTCTATGATGACGCGCTCAGAGGCGTGAACGCAGACCATATCGAGCCGCTGATCGCCCGCGGCGGTGAAACAGTGCGGCGTTGCCGGCCCGATAACGACGATGTCACCCGCATTTGCGACGACTTCATTCCCATCGACGACCATAGCTGCTTGACCTGCGAGCACAATGCAAGTCTCGGGATAGGGATGCTGATGTAGCCCCGGACCTTTCCCCGGTGGCAGATTGCCCAAAAAGAAGGAAAGACCCGCACCGTATGGCTCGCCTTCGAACTCGACTGCGGCGATTGAGCCCTTTCGCTGATCGCCAGGTCTCAGGATTTGAAACATTCGTCCTCTCCTCGATGGGGATTTCGGGTGCGCGGCTTCTGCGTTACGCCTGAGCCTGAATCGGAGGCGGGGCCGGAGCGAGGCCGTGGCGACGCATGATCTCAGCCAACTTGGCCCGGTCCGGCGAACCACCATGGGCCGCATTGATCACCTCCGCCGCCTCACGGAAATACTGCGGGCCGATTGCAGCTGGCGTGATGACGCAGAGTGCCTTCGCGTCCTCGGTTCCGTTGTTATCGAACCGGTGAACCGCGCCACGTGGTATACACAGCGCCTGTTCCGGTCCCACCTCGATTTGATTTCCATCGACCGTCCAGGTCAGCGTGCCGTGGATACCGTAGATCGTCTCTTCGTAATGATCGTGACTGTGGGCAGGCGCGGTTAAACGCTGCCCCCCTGGGACAACGACCTCGAACGTCGCGACGCTCCCTGTGGAGTTTTCTCTGGTGATTAGGAATCGGACGGAAAGTGGACCGAGGCGAATGATCTCATCGGCGGGATTCACGCGAATGCCAGGCGGCCGCGGTGTCATTGAGGCTCCTTAGTGGTAAACTCGGTTTACCATGGTATGATGGTAAACGCAGTTTACGACTATGTCAATCCCCCCTATAAGAAATTCACCGCTTCCAACAAGCGAAATGCTCATTGGAGCATTGCTGCGCGTTCCGGCTCAGGCGATCCATCGCCGCATCATTAAGGAACTCAACGCTGCGGGGTTCGAGGACCTCCAGTTGCCGCACATTGCCGTTCTGCAGTTTCCCGGTCCCGATGGCGTTCGCCCGAGCACTCTCGCCGAGCGCGCCGGCATGAGCAAGCAAGCCATGAATCGGCTGCTGCAGAGCCTTGAAGGTCTCGCGTATATCACACGTTCCGATGCACCCGACGAGGGCCGAGCCCGAATTATTCGCTTCACCAAACGCGGGCGCGCGGCATACTCAAAAATCCACGACATCCTGCGTGACATTGAGCGCGAATGGAAAGCGGAGCTTGGGCCAAAGGATTTCGGGCAACTCAAAGAGCTACTGGCGCGAGTCTGGGAAAGTTCCTTGATCCGCTAGCAGTCGTGCTAGCAGCAAATGCAGAGAGACACAGTTGATCGAAGGATGGTCCGTCGGGTGAGTTCGTAGCCGCGAAAACTGCCTGCCGATATTGCCGCTTACGTGGTCCATATTCGACGACAACAGACGCGCCGCTCTGCTTTAGCGCGCTCGCGATCGTGTCGAGTAGATCTTGCTCGCGCGACTGAGATTTCGACGCATGCAAGTTCTTAAGCAAAGTCTCTGCGCCCTGTCCGAGTGGGTGTGTTCGTTGGATTGCTCCTTTTCGTCGAAGAAGCCCGGGCGGGTGTGTCGGGATTTAAGCCGGGTGACGAGGTGTATGGAGCCACACAATTCAGTAGCGGAAGCGCAACTCCATGTATCGAGATCAGGAACCGGCATGGGTTTCGTGGAGCCCTGGAACTCGCGCGACCTGCCGCCCTTTCATCGAGTGGAATAAGCATGCGACAGTTGCCCCGGTCGGGCGTAAGGCGAAACCGTGACGGCCGACGAAACATTCGGCCGCGAGAATGAATGCTTGCCGGGTCAACATAAGCGCGCTTAGGCTCTTCTTCTCTCGGCGACAGCGCATCTGCGCGCGCTCACTGAATATTGCTGTGACACAATCGAACGTTAAGTTCCTGAAGAGAGCGCCAGCCGTGATGAGTTTGACAGCATGTCACTATTTGGACACTTCTTAGTAATCCTTTCTGCTCTTCCAAAGCTTTGAAAGCGATGCTTCAAAGTACGTGGATTAGTTTAAACGCATGTCACTATTTGGACACTTCCTGGTATCCGCTCTTCCGAAGCTCTGAAAGCAACGCTTCAGTGTGCGTGTACCACCCCCGTCAGGCTGTCCTCCAATGGCCACCCGCCGCGATCGCACGATCGAGAACCACACTCAAAACGCTGTACGAAAATGTCGGTCGACCCGTCACACTCCCAAAATGGTTAAATCGGGACGACGGCGGTTTAAGGGTCCGCGAGCTTCCAAGCAGCCCACGATGGCCTCGGTCGGCTTTACGCACGATAGAGGACCGGCGGCAAAAGGTTCCTCCCGCGCCGCGGAATTTGGGCCAGGTGAAACGTACCAGCTCAGCCTACGTTCTGAGTGAATTCGTCAAGCCAGAGGGAAAGATCATGCCGACTTCCGAATTGATTGGATCCAGCTTCAAGTTCCGGGCGATGCTGGAAGATGTCAGCATAGCCGCGCCGGCGGACTGTCCGGTCCTCATCCGTGGCGAGACGGGAACAGGGAAGGAAATGATTGCGCACGCGATCCACGATGCCAGCCCGCGCCGGCACCATCGGTTTGTGACAATCAATTGTGCGGCGATCCCGGGAACGCTTTTAGAGAGTGAACTTTTTGGATACGAGAGGGGCGCGTTCACGGGAGCCGTCGGGAATCGAATCGGTCGCCTTCAGGCAGCGGATCAGGGCACACTTTTTCTTGACGAGATCGGCGAGTTGGCCATCGAGCTCCAACCCAAGCTTCTTCGCGCGATTCAAGAACGAGAAATCGAACGCCTGGGCAGTTCACAACCGATTCGCGTCGACGCCCGGTTCATAGCGGCAACAAATCGGAATCTCGAGCAGATGGTAGCGGAACGACAGTTCCGCATGGATCTGTACTATCGTCTCAACGTCTTTCCAATTACAATTCCGCCGTTGCGTGAGCGAGTCGATGATATACCATTGCTTGTCGAGCACTTCGTCCGCAGAGCCGCCCGGCATCACGCCAAGACAATTGAGCACGTTCCCGACCATGTGATGGCAGTGCTTCGCAGATACGACTGGCCCGGCAACATCCGAGAGCTGGAAAACTTTATAGAACGCTCAACTATCCGTACGACGGGCACGGAGCTACAGGCGCGAATCGACGATCTTACCGCGCCGGAAGCGCGCGCTCAGGGAACGCTCGCGGACGCAGACAGGAACCACATAAGGGCGGCGCTTCGCGAAACCAACTGGGTAGTGGGCGGCAGGAATGGTGCCGCCGCGAGGCTCGGGCTGAACCGAACAACGCTTATCGCTAAAATGCAACGACTCGGAATCTCGCGGCCCGCGCCCGAGAATGTTATGACGATTCGTACTCTGAGTCGTGTCGCGGCCGCGGAGTGACGGATGACCCGTCGGCACCTGTGTTTGTCGCAAAGATCTGAAATCGCGATTTAAAACTTTTGGACCATCACCTGCTGCATTCAGAGCATGGTTTTCCGGAGCATTCCTGAGTCGCAGAGGGAGAAGAACTAGCAAAGCCTCCAGGCAAAGGTTGATGAAATGATGTGGGTCAGATGGAGTAGCTTTAGCTCCGTGTTCCTGCGATTTGCACTTGCTGCTTCATTTCTTTCCGCTGTGGCAGACAGGTTTGGCTTGTGGGGAGCATTTGGAGAACAGAATGTAGCCTGGGGCGATTTCTCGCGTTTCTTGGAATATACGCGTCGGCTAAATTGGTACTTGCCAGCGGGAATCATAGGGACGCTGGCAGTCGGGTCTACCGGCGCCGAGTTTCTCTTCGGCCTTCTTCTCCTGATTGGCTGGCACACACGCACGGTCGCTCTTTTGAGTGGAATTCTTCTGATGGCCTTCGGAACAGCGATGGCGCTCGCATTGGGCATCCAGGCGTCCCTGACTTTTTCAGTGTTTTCGGCCGCGGGAGGGGCCTTCCTTTTGACAGGTTCGGCGCGCTTTCCGTTCAGCGTGGATGATCTCGTGGAGCACAGATCACGCAAGCGCGAAGCCGGTGTTACAGCTCGTTCGTGATCGCAATGTCCCGCAGGTTCAAGAGCGGGAGGTCTAAACCATAGCGAAACTACGGAACAGTAGCCAACGTTCGCGCGGGATATTCGCCTGCTTTCTATGGCGGAGTTGATGGATGAACGCAATGTTGATGCTTCTATCGTTAGTGCTTCCATTGTTAATGTCTGGAAGCGATGATACTCAGGTCGCGAAACAAGTATCTGTCCGATAACCAGTCCAGGGAAAACGGATGGAGCGGCTACCTTACAGGCAAGAACTGACACAGGGAGGTGACCGATGAAGGCGATTGTGGTGACGGATAAGGCTGCGGGAACGGCTGGGATGAAGCTGGTGGAGCGGCCCGAGCCGCAGGGGGCGTCGCTCGCCAGCCTCTCGGGCGCGAACTACGGCGATGTCGTTGTTCAGGTTCATGCGTCGGGATTCACCGGGGATGAGCTGTCGTGGCCCTCGACTTGGATCGACCGCCTAGGCCGCGACCGAACGCCTACGATCCCCGGCCACGAGTTGGCTGGAGTCGTCACCGCCCTCAGCTATGGAACGGCCGGGCTGTCGGTGGGACAGCGGGTGTTCGGCCTCACGGACTGGACTCGCGACGGCACGCTGGCGGAGTATGTAGCCGTCGAGGCACGCAACCTCGC
>JAIQFJ010000200.1 GCA_020073325.1 Terriglobia bacterium | reverse complement strand
GGAGTGGCGTGGCTCGCGCTGGGGGCATTGCTGTTCGAGCTGGGACTGCGCGATCTGCCGAAACATCTGCGCTGGTTTTCGTATGTCGTGTCGAAGCTCGGGGCGCTGCATGTCCTGTGGTTCCACGTCGTCCTGGTGCATAAGGGATCGGGACGCGTGGAGTGGGTGTGTCTGGCGATCGCGTCGGCGATTTCGTATGCGACTTCGGCCCGCGTGTTTCGGACAGAGCGGATCGGCGAGCGGGAACGCGGGTGGGTGCGCGACGGATTCGCGGCGGCGGGGATTGTGTTCGGGATGACGCTCGGGTGGCTGGTGCTGCCGGCTCCGATCGTCGCGCTGGCCTGGGCGGCGATGAGTCTGGTGGTGCTCGAGCTGGGGTTCGAATGCTCATTGGTGCGATTTCGGGCAATGGGGAACGTCATTGCGGCGGCGGCGTTTACGCGGCTGTTCCTGGCGAATTTCACGGACCTCGGCGATACGCTGCATGTCTCGCATCGCGTGTTTACGGTGGTTCCGGTGCTGCTATCGGAATATTACGTGTGGCGCCGGTATCGCGACATTCAGACTGCGGCATGGGAGCGGGCATGGGTCCGGCTGTATCTCTACGCGCCGGCGGTGCTGGCGGTGGTGCTGATTCGATTTGAGCTGGGGCGGTCGCTGGCGGTGGTCGGGTGGGCGTTGGTGGGATTGGCGCTGTATCGCGAAGGGCTGCGTCGCGCGATTGCCGATCTGCGGTGGCAGAGTTATGCGATCGCGATCCTCGCGTTCTGGCGGGCGTGGAACACGAATTTCTATATTCCGGACAGTCTCGGCGGGATTCGCGCGCGCGTGCTGACGGGGGCTTTCGTGATCGCGTGCTTGTATTGCGCGCAGTTGATTTCGCCGCGGCAGGCGATCGAGCGGTATGCGCGGACGTTTTATTCACTGCTCGCGTCGGTGCTGCTGGCGGCGCTGCTGTTTTACGAAGTTTCCGGTGGAGTCCTGACCGTCGCCTGGGGCCTCGAAGGACTGGCGCTGCTGGGTGTCGGGTTCCCGCTGCGCGACCGGATGCAGCGGCTGTCGGGATTGTTTCTGTTTCTGGTTTGCGTGCTCAAGCTATTTCTGTATGACTTACGGCAGTTGGAAACGGTGAACCGAATCATTTCGTTCATCGTGCTCGGGGTGATTTTGGTGGGAGTGTCGTGGATGTATACGCGGTTTCGGGATCGCATCCAGAGGTACTTATGAAGCAGCGAATTTATTTCTACGGACTGCTGGGATTGATGGGGGCATGCGGGGCGGCGGTGGCGATGGGGAATCTGGCGCCCGATGTGAGCCTGGAATCGGCGCGCGAGATCTGGGCCGACGTGCTGCGCGATGTGGATGAGTTCGGGCTGCATGCGACGCGCATCCCGGTTCATAAGGAGATGCAGGTCGGCGCGGACATGGCGCGCCAGAGTGTATGGGGCGCGGAGGATGCGGAGGCGGCGAAGTATGTCGCGGCGGTGGGGCAAGGGCTGGTGGGCAATGTGAATCGCAAGGCGATGCGGTATCAGTTTCACGTGATCCGGTCGCACGAGGTGAATGCGTTCGCGCTGCCGGGCGGACAGATTTACGTGCTGAGAGGGATGCTGGATTTTCTGCATTCCGAAGCCGAGCTGGCGGCGATTCTCGGGCACGAAATTTCGCACGTCGATCTGCGGCATTGTGTGGAGCGGTATCAATATCAGCTCGCGCTGAAAAAGATCGGCGCGGGGGATGCCGGTCCGCTGGTGGAGATCGCGCACGGGCTGGTGGCGATCGGATATTCGCAGGATCAGGAACTGGAAGCCGACGCGTCGGGGGAGCGGCTGGCGATCGAGGCCGGGTACGATCCGGACGCAGCGGCGGCGGTGTTCCATCGGATGCAGACGGCGTTCGGCGAAAGCGCGCGGGAGCCGGCGAAGACACCGCTGGGCGAAGCGGGGGAGGCGGTGGGCGGGGCGATCGTTTCGTATTTCAGGACGCATCCGCCATCGGAACAACGGGCGCGACAGTTATCGGAAATGGTCGCGGCGAATCGCAAGCGGCTCGCGGGACGGACCTTCTATCGTGGCGCGGAGAACTACAAGCTGCGCGTGGCGTGGAGCGAGCGCGAGTTTCCGGCGGAGAAGCGCGTCTACTAGACGCGTGTATCAAACCCTATGAGGGTCGCACTTGCGAATCAGATCGGTGGCGAGAACGGCGTACTCGCGCTGATCGCAGATCACGTTGAAGATCCCGATGATCGGGCCTGAGACGGCTTTGAGCGATGTGACTACGGTGCCGATCGGCAGGCTGACGTATTCGTGGCGGCCTCCCGGATCGCGGAGCATCGCGGGAAGCGGATTTTTCACGCGAAATTTGAACATCTCAGGCGAGATGCGCGGAGGGGCGGAAACGTTACCGCGCGGGAAATAATTTACAGCGGACATCTTGCTGGAGAGATCGGCGGAAGGGCCGCGCTCCATTAACCCGCGGAGAAGTTACATGTATTCAGGGACTTCGATGCCCAGAACGGCGAGGGTCCGTTCGAGCTGGGCGCGAAAATAATCGGTCATCCAGAGCAGGAACGTCTTCCTTTCCGGATCCGTTTCCGAGAGCACCGGGTACTTCTGATAGAACGTGCTGAACGACTGGGCAAGCTGGAAGGCGTAGCGCGCCACGTGCGTGGGCTCGCCGCTTTCGACCGAGCGCTCGATTGCCGAATCGGCTTTCGACGCCTCGAGCAGGAGCTGCCAGCAGCCCTCATCGGCGAGATGCCGTTCCATCGCTTCCCTGGAAAGCGCGGAGCGGAAATCGGGCAGCGCCTCGCCCCGCTCGCCGAGCTTCGCGAGAATCTTATGCGCGCGCACGGCCGCGTATTGCACATAAGGTCCGGTCTCGCCGGTGAAGCTGAGGGCTTCCCCGAAATCGAACGCGATCACGGTATTGCGCGTGTATTTCAACGTGAAGTAGCGCAGCGCGGCGACGGCGATCTTAGTGGCGATCCTGTTGCGTTCCTGCGCGGGTTGATCCGCATTCCGCGACGTCACTTCGTCGAGCGCTTTTTCGATCAGTTTGTCGATGAGATCGTCGGCCTTGACACCGAGTCCTTTACGGCCCGACATTTCGACATACGATTTGCGCTTGTCTTCTTCTGAAAGTTCGATCCCCATTTCAACGCAGGTGGCGGGCGAGAGCGCGACCATTTCATAGGAGAAATGCACGCTGCGGCCGGCCTGATCGTTGTAGCCGAGGGCGCGGAGGCCGGCGACGACGACGTCCTGCAAATAGGACTGGCGCGAGTCGATCACGTTATAGACGCGCGATCCGGCGCCGAAGTGCATATCGTTGTTTTGCGGCTGATCGGTGGAGGCCCAGACCTGGTGTCCGTCGGGGTAGCGATGCCACGGGCGGTAGTAAAAGTCCTTGCCGAGCAGGCCGAATTTCCAGAGCTGATAGGCGATGTCCTTGCCGACGTAGGTGACGGTGCCGTTCGAGCGGACGATGACTTTGCTGTCCTCCTCGTTGTCCGAGCCTTCGCGAAACGCCGAAGAGGGCATTACCCAGCAGCCTTTGTTTTTACCTTCGGTTTCGAAATAGATCGCCTTGCGCTCTTTCAGTTGTTCGAAAGCGATGGCCCAGAATTTGAGATGCAGGATCTCGCTTTCGCGCGGCAGGACGTCGTATTCGATGTTCAGGCGCAGCATCGTCGCGAGATGCGCGTGGACGATCGCGTCGGCGACCAGATGCGCGATTTCGGCTTCCGCCCCGGCGTTCGCTTCGATCGAGTGCAGGGTTTCGGCGCGCCATTTCAGGGCGTCGGGATTCTCCTGATAATAGGTGCCGACGCGGGCGTAGAGGTCCCAGCAGTAGTAATCAAACTTTTCAGAGTCGATGAGCTGTTGGACTTGCCCGGGCGATTTGTTTTCGAGGTGGCGGAATCCGACGACGACGTCGGCGACCTGGACGCCGGTGTTGTCGATGTAATTCTGCACTTCGACGCGCTGGCCGGTGGAGCGCAGCATGCGGACGAAGGTGTCGCCGAGGATCGCGTTGCGGAGATGGCCGATGTGCGCGGCTTTGTTCGGGTTGATGTTGGTGTGCTCGACGATGATTTTTTCCGCGGTTCGGGGTTCGGCTCCGGTGTCGCCGGTAAGAAGATGATGCGCGTAGTAGCCGCGGTCGAGACGGATGTTGAGATAGCCGTTGCCGGCGATTTCGATTTTCGAGACGCCGGGGATGGTGAGATCGGCGAGTTCGGCGGCGATCGCCTTGGGAGCTTTCTTCAATTCACGCGCGAGCTGGAAGGCGGCGGGGACGGCGACTTCGCCGAAGCCGGCCTGCTTGGGCTGCTCGGTCTGCACGGGCGTCGTGAGGTTGTAGAGCGATGCGATGCGTGAGGACACGGCGGCCGCGATTCGTTTTTCCAGGATGTGGAACATGGAAATTTCAGTTTACTGTAGTGGTCGCAGATAGAGGACTCGATAAGAACCCCGGCCTGACGGCCAGGGCTGGTGCCGGTGCGGCGACGGAATCAGTTGGTGACGTTGAGGGTCGCGGTGGCGCTGAGGACTCCGCCGATCTTTACGATGACGGGTTGAGCGCCGGGGTTCACGCCATTGGGGATCGTGAAATTGATTTGCGTCACGCCGACCAGGCCCGGCGGGATGCCGATGAAATCGAGATTCGCGACGGCCCCTCCGACGGTGACGGCGACGGATTGCGACGGCCTGGGCAGATTCGCAAGCGCGGTTGTGGCGGCGGGCGCGGCGCCGGTGGAGACGACGGGGGAGACGGCTCCGGCTCCGGTAATGTAGATGGCGATCTGCGCTCCGCGCGCGGCGGAGGGGAACGGCACGACGGTTCCGGTTGCGTCGGTGAAAATTCCTGGGCCCGCGGCGGCGATGGTGAAGGTGCGCGTCGATATCTGGCCGTTGTTATTGATGGCGAGCGTCGCCGATCCGGCCGCGGCATCGTAGGGGATCTGCACGTTCACCAGCGACGGAGAAACGTAGTACAGCGGAGCGGCGATGCCGTTGATGAGCACCTCCACTCCCAACATCGAAATCGGCAAGGGGATGCTGCCGGCGAGTTGCGTAGACGGCGCGAGCTGCGTTCCCCAGATCGTCAGGATGCCGCCGGGCGCGAAGGCCTGTTGATACGATGCGGCGTTGGTGAAGGCCGCGATGGCCGGAGTGGCGCCCGCGGTCGATCCGGAGGAATTGACGGTGAGGGCCACGACCGCGGTGGATCCGTTATAGGTCGCGGTGACCGATCCGGATCCAGGCAGTTGCGAAGCCTTCACGGCGAGGGTCGCGGTGGCGGTGGTTCCGTCGCCGACCAGATTCGCCGAGCCGAGCTGCACGCCGCCGATCGAGAAAGTCACGGTGCCGGCGGGCGTGGTGCCGTCGCTGGCGGTGACGGTGGCGGTGAGATAAACGGTGTCGGTGGAAGCGACGCTGCGCAGGTTCGAGAGCAGCGTCAGAACAGCTCCGGGCCGCGAGGAGGGAAGCGAGCCGTTCCATCCGGCCACCAGCAGGTATGCGTCGACCGAGCCGAGGCCGGTAGCCTGATCGTATCCAACGCCGGCCGAATATCCGGCGGGCGTGTTGGTGCAAGTGATCGAGCGGCGTCCGCAGGCGACGGTGACGATGTTATCGCCGCTGGTGATGTCGTGGAAGATCGACGGCGAACTCTGCGCGAGCGCGTACAACTGCGGATTGATGTTGCCGAGGCCGGCCGAGGATTGCTGTCCCTTGGCCAGCAGATACTGATTCAGAATCGCGGCGATGCCGGCGTAGACAGGCGTCGGGACGGAGGTGCCTCCGTAGACCGCGAGCGCCGCGCCGGTGTAGACCAGATAACCGTCGTGATCGGCCGACGCGTTCATCGAGATGTCAGGGACATGGCGCGCGTTATCGGAGGGAACGCCGGGCGCGACCTGCCAGGACGGTTTTCCGAAAAAAATGCTCGCGCCGCCGCCGGAGGCAGCGGGGTTGCCGTCGGCCACGCTGTCGTTCCAGACGATTTCGGGAATATAAGAAATCACCGAGGCGCCGTTCGCGTCGGTGGTGGCGTTCCAGAAGTTGCCGGAGCCTTCCGCGAATTCGGTTCCGCCGACGGAGGTGACTTCGGGGACGGATCCGGGGACATCGACGGAGAGGCCGGGATGCTGCGAGTCGTTGCAATCGGCCCCGCCGGCGTCGCCCGAGGCGGCAAACCAGGTGATGCCTTGTGCGTTGGCCTGCCGCGCCCAGGATCGGACCACGGCGACGTCGGAGGCTGGATTTTCGGGCTCGCAGCTTCCATAGCTGAGGCTCAGCACGGGCGCGAGGTTCTGATCGATGCCGTACTGCACAGCGCTCAGGACGTCATGGGCGTAGACGAAAATGATGGACGCGTTGCGCGCGACGGCGCCGCTCCATTCCAGGTCGAGGTCGGACTCGGCGTCGTCGCCGCTGACGGTTCCGGGATCGGTGGAGCCGGGCACCAGCAGAATCTGCGGATCGGCCGCGGGCAGATTGAAGCGTGAGCGGAACTGGCGCAGATCGTCCAGATTGATTTGAGACTGGCCCGCGACCATGATCGACTGGCCGGCGCCGTCGAATCCAGCGCTGTAAAGCGACGCGATGTTGTAGATGAGGGCCAGATCGTTGGGCGCAAGATAATGATTGCCGCGGCTCGAGGTGTAGTTGGGCTTCAGCGTGTGCGGGCGGGATTTGAAACGAAAATCGTTCAGTCCGCGGATGGACCGGACCACGCCGTTGAGGGCGGCGGGAACCGAGGGCTCGGTCGCGTTGGCGAAATGCCGACGGCCGTCGACCATGTAGTGATGCAACTCGACGCCGAAAGCGGTTTCGACCTGCGCCGCGGTTCCGTTCACGGCGATCCAGTTGCGGGCGCGCGCGACGCCGGCGATGCTGAGTCCCTGGGATTGCAGCCATGCGGTGATTTTCGCGAGGTCCGCCGGGCCGGCGCCGAAGCGGTCGGCGAACTGTTCGGGAGAAAGCCAGCGGTGATAATCGGGCGAACCGGGCGTCTGCTGATTTTGGAGAAGCTGTTCGAGATCGGTCCTCTGCGCGTCGCTCTGCGCGAGTTCGAGCGTGACGTAATTGATTTCGAGCGATGGCGCGACGCGGCCCTGATCGACTCCGGCAAGCGCTCGCGGATGCAGATGACCGGCGAGAACGACGCGGTTGGAGGAGTCGATGGCTCGCGAAATCCGGCTCGGTTGCGCCGCAGCGAGAGAAGTAAATGCTAAGAATGTTAAGAAAGCCGCGGAGCCCGCGTGCCGGCGATTACGCATAAATTACCTCATCACTTCAGGACGCGAGCACTCGGAATGGTAGATGCACAACCCAGAAGGAAGGTTCCACTCCCCCCTTCAAATTAACAAACCCGCTGGATATTAGAATGACTCGAAGGTAATGCGCTGGTGAAACGATTTGTAAGGCTGCCGTTTCTCCTTCTTGTCCACGCAGCCGGGTGGGTGAAAAGACATCAGAGGAGCGACGACTTATACCAGTCGTGGGTGGCGGCGATTCCTTCGCGCAGCGCGATGCGCGGATGCCAGCCCATCGACTCCAGGCGTGAGACGTCGAGGAGTTTGCGCGGCGTGCCGTCGGGTTTCGAGGTGTCGAAATGAAGACGGCCGCGATAGCCGGTGACGCCTGCGATGATTTCCGCCAGTTCGCGGATGGTGACGTCGCTGCCGGTGCCGACGTTGACGATTCCTTCGCCATCGTAATTCTGCATCAGAAAAACCGAGGCATCGGCGAGATCGTCGACGTGGAGAAATTCGCGGCGCGGGGATCCCGTGCCCCACACGATCACCTCGGGCGCGCCTGCGATCTTCGCCTCGTGAAATTTGCGGATCAGCGCGGGCAGGACGTGGGAGGATTGCAGATCGAAGTTGTCGCCGGGGCCGTAGAGATTCGTAGGCATGAGGCTGATGCCTGAAAATCCGTACTGGCGTCGATAAGCCTGCACCATTTTGATGCCGGCGATCTTCGCGACGGCGTACCATTCGTTGGTCGGCTCCAAGGGGCCGGTGAGGAGATACTCTTCCTTCATCGGCTGCGGCGCGAGCTTGGGATAAATGCAGGAGGATCCCAGAAACTCCAGCTTCTTTACGCCGCAGCGATAGGCGGCGTCGATGACGTTGATCTCGATGGCGAGGTTGTCGTAGATAAATTCGGCCGGGCGCGAGTCGTTGGCGAAAATTCCGCCGACGGTGGCCGCGGCGAGAAAAACGTATTCGGGACGCTCTGTTTCGAAGAAGCTTCGCACGGCGCCCGCGTCGCGGAGGTCGAGATCGGCGTGCTGGCGCAGGATCAGGTTCTGATATCCGTCGCTGCACAGGCGGCGGCAGAGGGCGGAGCCGACCAGGCCGCGATGTCCCGCGATGAAGATCCGCGAGTCCTTTTGCATCGCGATCGGCTGCATTACGCTTGTGACGCTCCGCGATGGACGGTGTGGCCGGCCTCGGCGAGCGTACGCTCCTGGCTGGCGAGTTCGAGGTCGTGCTCGACCATCATGCGGACCAGGTCGTCGAAAGAAACGCGCGGCTCCCAGCCGAGCTGGCGCCGAGCTTTCGAAGCATCGCCGAGGAGAAAATCGACTTCCGTGGGGCGGAAGTAGCGCCGATCGGTTTCGACGTGACGGGTCCAGTCGATTCCGCAGTGCGCGGCGGCGAGTTCCAGAAATTCGCGCACCGAGTGCGATTCTCCGGTGGCGACCACGTAATCGTCAGCGGCGGGCTGCTGCAGCATGAGCCACATCGCTTCGACGTAATCGCCGGCGTAGCCCCAGTCGCGGCGGGCGTCGAGATTCCCGATGTAGAGTTTTTCCTGCAAACCGAGTTTGATGCGCGCCAGCGCGCGTGTGATCTTGCGCGTGACGAACGTTTCGCCGCGGCGGGGCGATTCGTGATTGAACAGAATTCCATTGCAGATGAACAGGCTGTAGGCTTCGCGATAATTCACGCAATACCAGTGCGCCGCGACTTTGCTGACGCCATAGGGGCTGCGCGGATAAAAAGGAGTCGCTTCATTTTGCGGAGGAGGCGCGGCTCCGAACATTTCCGACGAGCCGGCCTGATAAAGGCGAACGGTGTTCCCCGCTCCGACGTAATCGCGAACGGCTTCGAGGATTCGGAGCGTCCCCGTGGCGACGACGTCGGCGGTGTATTCGGCCTGGTCGAAGCTGACGCGCACGTGGGACTGGGCGGCCAGGTTGTAAATCTCGTCGGGGCGCGCTTTTTCAAGGATGCGCCGAAAACCGCCGCCATCGGCGACGTCGCCGTAATGCAGAAACAGCTTGGCGCTTTTTTCGTGCGGATCGGCGTAGATGGAATCGAGGCGCTCGGTGTTGAAGGTGGAGGCGCGGCGCACCACGCCGTGAACTTCGTAGCCTTTCGCCAGAAGAAATTCAGCGAGAAAGGAACCGTCCTGTCCGGTGATCCCGGAAATGAGAGCTTTCTTCATCACTGGAGAGAGACACGCGCGCGCGTCACCGTTTCGAGTATAACAACCGGTATAACAACGGGCTTTTCGATGAGATACTGAGGGCAGGTTGTATCGGTTTCTGTTCGCATCGCTATTGTGCGCCGTTTCAGCCTCGGCGGGACCGGTTTACCTGGACGATTCGTTCCCCGTGTCGACGCGCCCGACGCTTCAGGCGCTGGCCGATGACGTGTGGGATCTGATCGGCATGCTGTTCCACAATCAGCCGCCGCTCGATCTGCCCATCTATTGTTTTTATGAGAAATCCGAGGCTCCGCTGACGACGGTGGAGGACGATCGCATCACGATTCGCGTGACGGCGGGCGACACGCACTACGCGCAATTTGCATTTCAACTGGCGCACGAACTCAGTCACGTGATGCTGGATCCGCGACGGTCGAACGGGATTGTCGAGACGATTTGCACCGCTCTTTCCTATGAAGTGCTCGACCGGCTGGGCGAGCGTGTAACGGTTTCGCCTCAACTGAGCTGGCTGACGGACTATGCGCCGCACTTCGCGGAGTATCGAATCGCGGATCAGAAGAGTTATCTCGACACGTTTCCCGAAGAGGTTCGCACGATGGTGGCCGAGCAGCGCTGGGATGAGCTGAGCCGCTATCTGGCGGAGCATCGCAAGGAAATGGAGGCGGGTGCGTCGCGGGAGCGGGCGATGCAGACTCTGGGCGCGGTCGCGCTGCGCTCGGCGCCGGTCGATTTCGGGCAATTCACCGGTCTTGCGGCCTGCACGACGCCCAGCGTGGCGGATCGTCCGAAGTTTACGATTCGACCACTGAACCGGGAATGCGTGGATCGATTCGCGGACGTGCTGTGCCGCATCGGCCGCGGCTGCGGGAATTGAGCTATTCACAGCGCAGCGTGGAAGCAGGATCGATGCGCGCGGCTCGGCGCGACGGCCAGTAGGCGGCTGCAAGGGCGGCAGCGAAGACCGCGATGATTCCCGCGCCATAGGCCAACGGCTCGTAGGTATTGATTTCTTCGAGCAGCGAAGCGAAGATTCGCGACACGCCCAACGCGAGCGCCGCGCCGATGGCCGCTCCCCACAATGCAAATCGCGCGGATTGCCCCAGCACCAGACGCACGACGGCGGCCGCGGGCGCTCCCAGGGCGATCCGAATGCCGATCTCGCGGCGGCGCTGCATGACCAGAAAGGACAGCACTCCGTAGACGCCCGAAACTGCGAGCGCCAGCGCAAGGACTCCTAGAAACGCAGCAATCGCGAAGCTCAGCTTGAACGGAAATGTTTCGACGGTGATGATCTCGTCGAGCGAATACGTCAGACGCGCGCCCGAGGTCTCGTGCTCGATCATCGCGTTGAGGGCGCGGCGCGCCGCCTCCGTGTCAGCCTTCATCCGAACCAGCAGCATCTGCGCATTCGCGCTGCCGGGCGCGGCAGGGAGGTAAAACATCGTGGTGTCCCGGCCTTCGGAAAGATCGCCGCTCGAAATGTCGTGCACGATACCGATGATCTGCGCCCGCCGGAAGGAAGGACTCGCCGCGCGGTCCTGCAACTGCGGTTCAATGCGAACGATCTCCCCGATGGGGTCCTGGCGGGGCCAGAACTGGCGCGCGGTGGCTTCGCTGATCAGCACGACCGGAGCCTGCGCGCGCGCTTCGCCGGCGTTGAAAACGCGTCCGCGCACGACCGGGATTTTCAAGAGATCAAAATATTCCGGCGAGACGAAGTTGTATCCGCAGCGAACGGTCGCGGCGTTCACCGGCCCGATCGAAAGGGTGAGGCGTCCAAGCAGCGGCGCCTGCGCGGCCAGGGCCGACGTCTCCGACCAGGTCTGCGAACGCACCTCCTCGACGAAGCGAGCCGTGGGCGGCGATTGAAGAGTGGCGCTGACGACATTGTGCGTGTCGAACCCGGGGTCGTAACGCTCGAGCGCGGCGCTGCCGCGCAGAAGTACACCGGCGACGATCAGCAGCAGCGAGCACACGGCGACTTGTGTGACGACCAGCGCGTTGCGCAGTCGCGACGGACGCCGGCTATCCGGTTTTCCGCTCGACGCTTTGAGGGCGGGGGCGAGTCCGAACACCAGAGTCGCACCCACCGCGGCGAGCAGCAGAAAGCCGAGTACGCGCAGGTCCGGGTCGAGCGGCAGCAGGCGGACTAATCGTCCGACCATTCCGGGAACGGTCG
>JAIQFJ010000199.1 GCA_020073325.1 Terriglobia bacterium | reverse complement strand
TCGCGGTTCCTTAAACGGCTGATTCAGCGGGATGCCGGCAATGAACCGCGACCGCAGGAAGCGGCGAACGTTCAGTTTTCACACAGACTCGTGATGGCGGGGGTCCGCACCTGTTGTGGACGCTGGGACCACCGCTCCTTCACGTCGCGGCTCTGTGTCAGGTTTGACGGCGGGGAGGAATGATTGTGGGTCATGGAGACTCGGCAATGACGCGGCGTCCTTCGATGCGGTACCGGCCGGACACAACCAGGCCGATCGCTTCCGAATAGATGCGGTGCTCCTCTTTGAGGATGCGCGCGGAGAGTGTGTCGGCGGTGTCGGTGTCGAGGACCGGGACGACGGCCTGCGTGACGATCGGCCCGGAGTCGAGGCCTTCGTCGACGAAATGCACGGTGCAGCCGGAAAATTTCACGCCGTGTTCGATGGCTTGATGCTGCGCGTCGAGGCCCGGGAAGGCGGGCAGCAGCGACGGGTGGATATTCAGGATCCGCATCGAAAATTCGCGGATGAAATGGCCCGAAAGAATGCGCATGTAGCCGGCCAGGCAGACGAGTTCCGCGCCGTGCTTGCGCAACTCATCGATCAGGAGCCGGTCGTAAATTTCGCGATCGAGGCCGCGTGAGGGCAGCACGACCGCATTCAGGCCGCGGTTGCGGGCGGCGGCGATTCCAGGCGCCTCCGGTCGATTCGAGATGACGACGGCGATCTCGGCGTCGAGCCGTTTTTCGTCGATCGCGCCGGCGATGGCCGAAAAATTGGAGCCGCGGCCGGAGAGCAGGATTCCCAGGCGTCTCATTTATATTGGACGCCGCGGCCGGTGACGACTTCGCCGATTTTGTACCACTGCTCGCGCAGCGAGTCGAGAATGGTTTGCGCCTTCTTCCAATTGCGCGGCGAAATGACCAGGACCATGCCGATGCCGAGGTTGAAGGTTCGGCGCCAGTCGCCTTCCTCGATGTCGCCGATCTGGCGGAGCAGTTCGAAGATCGGCAGGACGGGCCACGAGCCGACGTCGATGCGCGCGCCGAGTCCTTTGGGAAGAATGCGCGGGACGTTGTCGGTGATGCCGCCTCCGGTGATGTGCGCCGCGCCTTTGAGGAGCCGCTCGGTGTGGATCGCGTGGATCGCTTTGAGATAGCTGCGGTGCAGCTTCAGAAGCTCGTCGGCGATGCGGCCTTCGACTTTTTGCCCCGCGACTTCGAAGAGCAGTTTTCGCGCGAGGGAATAGCCGTTGGTGTGGAGGCCGGTGCTGGGGAGGCCGATCAGCAGGTCGCCTTTTTTGATGGTCGCGCCGGTGAGCATTTTCTTCCGCTCGACGGCGCCGACGATGAAGCCGGCCAGATCGTATTCGCCTGGGGCGTAGAGGCCGGGCATTTCGGCCGTTTCGCCGCCGATCAGCGCGCAGCCGTTTGCCTTGCATCCTCGGGCGACGCCGGAGATGACTTCGGCCGCGACCGTCGCGTCAAGCTTGCCGATGGCGAAGTAATCGAGGAAGAAGAGCGGGGTCGCGCCCTGCACGGCGATGTCGTTGACGCAGTGGTTGACCAGGTCCTCGCCGATAGTCGAGTGGCGGCCGGTGAGGAATGCGAGCTTGAGCTTGGTGCCGACGCCGTCGGCGGAGGAGACCAGCACGGGGTCCTTGTAGCCTTGGAGCCGGAAGCCGCCGCCGAAGCTGCCGATATCGGTGAGGACGCCCGCGGTGAAGGTCGCGCGGGCCATGGTGCGGATGGAGCCGACGGCGCGGTCGGCTTCGTCGATATTTACTCCCGCGTCTTTGTAACTAACGGATTTTTTTTTTGCCATATGAACGTTGAGTGGTTGGTTCACTGAAAAAACTGCAGCCGGTTTTGACAACCGGCTTGCCGGCATGGCTGCCGGCCCCACAACAGCTTTGAACACTTATAATAAGCGATTGCCGTTATGAAACATATTCTCATTGCACTTCTGGCGTTCGGTGCGATCGCAGCGGGGCAGCCTCAGCCCACCTCGATTGCGATCCGCAACGCAAAGATCGTCACGGTAAGCGGGCCGACCATCGCCAAGGGGACGGTGGTGCTGCGGAATGGGCTGATCGACGCGGTCGGCGACAATGTCCAGCCGCCGGGCGATGCTCTGGTGATCGATGGCGAGGGGATGACCGTGTATCCCGGGCTGATCGATGCGCTGAGCACCTGGGGCATTCCGGTTCCGGCCGCGAATGGCCGCGGCGGGCGGGGTGCGACGGCGACGCCTGCACCCACGGTTCCGGCTCCGCCTCCGGCGCGCGGGCCGGAGGATCGTCCACAGACGACGTCGTGGGTCAAAGCGATGGAGCGGATTCAGGCAAACGATCGAAGGATCGAGTCGGCGCGGTCGGCGGGATTCACGACGGCGTTCGTGTTTCCAACGACCGGGATTTTCGGCGGCCAAGGCTCGGCCGTGAATCTGGCGGGGGCGAAGACGGAGGATATGGTACTGGTGCCGTCGCTGGGGCAATACATTTCGCTGACGGTGCGTCCCGGCGGCGGATTCCCGAGCGCGCTGATGGGATACATCGCCTACGTCCGGCAGATTTATCTCGACGCGGAGCACTACAAATTAGAGAAGGACGCGTACGACAAAAATCCGCGCGGGATGAAGCGTCCGGAGTACGATCGGGCGCTCGAAGGCGTGCTGGAGTCGAAGCGCATTCTGCTTCCGGCGAATCGCTGGGTGGAAGTGGAGCGCATGGTGAAGTTCGCGGCCGAGCTGAAGCAGCCGGTCATCTTATATGGGATGCGCGAAGGGTTCGACAAGCGCGCGACGGATTATCTGAAATCGACGCCGGTGCTGGTGAGTTTGAAGTGGCCTGTGAAATCGCCGAACGCGGATCCGGACGATGAGGAGACGATGAAGACGATGGAGGTTCGGGAGAAGGCTCCGACGGCTCCGCAGGCATTGAAGACGGCGGGCGTGAAGTTCGCGTTTTATTCAGACGGGCTCGATCAGCCGCGTGACATTCAGCGGGCGGTGAAGAAGGCGATCGACAACGGATTGTCGCGAGAAGATGCGGTGCGCGCGCTGACGCTTTCGGCGGCGGAAATCTACGGGCTGGCGGATCGGATCGGCAGCGTGGAGAAGGGCAAGATCGCGAATCTGGTGGTGACGCGCGGCGATATTTTTGACGACCGGACGCGCGTCGAGATGATTTTCGTGGATGGAGTGAAACATTTGCCGGCGCCGGAAGCAGCAGGGCGCGGCGGAGTTCCTACGGAGAATCGGCAATGAAGAAGACATTTCTGGCAGCGTTGTTTGTGGCGGCGTTCGCGCACGCCGAGGTTACGGTGATCCGGAACGCGACGATCATGAGCGAGTCGTCCAAGGGGACATTCAAGGGCTCGATTCTGGTGCGCGACGGAAAGATCGCCGAAGTCGGCGAGAACGTGATGGTGCCGCAGGGCGCGACGGTGATCGACGCGCAGGGCCAGTGGGTCACGCCGGGGATCATCGATGCGCACTCGCACATCGCGGGCGACGGGAATATCAACGAGGGCAGCGTGTCGGTGTCGTCGATGGTGAACATCAAGGACATCATCAATCCGGAAGATGTCGCGATTTACCGGGCGCTGGCGGGCGGGATCACGACGGCGAATATTCTGCACGGGTCGGCGAACGCGATCGGCGGGCAGACCATCGTGCTGAAGATGCGCTGGGGTAAAGATGCCGATGGATTGATCTTCGAAGGCGCCAAGCCGGGGATCAAGTTCGCGCTGGGAGAAAATCCAAAGCGCGCGGGAAATCCGGTCGGCGGGGGCCGCGGCGCGCAGCCGCTGAATGCGCGCTATCCCGCGACGCGCATGGGTGTCGAGGACGTGATTCGCGAGGCGTTCAACGAAGCGGTGCAATACAAAGCCGAGTGGGACGCTTGGGAAAAGGGCGGCAAGCAGGGGATTCCGCCGCGCAAGGATCTGAAGCTCGAAGCGCTGAAGGAAGTCCTCGAAGGCAAGCGCTACGTGCATGCGCACTGCTACCGGTCGGACGAAATTCTGATGCTGATTCGCGTGGCGGACGATTACGGTTTCAAGATCCGGACGTTCCAGCACGTGCTCGAGGGATACAAAGTCGCTAAGGAGATTGCCGCGCACGGCGCGGGCGCGTCGACCTTCAGCGACTGGTGGTCGTACAAGGCGGAAGCCTGGGACGCGATTCCCTACAACGCGGCGGTGATGGCGAAGAAGGGCGTCGTGGTGAGCCTCAATTCGGACGATGCGGAGTTGATGCGCCGCCTGAATACGGAAGCGGCGAAGGCGATGAAGTACGGCGGGATGTCGCGCGAGGATGCGCTGGCGATGGTGACCATCAATCCGGCCAAGCAGCTCGGCGTGGACAATCGCGTGGGGTCGATCGAGGTCGGCAAGGACGCCGATATCGTGATCTTCGATAAGGATCCGCTGTCAACGTTCTCGAAGGTGCAAAAAGTGATGATCGACGGCAGCAAGTATTTCGATCGCGATAGTGAAGTGAGCGCGCGTCCGATGAAGGAAGCGTCGAAGCAGAAGATGATCGATCGGGAGAAGGCGGATCAGCCGGCTCAGAAGCGGAGGCCGCAATGAAGTTCAAGCAGGAGTCAGGAGCCAGGAATCAGAAGTCAGGAGTTCTGGCGGCCGCGGTGGTTTGTGCGGCTTCAGTTTTCGGGGCTGCCAACGATACGTTTTTCATTCGGGGCGTCGACGTTTATCCAGTGACTGCGGTGAAGATGGAAAACGTCTCCGTGCTGATTCAGGACGGCAAGATTGCCGAGATCGGCGCGAAGATCGTCGCGCCGAAGGGGATCAAGATTGTCGAGGGTAAGGGGCTGCGGGTTTATCCCGGGATGATCGATTCGGGCACGACGCTCGGCTTGAGCGAAATTTCCGCGGAGCGCGTGACGGTGGATACCGGCGAACTGGGCGAGTTCATGCCACAGCTTCGCGCGCTGATCGCGGTGAATCCGGAAAGCGAACATTTTCCGGTGGTGCGCGCCAACGGAATCACGAGCACGGTGACCTATCCGGCGACGGGTGGGCGCGGCGGCGGGGGCGGCGGATCGCAGCAGATCATCGCCGGGCAAGCCGCGCTGATCCACATGGCGGGCTGGACTTGGGAGGACATGGAGATCAATCGTAGCGCGGCGCTGACGATTCAGTTTCCGTCGACGGCGGGCGGGCGCGGGAATTTCGCGGCGGATTTTCCGGAGGAATTCGGCGGGCCGCAGCAGTCGTATGCGGATCGCAAACGCGCCTACGATCAGGCGATCCAGCGGCTGAACGATTTCTTCGACGCGGCGCGGCAGTATCAGAAAGAGCGGTCGAACAACGCGCCGGGGTTCAAGAAGGACCTGAAGATGGAAGCGATGATCCCGGTACTGGATCGCAAAGTTCCGGTCGCGGTGACGGCGCAGCGCGAACGGCAGATTCGCGACGCGATGGCGTTCGCGGACAAACAACATATCCGCATCATTTTGTTGCAACCGCGCGAGCTTCTGAAGGTCGCGGCGGATCTGAAGGCGAAAAATATTCCAGTGATTCTGGGCCGCACGGAAGCGCTGCCGGAGAATGAAGACGCGGCGTACGATCAGGCGGAGTCGCTACCGGGGCTGGTTTTTAAGTCCGGCGTAAAGTTCGCGTTCGCGACGTTCAACAACGAATTTTCGCGGAACCTGCCGTATAATGCGGCCCGTGCGGTGGCTTACGGACTGCCGGCTGACGAAGCGCTCAAGGCCGTGACGATCAACGCCGCCGAGATTTGGGGCGCCTCAGACAAGGTCGGATCGATCGAGAAGGGAAAGTGGGCGGACCTGATGATCACCAACGGCGATCCGCTGGAGACGCCCACAGAAATCAAGCACGTCTACATCAAAGGCGTCGACATCGATCTGACGAACAAGCAGACGCGTCTCTACGAGAAGTATCGAAACCGGCCTTAGTCCGGTTAGTGGAACGCGTACCGGGCAGGCACCAGGGCGAAGCGCTCGATGAAGCGTGCCCGCTTGGGTTCAAATTTGCGGTTCATCACCTTGTGCGCGAACTGCCGCGCGCCGGTGGACAACTTCGGGGCCGGGCTGCCGGTGCGAGCCGCCTGCTCGACATTCGCGTACTCGGACGGGAACGAGGCGAAGACAGGCAGGCCGACGGTCTTTTCGATTTCCTCGAGCGAGAGATCCATCGACTTGGTGATGCGGTTGACCACCAGGAACGACTTTTCGGCCCAATCCAGTTTTTGCAGGGCCATTGCTTTCAGGCGAGCCAGGCGCAGCGAGGCGAGTTCGGGCGTGGTCACGAGAAAGATCCGCGTGGATTCGCGCAGAATCCCAAGAGCGCGGTCGTCGAGAGAGTCCGCCAGATCGGCGCAAACCACGGAATAGTTGCGATGCGCGAAGTCGACGATCTGCGTGACCCCGGTGTCGCGAAGCGCGTGTTCCAAGGCGGTCGACGGTCCACTGGAGAGCAGCAGATCGATGTTGCCGCTTTTCCGGATCAGGCGCGACCAGGTTTCGTCATCGAGCGTTCCGCCTCGGTCGGCTGCGTCGCAGAGGTTGAACTCGTGCTCCACGTTGAATAGGAAACCAACGATGCCCGAATGGACATCGAAGTCTGCCAGCAGAACGTTGGTGTCCGGAATCTCGGCGAACGCCGCCGCGACATTGGCCGCGACCGTGGAAGTTCCCACGCCGCCCTTTGCGGGCAGGAACGTGCAAAAGTGATTCTGACATTCGCTGGAAACCGGATGTAGTTCGCGCTCGCGCCGGATGTCGGCCAGAACCGTGTTGAGAGAACCGTACTCGAAGGGCGGAACCAGAAATTCCGTCATGCGAAATCGGAGGGCCGCTCGCAAGGCTGCGGGATCGTCCTGGGTGCCGATTCCGATTTTGAAGACGGTCGGAAATTCCTCCAGAACTTTGGCGAGGCCCGCGAAAGCCGAATTGTCCTGGATGGTGGTGAACACCATGTCGGGCATCCAGATCCGAAGCAAACGCTTGAGAGCGTCCGGCTTAGGGTATTCTCCGAGGAACTTCGCGGTCACAAAATCGCCCCGGGCGATCAGTGCCTGTTCGAATTGTGTTTTCAAGACCGGATCGGGGCAAATCACTACTGCTTTCATGTCTGGATTATGCAAGGAAGCCGGACGGACTTGAAATGAGGAGATAGTTTGCTCCGTACTAGGACCGCGATCGTTTGCGAGTCACGGGACGAACGCCTAGGATAGTCTTTATGCGATTTGCATCCCTTGTAGTACTAGCGGCTGGGTTTGCCGCGGCACAGACCGGGACGACGAATGGGGAATGGCGGAACTACGGCGGCGACCTCGGCGCCACTCGCTATGCGCCGCTCGATCAGATCAATGCGTCGAACTTCAACAAGCTCGAAGTCGCGTGGCGGCTGAAGACGGATTTCCTGGGGCCGCGGCCGGAGTTTCAATATGAAGGCACGCCGCTGATGGTCCATGGAGTGGTCTACGTGACGGCGGGGTCGCGGCGCGCGGTGGTCGCGCTGAACGCGGCGACGGGCGAGATGCTGTGGATGCACAGCGAGGATGAAGGCAAGCGCGCGGAGAACTCGCCTCGCAAGCTTTCGGGTCACGGCGTCGCGTATTGGACCGACGGAAAAGAAGAGCGCATCATTTACGTCACCACCGGCTACCGGATGGTCGCGCTGGATGCGAAGACCGGGGTTCCCGCCGCGTCGTTCGGCAAGAACGGCATTGTCGATCTGAAGCTCGACGACGATCAGGAGATGGATCTGGAGACGGCCGAGATCGGGCTGCATTCGACGCCGGTGGTGGCGAAGAATGTCGTGATCGTCGGGGCGGCGCACAAAGAGGGCGGGCGTCCGGAGAGCTTCAAGCATGTCAAAGGCTACGTGCGCGGGTTCGACGTCCGCACGGGAAAGCGCTTGTGGATTTTCCACACGATTCCGAAGCCGGGTGAGTTTGGGATCGAGACCTGGGAAAACGATTCGTGGTCGTACACCGGCAATACGGGCGTGTGGGCGCAGATTTCGGTCGACGAAGCGCTGAACACGGTCTATCTGCCGGTCGAGCTGCCGACGGGAGATTATTACGGCGGGCATCGTCCGGGCAATGGACTGTTCGGCGAATCGATTGTCGCGGTGGACCTGAACACAGGCAAGCGCAAGTGGCATTATCAGTTGGTCCATCACGGGCTGTGGGACATGGATATTCCGTGCGCGCCGATGCTGGTGGATATTAACGTCGACGGCAAGGCAATCAAGGCGGTCGCGCAGCCGACCAAGCAGGCTTGGCTTTACGTGCTGGATCGCGTGACCGGAAAACCGGTGTGGCCGATGCCGGAGCGTCCGGTCCCGCAGTCGGACACGCCGGGAGAAAAGACGAGCGCGACACAGCCGTTCGTGACCAAGCCGCCGGCTTTCGACCGGCAAGGCACGTCGGAGGACGATCTGATCGACTTTACGCCGGAGCTGCATGCAGAGGCGGTGAAGTTGGTGTCGCGCTATAAGCTGGGTCCGATTTTCACGCCGCCGGCGATGTCGAAGCTGGACGGTCCGCTGGCGACGCTGTATGCGCCGGGACCGCTGGGCGGGGCGAACTGGCCGGGCGGGTCGTTCGATCCGGAGACGCACAAGCTGTACGTTTTCTCGCAGGCGGGCGTGGGTGTGTATGGACTGATCAACGATCCTAAAGTGTCGGACATGAATTTCGTGCAAGGGATCGCGCGTGCGCCGGCTCCGACCGTGGGCGCGACTGGCGCCGCGGGTGCGCCGGCGGGTCGTGGGGGTGCACCGGCGGGTCGCGGTGGCGGCGCGGGTGCGCTGAATGTCCAGGGGCTGCCGCTGTGGAAGCCGCCGTATGGACGCATCACGGCGATCGATCTGGATAAAGGCGACATCGCGTGGACGGTGGCGCATGGGGAGACTCCGGACAATATTCGGAATCATCCGGCGCTGAAGGGGAAGGATATTCCGCGGACCGGGCGGCCGGGGATTATCGGCGTGCTGACGACGAAGTCGCTGGTGATCGCGGGCGAGCCGGGTTTCTTCACGACGCCGGAAGGCAAGCGCGGCGCGATGCTGCGCGCTTACGACAAGGCGACGGGCAAGGAGGTTGGTTCGGTGTATTTGCCGGCTCCGCAGAGCGGGTCGCCGATGACGTATATGCACGAAGGGAAGCAGTACATCGTGCTCGCGGTGAGCGGGGCAGGGTATTCTGGCGAGCTGATCGCGTTCCGGCTGGGGAGTTGATTTTCAGCCGTTAATACACGTGAATAAACGTGTATGATCGATGTGATTGGAGGGTCGTCGTATGTACCGTTCGATTCTCTTTCTGTTAGCCATACCGCTCATCGGCGGTTCGATTCGTATCTGGCAGACCAATAGCGCGGGCGATGACGTCGACGTCATCGATCCGGCGACCAACAAGGTTGTCCTCAAAGTGAAGGACATCGAGGTTCCGCACGGCGTCACGTTTTCGCCGGACGGGAAGCGCGCCTATATCAGTTGCGAGTCGGAGAAGACGCTGATTGCGGTCGACACGAAGACCGGGAAGCATCTCGGCGCGGCGCCGCTTTCGGGGCATCCCAACAATATTTCGATTTCAAATGACGGGCGGCGCGTGTTTGTCGCGATCGTGCAGCAGCCGGGGGCCGTCGATGTGATCGACACGGCATCGATGAAGAACATCAAGACGATCCGAGTCAAAGGGGGCGTGCACAATACTTACGTCACGCCGGACGGCAAGCATGTGCTGGCGGGGTCGATTGCGGGGAAAGTTCTCACGGTGATCAATCCGGAGTCGCTCGCGATCGAGTGGGAACTGCCGTTCAATCTCGGCGTGCGGCCGATCGCGTTCGAGCGCGCCACGGACGGATCGACGTCGCGCATTTTCGTGCAGCTTTCGGGTTACAACGGATTCGCGGTGGTCGATTTCAAGACGCATGAAGAGATCCGCCGCATCCAGCATCCTACGGAGCCTTCGGGCGGTCATGCGGAGGGCGGAGCGCCGTCGCACGGGATCATGGTTTCACCGGACGGAAAGACGTTGTGGGTGGATAGCTCGCCTGCGAACGCGGTGTTCGTGTATTCGCTGCCGGATCTGAAGGTGCTCGGCTACGTCAAGACCGGCGAGGTTCCGGATTGGATCACGATGACACCGGATGGGAAGACGGTGTACATCGCGAATTCGGGATCGAACTCGGTTTCGGCGATCGATGCGGCGACGCGCAAGGAGATCGCGCGGATTCCGGTGGGCGAGGTGCCGAAGCGGAATGGCACTGTGGTGATGCAGTAGAAACGGATTTCACGCAAAGACGCAGCGGCGCCAAGAAAAGTTCGCTTGAGACTATTTCGCGGCGCTGACCCAAGCGGCGATCGTTTTCCATTCGGGGTCGTCCTTTGTCGCGAACTGGCGGCCGCCGGCGTGGAAGATGTCGCCCCCGCCGTCGTGGGCCAGGGGATGGATGAGCAGACGGCTCGCATCCGGGTCGCCGGGTTTCACCAGGCGGCTGACGACTTCGAAATTCTTCCGCGACTGATCTTCGCTCCAGTGCTTGTCGTCAGGCAGCGGCTGGAGTTTGAAGGCACTGGCGGCGTCGACATGGCAGGCGACGCAGCGGGCGTGGCCGGGACGCTTTTTCAGGAAAATCGGCTCGACGCGGGACTTGTACATCTCGAAGTCGAGGGATTGCGCCATCGCGACAGGCGCGATCAGGATCAGCAGCCGTGCGCCAAGCATGCCAAACAGTATATCTCCCCTTATCGACCGCGCTGCCGAATTACCATAAGATGTGACGGCGGCAACCATTCAGAGGATCGCGCGCGAGTGTGGGTTCGAGCTGGCGGGCGTCGCGCCGGCGGATCCGCCGGAGGATTTCGCGCGCTACGAAGCCTGGGCTGCGCAGGGGATGGCGGGCGAGATGCGTTATCTCACTGACCGGCGCGCGGACTTGCGGCGCGATGTGCGCAATCTGCTGCCGTCGGCGAAGAGTGTCATCTGCGTCGGCAAACTGTACAACCAGCGTAGCGAGCCGGCGGCCGCGGGGCATGCGTCGATTTCGCGATACGCGTGGGGCAAGGATTATCACGGCGTGATGCGCGCGTCGCTCGAAGAGATGGCGGCGCGATTGAGCGAGCACGAAACGTTTGAGTGGAAGGCGTGCGTCGATACGGCGCCGGTGCTGGAGCGGACGTTTGCGCGGCTGGCGGGGCTCGGATGGATCGGCAAGAATACGTGCCTGATCAATGAGCCGCGCGGGTCGTGGTTCTTTCTGGGCGAGTTGATCACTTCGCTCGAATTGGAAGTGTCGGCGCCGCCGCCGGAGCGTTGCGGGACCTGCACGCGCTGCATCGATGCGTGTCCGACGGATGCGTTCGTGCCGGCGGGCGAGTGGTGGTCGATCGATGCGCGACGCTGCATCGCGTACTTCACGATCGAGCTGCGCGGGGCGATTCCGGAAGAATTTCGCGGGCCGATGGGGAGTCATGTGTTCGGATGCGATATCTGCCAGGATGTGTGCCCGTGGAATTCGCGCGCGCCTGTGACGGAGGCGTTCAACCCCGGCCTTACGGCCGCGGCCGGCGTGATGGCAAGCCCTGCCCGCGAGGGCGGGGTTCACGAGGCGCCGTCGCTCGAGTCGCTCGCGGAGTTGAGCGAGGCGGAGTTTCGCGAGATGTTTCGGGA
>JAIQFJ010000198.1 GCA_020073325.1 Terriglobia bacterium | reverse complement strand
GGGGCAGCCTTGCGAATCGAATTGATGACGACTTCGAATAATGCGAGGCAACGGGGTGGCAAGCGCACGCCGGCTCCGATTACCACACAATCGTAGCTCTTCGACGCTAACATACGCTCCACTGCCGGCCCGGCGGTTTCATCAGGCCGGATCAAACCAACATCGCCCTCCCAACCGCGTTCCGCAAATTGCCTCTGCGCCACCGCAATGCCGGCGTGAACCTTCTCAGCGGTCATGCCTGGTGGCAAAGCAGGGTCAGAAAAATCCACAGTCTCTGGATCGAGGCCCAGCAGCAGAACTCGCGTCATTCGCTCTCCCCCTTTTTCCTGCGAGCGCTTGGCGGCATCCTCAGCGACCAGCTTCGCCGAAATTAGACAAGCTATCATAACCTGGATCTGGTCCCGGACGAGCCGGTTGCCAAAAACAACTTCCGGAGGCGCCGTCACTCGGGAGTCAGCACAAGGGGATGTCTCGCAACCGAAGTTGTTCGACGCCGCGCTCGTTGCAGATGCAGAGATCGTAGAATCATGGAACGCTCCGCTGGTGACAAACCCGGCTCTTCGAAGATCAATGGGTCATTGGCGAAGGCGGCTTCCGGCGAGAAAACGGGGAGACTGGAATGGGCTTAGGCGGACTCCGCCATTTTTTCGCGCACCAACGGTTCCGGTTCCGTGGCGAAGACCGAATAGACTACGCCGGCGATCGCCGCGCCTGCGATCGGCGCCACCCAAAACAGCCACAACTGTTCGAGCGCCCATCCCCCCACAAATACTGCCGGAGCAGTGCTGCGCGCCGGATTCACCGACAGGTTTGTCACAGGAATCCCGATGAGATGAATGAGCGTCAACCCAAGGCCGATCGCGATCGGCGCGAATCCCTTCGGGGCTCGCGTGTCGGTCGCTCCCAGAATGATCATCAGGAACATGAACGTGAGTACCACTTCAGCGGTCAGGCATGCCGGTAGGCTATAGCCGCCTGGAGAATGGGCGCCGTAGCCGTTGGCAGCGAATCCACCGGCCAGGTCGAACCCTGCTTTGCCCGTCGCGATGATGTACAACACGCCCGATCCGGCAACCCCTCCCAAGACCTGCGCGATCACGTACGCCGGCAGTTCCGACAGTGAAAATCGCTTGCTCACAACCAATCCCACCGACACGGCGGGATTTAAATGGCAACCCGAAATGTGGCCGATGGCAAACGCCATCGTCAGGACCGTGAGGCCGAACGCCAGAGCGACTCCCGCAAAGCCAATCCCGAGGCCTGGGAAAGCTGAGGCCAGTACCGCGCTCCCGCATCCGCCGAAAACGAGCCAAAAGGTTCCGATAAATTCCGCAAGCGCTCTTTTCGATAGGGACATGCAGAAGATCCTCCTTTTCGGTGTGCAGAATATCATGATCCTTGGTCAGATGGTACGGGCGCGGACGATAACGAAGCATCGGCACCGACCGTGGACAGCGCGTTATCGCTCCGGTCCCGGCGGACAAAATCCGATTGTGAAAACCCGAGGTCGGTAAGAACCGCTTTCAACTCTGATCCGCTCACAAGAACGCGGTTCGCATTCGACACAGGATCAGTGCTCCGTTAGTCCTCCGTGATATCAAACTAGATTCAGAAGAACAGCCGCGCCGCGAGGCGTACGGTGCTGACTTCGTTCTCGGCGACGAAATCATTCGCCTCGTGACTTTGCTGGAGCGGATGTGGCTGAGTAGACGGCAGCCGGAAGGTTGCGGGCCACCGGTGCGACGCGTGGTGAACTTTTTGATCGGCTTCAATCCGCGAATGGAGGGAGGCCGTCGGCGGTCACCGCGAGACCGACGATCTCGGTCAATCCCTTCTCGTAAATCGCGTCACTCTGCCCACCGATAATTGGTCATATCAGTTCACAAAGGAACGCCCGCTTCTTGGGCATCATCTGCTACAATCACGCGACAGAATCAGGCTGAAACCGGATTTGCTGAATCGGCCTCGAAGGAACCGTATGAGAGCAACATTGCACGTAATCGCGGTCGCGACGATCATCGTCGCGCGCATCTGCGCTGCTCAAATGTTTGCGCCCGACATTCCTAAAGCTTGGGCCGACAAAGATGTCACCGGCTTTGAGGTCCCGCTCACGCATCCCGACCGATCGCCGCGATACATGACGGAGAAAGAATATTACGCGGTCAAGGTCCGCCCGATTTACCGCTCTTATCCTGTTTACGCCGAAGGCAGCGAACCCACCGGATATCTCGACTGGTTGAAGCAGAAGGAACCGGAGGTGGTTTTTGATTCGTCCAAACTCAAGACTAAAGAAGATTGGATTCGAGCCGGCAAGATTGTTTTTGAAGCGGAGAACTCCTTTTTTCCGGCCACCGATCCGCCCGGCGGCAGGAAAGTTCCACCGGAACGCCGAAAATGGATCGGAAAGGATGGCGCCATAAGGGGCTTTGCGCCCGGGACGGTTTACATCATCCGTCAAAAAGGCGTACTGGAGTTGGGATCCAATTCCTGCGCAGGGTGCCACACGCGTCTTTTACCGGACGGAACACTGATTGAGGGCGCTCAGGGCGATGAAGGTGCTGGTATTCGTCAACCTCTTCCCTCCGGATTTCCTGAGGAGCGTGTGCGGCAGGCTCTGAACAACGCATGGGTGCTTTTCGGTATCCCCTGGATTCAGACTCGAGAGGAGTTTGAGAAAGCGTATCTCGACTTGAAGCCGGCGGAAGGGAACTTGATGTCTACGTTTTCACGGCAGGGAACGAGCATGACTCATCCCCCGCATATCCCATCGCTGATTGGGATTCAGAATCGCAAGTACCTGGACGCTACAGGTTTGGTACGACACCGTTCCATTGCGGACCTGATGCGCTACGCGATCATCAACGAAGGCTTGGATACAAGTGCGCACTTCGGGGAGTTCCAACCCGCAACAGAACAAACGCGAACCGCGTTCAATCAGGAAGTAGGGACGCGTTTCAGTGACGAGCAGCTTTACGCGCTCGGCCTCTACGTTTACTCTCTGCAACCGCCGGTCAATTCGAATCCAGTGAGTGATGTGGCGCGGGCCGGTGAAAAAGTCTTTCAGCAGCAGGGCTGCGGCGGATGCCACACACCGCCTTATTTCACGAACAACAAACTGACGCCGGCGATTGGTTTTCAAGTCTCGGACGAACTGCGTAGAACCGAGGACATACTGGACGTTTCCGTGCGTACCGATCCGATGCTCACCCTCAGAACCCGCCGAGGCACGGGTTTTTATAAGGTGCCCTCCTTACAAGGTGTCTGGTTTCGGAGCGCGTTCGGCCACACCGGTCAGGCGGACACGCTGGAGGAGTGGTTTGACCCGGCTCGCCTCAAAGCCGATTATGTGCCCAGGGGTTACCACCGCGGCCCCGGACCGATCCTAGGACATGAGTTCGGTCTTAAGCTCAGTCAGGTCGATCGAAGGGCGCTGATCGCGTTTCTAAAAACCCTTTAGTAATATCCGATATCAGGCGTCTAGACGGGAGCGGCTTCGGCTGTATGTTCAGTGACCAGTGGGCGCATTCGTCCCAATCCATCTGCTCGCGCTGCTCACGGGCCGCCTCGCGTCACACACAGAATGGATCGCGACGGTTCCGGAAGAGACTGATGGTCGATCTTCAGGAGAAGACCGCCCAGGGCATCCCGCCTACAGGGATCAGACGGAGCCTCTTCCATCCGTTCCGCGATCAGCGGTTCCAGTTTTTGTAGATGAGATACTTCGCGGGAACTTCGCCCAGTGCTCCAAACCATTGGGGGCAGTAGGGAGCCATCCAGACGAAATCGCCGGCACCAGTGGGGTACCAGAAATCGTTCATGCGCATGATACCGCCGCCTTCGAGCATGAGCACCCCGTGCTCCATCGTATGGATTTCCACCATTGGCAGCGATGCGCCCGGGTCGTACTCCATTGTGTTCACGGCCAAGTCGAACGCGAGATCGACGGGGAGGAGGCTTCGAACGCGAAGCTTCGCGTTTCCATTAAGAGGGTCGGAGGGCTGGTTGCTTTCGCGCCCAACAAAAGCAGTTGGCTCGGGAATTCCTGAAAGAGGCTCGTAAGTTTTTTCGATGACCGCGATGCGCGAGGCTTGGGTCGCGATCAGCTCCAGAGGATGCCCGGTCGGGCAGTAGGCATAGTCGCCGGGCGCAAGTGCGTCGGATCCGACGCGTGCTTCGCCCTGAAGAACGTAAGCGAATCGCTGGGCCGGGATGGGTTGAAGAGACCCGCCACATTCCAGTTCCGCCGTGTATTGAAGGAATCGGGCACCGCGGCCGGGGTCGACGTGAACGATTGCGGTCCCTTTAGAAATTTGAGGCAGTTTAGATCGCACGAAGGTGTCGGGCGTCTGCAACAAGTGATCCGCGCGACTGGCGCTTCGAGTGTGGCCAAGTGCATGCATCTATCCGTTGTAGACGATTTCACCACCGGCGTGTACCGGACAGAGGCCGCCGTTTCGATGAGTGGTTCGGCGGGCTTCCTGCTTGTCCCACGCGACGGACGCGGTACAATTAAGTTCGTCGTGACGTTCGTGAATTGATCCGCAAATTTTCCGCAAATTCTGGGCCACTCACCTTTTTTACCTTGATTTCAGTTAACGATCTCTCCATGCGCTTCGGCGCTCGCGTTCTTTTTGAAGATGTGACCACCACGTTCCTTCCGGGACGCCGTTACGCCATTACCGGCCCCAATGGATCGGGCAAGTCGACTTTCATGAAAATCCTCACGGGAGAGATTGAACCCGAGAAGGGGTCCGTCGGCAGGCCTCGAAAGGTCGGCATACTTCGCCAGGATCAGTTCGCATTTGATTCCTACCGCGTTCTCGATACCGTGATCATGGGAAACACGCCGCTCTGGGACGCATTGCAGGAGCGCGAGAAGTTCTACCAGAAGCCGGACGATTGGACGGATGAGGATGGCATCCGTCTGGGCGAGTTGGAGGGGATCATCGGTGATCAGGGCGGTTACACGGCGGAAACCGACGCCGCCACTCTGCTCCAAGGTCTGGACATCGGTGAAGCGCTGCATGAGCGCAAGATGTCGGAATTGCAGGGCGGCGAGAAAATGCGTGTGCTTTTAGCCCAGGCGCTCTTCAGCAACGCGGCCGTGCTGCTGCTGGACGAGCCGACCAACAACCTTGATCTCGAGTCGGTGCATTGGCTTCAAAAATACCTGGTGTCGTACACGGGGTGCTTGATCGCCATCTCTCACGATCGGCATTTCCTGAACGAGATCTGCACGCACACGGCGGATATCGATTATCAGAGCATCATCATGTACACCGGCGCCTATGACGAGATGGTGCTGGCAAAGACTCAGATTCGCGCCAGCGTAGAAGCCGGTAACGCCCAACGAGAAAAAAAGATTGAACAGTTGAATGAGTTCATTCGGAGATTCTCGGCCGGCACGAGGTCTTCCCAAGTGATGTCGCGCAAGAAAGAAGTGGAGCGTATCCAGACGACTGTGCTGGCGAAATCGAACATCCAGCGCCCTTTTATTCGTTTTCAAAACGAGACTCCGTCTGGGCGGCATCCCCTGGAGGTGAAGGGCCTCTCGAAATCCTACGGCGCCCTGCGCGTGATTCGGAACTTCAGCGCCTCCGTCACACGCGGCGAAAAAATCGCTTTACTAGGACGGAATGGAGCCGGGAAGACGACGATGCTCCGCTCGCTCCTCCGCAATGCAACAGTGGACGTCTCGGACCGCGAGTTTCCGATCGACAATGGCGTCGTCACCTGGGGTCACGGAGTTGCTGTCGGATATTTCTCGCAGGATCACAAAGAATCGATCCTCCCGGGCGCCACGCTCCTGGAATGGCTGCACAGTTTCGACTCCAGGGCGTCTCAGCAGGAATTGCGCGGACTCCTCGGTCAGATGTTATTCAGCGGGGAGGACGCGACGAAGCGCACCGAAAATCTTTCAGGAGGAGAAGCCGCGCGTCTCATCTTTTGCCGCTTAATGCTCCAAAAGCCCAACTTCCTGCTCCTGGACGAACCGACCAACCACTTGGATCTGGAATCGATCAACGCGCTGAACATTGCGCTGCAGAAGTACGACGGAACCGTCTTGCTGGTCACGCACGATCACGATCTTGTGGACGAAGTGGCCACACGAATCTGGCACTTCGATGGCGCGGAGATTTCAGATTTTAAGGGTACGTACGCCGAGTATCTGTCAGCAAAGGAAACGATCACAGCCTAGCCGCCGGCACCCAGGGTTCAAGACGCAATCACTGGGCCGACAATGCTGCACATCAGGCCGATCACTGCCCGCGTTTACGGACCGAAATCAGCGGACACAAGCCGATTTGCCAGGACGAATCCGACCGCCTTCCGAATAGCCGACGGGTCAGTCCCAATCCTGCCAGCCCAGAACCACCTGGGAATTGCCCTAATGCTTTACTGTCAGCAACACACCTGCCTGTGTGGCGACCCCTTTGTAGGCCGCGACGATGGGCTGGTCGCCGTCAGGGATACTTGCGGGGACATCAACGTTGAACTGGAATTGTCCCGGGGCAAGATTGAGTCCCGCGAATCGGACGTTAGCCTGGACGCCGCCGATGGTGATCACGGGCATAGGTGACAGAGTTCCGGATTGCGACTGGGCGCCGGCGACGGCGGGAGTCGAAGTGGATCCGAATCCGTTGGCGAAGAGCACGATGGTCTCGCCAGGCTTAGCAGGAGTTGTGAGCCCCGGGTAGAGCGTCGCGGGTCCGATGTCGGTGCCGTCGAGATGCACTCCGATCACATGCGCGCCATCGAATACGAAAAACGACGGCGAGATGGCGTTGGACTGAATCGCGTAGGGTGCGCTCTGTACGCCGTTGTTGGTGACGATCACATTCACGGGTCCTGTGATGGCGTCCGGCGGCGTGAGGACGTTGATCTGCGACGGGCTGACGTAAAACACGTAGGCGCTCTTGCCGTTCACTGTTACGCCGACGCCGTCGAGGGCAGCCGGCATTTGGCTGTTCACGAAATCGGATGCCGTCCAGGTGCGCAGCGCCAGCGCGTCCGCATGCGGGGCGAGATTGACGCCCTTAATTTCGATCCAGGTATTGGGCGCGATCAGCGGAGTCTCACCTTCGGCGTTGGCGACAAGGGAAATCGCGGGTGTCGGAGTGCTCGACGTCGTGAGCGTATTGTTGGACCCGCCGCTGCCCAGGTAGGGAGATGTAGATGCCGCAGCCAGCACGCCTGCGATCAAGTTGTCGGCAACGTACAACTGCTGCACCTGATTTCCGCTCGCGTCATCCAATCCGGCAGCCACGTTGATGGCGTTGATTCCCGATGAGGGCAGGACGCCCTGGGTGGGAACCTGGTCCAGTTGATTGCAGAAAATCTGTACCCCGGCCACGACATTGCCATCGGCGGAAAATACGGGGCCGCCGCCTGAGGACGCTCCGCTTCCGGATCCTCCTGTCACGGCGATTCCAACCTGCGGCGTGTTCACGTCGTTGTTCGCAATCGAAATTCCGTTGATGCTGTTTCCTTGCGCGCTGAATCCCCCGGTAACCGAAATCCCCGAACTCTCAATGGCATACTCGAACATGCCGCCGGCGAAATTGATATTTCCAGGAGGCGCCAGGCTTTGGACGGTATTCGCCTGGATCAGCACGTTCGATAGCGAATTCCCGCTCGCCACGAACGCCGAGCCATCGGACCCGCCCGCACGAATAAGGATCCCGGTGGTCGGCGAACTCGGCGTCGTCTGGGTATTCAGTAGGGTATTTCCCGATATGGCGACATTGGAGATCGCGTTGTTGGCCGCTGCATTCTGACCAGGCAAGACCGCGATTGTCGCGGCAGTTCCCTCAATGGTATTCGCAAGAATGGCGAGGTTCTTCATGACGTTGTCATCGTAACGCTGGACCTTGTTCGGCCCAAGGCCACTCTCGGGATCCGCGGCATGGAAGATAATGCCCACTGCGCCCGAGCCACCAGGTCCCGAAGAGCTGATGTGGTTGCCAATCACCTGCACTCCGTCATGTAAGGACCCCATCGTGGTGCCGCGGAACGCGATCCCTTCCGGCGCCGTAACGGTATTGTTGATGACCCGCGTATCCAGCACGATATCGGGTCCTTGATCCAGAGGCCCCAGGCCGGTTCCGGCGTTGAATGAAATACCGCTTGTACCCTGCGCCGGAAGGACAATGCTGTTGTTGGCGATGGTGGTGTGCTGCAACGTGTCGCCCCAGGCGACTTGCACCCCGATGCCGAGGATTGGGCCTGAAGCGCTTCCGCTAATGGTGTTGCCGGTGATCAGCACATGGTCCCAGGTATTCCCCGTGGGCGATGTCACCGGCGGCCCACAGTTTGGACAGATTAGGATCCCGGAGCCTTGCATTGCCATGCTGGTCATGACCAGGTTGCTGATCGTGGTGCCGGCGAAGGTCTTCCCGGTGGCCGCAGGCCCCGGTCCCAAGCCCCCGGAAGCTGAAGGAGTCCTCAACGTGACACAGCCGCCCATCCCACAGCCCTGAAGAGCCAGCCCGTTTAGAGTGTTGCCTCCGGAAACCACATAAACGCCCAGGTTCCCGGAAGTACTCTTGAGCGTAATATCCGGCTGACCGTCGCCATCGATGTCGCCGTTGAGCGTGACGTTGCCGCCGGCGAAGGGCGGAAATGCCGCCTGCCCACCGGAATCGACGTCGATCGTAGAGCCCTTCAGGGCCGTGGCGAACTGGATCACCCACGTGCCGGGATCGTTGTTGGTGGCCGCGAGCGCCTCGTATAGAGAGATGCCATCGGGGCCGGGGTTGGCGACCAGCGCCTTCACTGAGGACGTGTCGCCATTCATGGCAATGGTCGCGTTCGTCACCGTGATCAGCGTGCCGCGATTGAGAATCACGGGCGGAATGTTGACCGCGGGAGGCGTGTAGTTTTTCGCGCCAACCGGACCGCAATACGCGGGCAAGCTGTCCGCCACTGCGGGGTGTGCTCCACCCGCCAATAAACACCACAGACAAACCTTGGCGTGTCGCATCTCGATGTATCCTCCGAGCCGCACGGCACGCTGCCGCCTCAACCCCATTGGCTCCACGACTAAGTTACACCCAATCGCGCTCCACTCGTTGTCGTGATCGCAATTTCGCGCCCCTTCCACCGACCGCTGCCCGCAACAGCATAGGATCTAAGCAAATCGACGTGCACGCGCACCCTTATGAATGGCGAGATGTTTGAGTATTTCGAGCTCCACGGCAACGCTGAAGAACTGATCGAAGCGCAGCTAAATCAGTTTGCCGATCGATTCCCGATCGTCAAGAGCGGCGCTCGTGCAAACCGATAATGGTGGATAACGCGTTGCCACGAGCTGAAAATTCTACAAACCAGCCACAATGCGCTCGACTGCGAATCTCTGATCCGCCGAGCCAGCGATACAATGATCCGCAGTATGGGCACCTTCACCCGTTCACGGATTCTCCGCGCCATGTCTGCGGGCCTGGCTTTCGTCGTGTTCATAGACCTCGCAATTCGCGCGGGCCATGCTCAAACGCGTTCGCCGAGCGGCGCTACTCCGGTGCGAGGACTCGGCAATTTGGACGACGCGCTACTCGAGTGGCCGCTCGCTCCTGGCGACGCGCGCTATGGCGCGATCAATGGCAAACACCTCCGGGAATACGTTGCTGAACAAGCCACCATTTCACGGCAGTATCGTGACCAGGGCCACCCGAAGTTCTGGGGGCGAATCGTCGGCACCTCTTCCGACGCGCAAGATGCTGAATGGTTGGCGACGAAATTCAGGAAGATCGGCCTGTCCGACGTGCGGATACAACCGTTGGATCTCATTCCGCAGTGGATGCCACAGTCCTGGAATGTTGCGCTTACTTCGGACGGCAAGACGAGAGATATGGAGTCAGCCCAGCCTGACTACGGAGCAAACGGGACGCCACCTGAGGGATTGGATCTGCAAGCAGTCTACGTTGGCCTGGGAAGCGAGGCGGATTTCGCCGGCAAGGATGTTCGCGGTAAGGCGGTCTTCACATTCAACATGCTCGGTCTGAAGCCGGAGGGAGCCGTCAAGAGAGCCGATTCGAAGGGCGCGGCCGCGATCTTCGAAGTGGATATGCTCCCCGGCAACATGCGCTATCAAGCATATCCATCTGGCACCAAGGCTCCTGCATTCACGGTTGGAAGTGATGACGGATACGCAGCGCGAGATCTGATCGCTGCTGCGGGTCCCGATCACCCAGCGCACGTCAAAGTCCGGTTGGATGTACGACGGGTTCCAAACCTCAAAACAGCACTCGTGTGGGGCACGCTTCCGGGCGCGACCGATGAAACCATCTACGTTGTTGCGCACCGCGATGGCTGGTTCGAGGCGGCGGGCGATAACGGTGGAGGAGTCGCTTCGATGCTCGGCCTGGCGGAATACTACGCCAGGATGCCACGGAGCGAGCGTCGCCGGACTCTGGTTTTCATCGGACTGGATGGACATCACAACACGGGAGAGGGTTCTGGAGTTGGGCGAAAATGGCTGGTCGATCATCGCCAGGATCTATTCGGAAAAACCGCTCTCATGATCAATTGCGAACATCCGGCCACATTGCAAACCTATGTGAACCCCCGGTATCAGGAGGATCGCGGGATGGTCTGGACCAACGCAATTCTCGCTCAGCAGTGGTACGCCGGCGGTCCGTCGCGGCCGCAACTCCAGGCGATTACGGGTAAAGCGTTCCGGGAGTTCGGCGCGCCGCTGTATCTCGATCCGAACTCTCGTCCCCCGGCGGGGGATCTGGGGCAGTTCTGGAGATTCCTTCCGGGCGTGGCTTCGAGCGAGTTCTACCACTACTTCCACACGGACCAGGAGACGACGGAGGTGGTGCCGTGGACCGGTTTGCAAGCGACAACGCGAGCCTACGCCAAGATCATCGACGAGGTGAACAAACTTCCGTTGAGCGCGCTACAACGGGCACCGGAGTCAGAGCCTCAACGTTAAAAGCCGTAGATACCTGCCGCTTAGGCGGGCCATAAGCCGCAACAAGACGTTTACTCGCCTACGTAGACCCGCAACGGGAGGCGTATGCAAAAGCGAGAACCCGGAAAGAGCGGCCTCGAAGTCTCGGCACTCGGCTTCGGCTGCATGGGGTTGAATTACCTCTACGGCCAGCCGAATGAAAGATCTGGCCATTGCGCTCATTCGCGCCGCGGTGGAGCGCGGCGTCACGTTGTTCGACACCGCCGAAGCCTATGGTCCGTTTACGAATGAAGAACTCGTCGGCGATGCCCTTGCTCCGGTACGCGGCCAAGTCGTGATCGCAACCAAGTTCGGCTTCGATATCGATCTCAGCACCGGGGAGCGCCGTGGCGGCCTCAATAGCCGGCCCGAACACATCAAGACGGTTGCAGAGGCTTCGCTCAAGCGCCTCAAGACCGAAGTCATCGACCTGTTCGATCGAGGACGTGGCGGAACTAAGAAGCTAAACCGGCTTGAGGAGAATCTTGGTGCGGTTGGAATCGAGCTTACGGCGGACGCTATGAACAACCTTAGGAGGACGTGTTAGACTGCGTCGATCATGCGCTGTGCGATCTCCCTGGTCTGGTTGGCGGCCGGTCAGCTTCTGGCACAATCGACTTGCGTCACTTTCCCGGCCAACTTTGTTCCCTTCTCTTCGATCTCCTATGTCACCGCCGCGAATGGCGCAGGGGACCATCTCGT
>JAIQFJ010000197.1 GCA_020073325.1 Terriglobia bacterium | reverse complement strand
TTCACCGACGCGAAGATGGATCGGGTGGGGCGCTTCGAGCTGGCCGACGGCGGCACGTTGTTTCTGGACGAAATCGCCAACGTGCCGATGAATCTTCAGGCCAAGCTGCTACGCGTGCTCGAAACGGGCGAGATGGAGCGCGTCGGATCGTCGAAGACGCGTCGCGTGGACGCGCGCGTGATTTCGGCCACCAATGCGAATCTCGCCGAAGAAGTCAGCGCGTCGCGCTTCCGCCAGGATCTGCTGTTCCGCCTGAACACGATTGAGATTCATCTGCCTCCGCTGCGCGAGCGTCGCGAGGATATTCCGCTGCTGGCGTCGCATTTTCTGACGGCGCATGCCCGGCGGTATCGAAAAAATCTGCAAGGCTTCGACCCGCAGGCGATGCAGGCGCTGCTCGAAAATCCGTGGCAGGGGAACGTTCGCGAGCTGAATCACGTAATTGAACGTGCGGTGCTGATGGCGCAGGATCATTCCGTGCGGCTCGGCGACCTGGCGCTGCGATCGGGCTCGCAGGGTTCGACGCGGCTCGAAGACATGAGCCTCGAAGAGGTGGAGGCGTTTCTCATCAAGAAAGCGCTGGCCCGCTACAACGGGAATGTCAGCCATGCCGCGAATGCTTTGGGGCTCAGCCGGAGCGCGTTGTATCGCCGCTTGCAGAGATATGGATTGTAGGGGACACGCTCCATCGCGGTCGCGCCTGAAATCGATGGATGCGGCGTGTCTCCGTTATCGAAATCCGTGGACCTGAGCCGATTCAAACCCGTGCACGAAGGACGCGTCCTGCTGCTGGCGCTCGCAGCCGGGCTGCCCGCGGTCGCGACGGCGCTCGTCATTCTCTGGTGGGCAGGCGACTACTCTACCAAGGTTCAGTGGACCCTCACCGTCGTCATTCTCGGCTGCTGGTGCGGATTCGCCGCGGCGATTCGCGAACGGGTCGCGCTGCCATTGCGCACCGTCGCCAATCTTCTCGAAGCGATGCGCGAAGGCGATTATTCGATCCGCGGCCGCGGCGCCAAGGGTGAGGACGCGCTCGGCGACGTGATGGCGCAGGTCAACGAGATGGGCGCGACCCTGCAAGCCCAGCGCCTGGGCGCGCTGGAAGCGACCACGTTACTGCGAAAAGTGATGGAGGAGATCGACGTCGCGATTTTCGCGTTCGACGGCGAACGCAAATTGAAGCTGGTCAATCGCGCCGGCGAACGGCTCCTGGCCCAGCCCTCCGAACGCATCATGAACGCAGAAGCCGCCTCGCTCGGCCTCGACGAATTTCTCCAGGGCGACGAAACGCAGAATATCCAGCGCACGTTTCCCTCCGGCGCCGGACGCTGGGGCATCCATCGCGCGATGTTTCGCGAAGGCGGGTTGCCACATCAGCTTCTGGTGGTCACCGACCTGACGCGCGCTCTGCGCGAAGAAGAATTACAGGCCTGGCAGAGGCTGGTCCGCGTGCTCGGCCATGAGCTGAACAATTCGCTCGCGCCGATCAAATCGATCGCGGGAAGCCTGGAAATGCTGGTGAAGCGCGATCCACTGCCCGGCGATTGGCGCGAGGACACGCAGCGCGGCCTCTCCATCATCGCGACGCGCAGCGAAGGCTTGAGCCGCTTCCTGGGACAATATGCGCGGCTGGCGAAGCTGCCGCGCCCGCAACTTGCGCCGGTCGAGGTCGGCGTGTGGATCCGGCAGGTCGCGGGGCTCGAACAGCGCATTCCACCGGTCCTGCAACCCGGCCCGGAGATGACGATACAAGGCGATCGCGATCAGCTCGACCAGTTGCTGATCAACCTGATCCGCAACGCTGTCGACGCGTCGATGGAAACCCGCGGCCAAGTGCAGATTTCCTGGTCGCGCCTCGGGCCGCTGCTCGAACTGCGGATCTGCGACGAAGGCCCGGGATTGTCGAACACGGCGAATCTTTTCGTCCCGTTCTTCACCACGAAACCAGGAGGCTCTGGAATCGGGCTGGTGCTGAGCCGCCAGATCGCCGAAGCGCACGGCGGCTCTCTCGATTTGAGAAATCGCACGGATGGGCAAGGGTGCGAAGCTCGGTTGATCCTGCCGGCGTGATTGGTTTCGGAATGCTACATCGAACGCGCTCCATCACTGTGGCGCCTCACGATCGCGGCGTGTGTTCAGGCGCGACAGTCATGGGGCGCGCTCTGCGCCGGATTACTCGGCGGCGCGATTCGCGTAGTTGTGGTGGTAGTAAGACTGATACTCGCCCGATTTCACGTGAGCAATCCATTCCGGATTCGACTGGTACCACTCGACGGTCGCCATCATGCCTTCTTCGAACGGCACGCGCGGATGCCAGCCCGTTTCGCGCCGGATCTTCGCGCTCGACAGCGCATAGCGGCGGTCGTGGCCGGGACGATCTTTGACCGTCTGCATCAGCGACTCGGGTTTCCCCACCGCTGCGAGCAGCCGCTTCACCACTTCGATGTTCGGCAGCGCGCGGCTTCCGCCGATGTTGTAGACCTCGCCCGGACGGCCGCGCTCGATCACAGCGAGAATCGCGCGGCAATGATCTTCGACAAACAGCCAGTCGCGGATCTGCATGCCGTCGCCGTAAATCGGCAGAGGCTTGTCTTCAAGCGCATTCGAAACCATCAGCGGGATCAGCTTTTCGGGAAACTGATACGGCCCGTAATTGTTCGACGCGCGCGTTACCATGACGGGCATTCCATACGTCGTGTAATAGGAAAGAGCAAGCAGATCGGAACCGGCCTTCGACGCCGAATACGGACTCGAGGCATGCAGCGGAAAATCTTCGTTCGCTTCGTACGGCGGATCGATCGATCCATAAACCTCGTCCGTCGAAACATGCAGGAATCGCGGCGTCTTGTGTGTCCGCGCGGCTTCGAGCAACGTGAAGGTCCCGCGCAGATTCGTCTCAAAGACCGGCGCGGGCGAAAGAATGCTGCGGTCGACGTGCGATTCGGCCGCGAAATTGACGATCACGTCCGGCGTCGTTTCGGCGACCAGCGAATTGACCAGCTTCGCGTCACAGATATCTCCATGCACGAAGCGATAACACGGGTCATTCGAAACGGCGGCCAGATTTTCCAGATTCCCCGCGTAGGTCAGTTTGTCCAGATTGACGACTTCCGCCTTGTCGCCTTGCCTGGCGAGAAGTAAACGAACGAAAGCGCTTCCAATAAATCCCGCTCCGCCCGTTACTAGAAACTTCATTTGTGCTGCGTTTCCCAATCGTATTGAATCGAGGCGTCGTTGTACGGAATCCGTCCTTCGTCTTGAGGGTCGTACAGCCGATTCGTCACGTAAACCAGGACGCCCGCGCTCTCCCCGATCACTTTGTATCCGTGCCCGACTCCCGGCGGAATCAGCACCTGCCAGGGACGAAGCGTGCCCAGATACAGCGTATTCTTCAGTCCGAAGGTCGGTGAGCCTTCGCGCAAATCCACCAGCGCCACTTGAAACATGCCCGACATCGGAACCCACAGATCTGTCTGGCGGCGGTGGAAGTGAAATGCCTTGATGGTTCCGGGATAACTCAGGGCGGCGGAAACCTGAGTGGTCTCCACCGGAAATTCCTGAGCCAGCCCCTGCTTCATCCGGATCACTTCCAGAAAGTAGCCGCGATCGTCCGGCCAAAGCGGATACGCTTTCGCTTTCACCCCGGAGATCAGATCGGCGGAATCGGCATTTGTGATTAACTTGCCGATACCCGGCGTACATGCAGGAGCGGCCATCACCGCCTCAAGACTTGGAGTCACAAGCTTCAGATTAACATCGAGTGACGCCCGCGGGACCGTCTATTCCGCAATTAATTGAATTTCGCCCACGCCGCCGTTCACGTCGAGATGTATCGTTACAGGGGCGTTCTCACGAGCCGCGTTCACCCAGGTTCCTCCGCGTTTTTCCAGGCCTTGCACGTTGATGCTGCCGATTCCGCCCTGCGCGTTGGCAATGATCCCGACGTCGTGCGGCAGATAGATGGTCGCCTGGCCGACGCCGCCGTGAACGCTCACCGTGTAGTCGCGCGACGGCTTGCCGCGCAGATCGACGCGCACTTCGCCGACGCCGATATTCATCTCGAGGCTGCGCAGATTCACCGTGCCCAGGTTCAGCCTCGCCTCGCCCGCGCCCAGATGCGCCACCACGTCGAGCGGCAGCGTGTCGTTCAGGCGCACCTCCCACTTGTACGTCGTATGCGATCCGCCATGCGACCCCTTCGGCTGCTCGATCGTCACCTGCTTGCGAAAGCTGCTCGAATCGACCCGCATCACCGGCTTCCAGGAGGGGACGTTGTACGTGAAATCGGCGTCGACCAGTTTGGGCGAGCCTCCATTGACCGTCAGCTCCCCGACGCCCATCTTGATTTCGACGCGCGCCATTTCGGCTTTGTCGAGCTCGACCGCTTGTGTTTCGTGTTCCTCAGGACCGGTGCGGACATCGATCACGCAGGCAGCCGTGGCGAGCGCCGCCAGGGCGAAAATGGCTGGTTTCATTGTGAATCCCCGATTGCAAGATACGAGCCGGAGCCTTGCGATGTTCCGCCAATTTACACGCGCCAGTAGTCCGGACGCCAGTTCTGCACCGCTTGTTTGATATCTTTCAGCGCGAGATTGCCGGCCAAAGTCTTTTCCACCAGCGCGGGAAGTTCCGCGTCCGATGCGAACCGCAGTCCGATCAGTTGCGACTCCGTCAACGAACCCGTGCGCGCGCACAGATCGTGCGGAAGCAGTTTTTCCATGCGCAGGCGCTCTTCCAGGCGGATCACGCGGTCCTGCACTTTCAGAGAATAGATCCGCATTTTAAACACCGCGATCAGCGCCCACAGCCCTGCAACAGCGAGCGTGATGTTGAATGCATCCGGATGCTTCACCGCGTTATAGACCGCGGCGATGAACAGAATCAAACCCAGCGGAGCCAGGAAAAAATGGAACGTCGGGTCGAACTTGGCATGGTTCTGAAGGTTCTGTGGTTTTCTCTCCATAGTGTGTAGGCATCATAGTGGGTTTAAAAATCCGGCACAAGGGGGCTTCCGAACAGAGTTAAGAAAAGTAACAATGTAAAGCATGAGTCCAACGCAACGTCCCCGCGTCAACCGGCAATTCGCGCTCAAAACGCGCCCCGTAGGATTGCCGAAGGAATCGGATTTTGAACTGGTGGAAGCTCCCATCGCCGAACTCAAAGACGGCGAGGTTCTGGTGCGCGCCGCCTATTTATCGGTCGACCCGTACATGCGCGGCCGTATCAGCGGCATGAAGAGCTACGCGGCTCCGGTCGAGATCGGCCAGACGATGGTCGGCGGCGGCGTGGCCCAGGTGATCGAATCGAAGAACGCCGCCTTCGCGCCCGGCGATTTCGTCGACATTTACATGGGCTGGCAGGAGTACGCGATTTCGAACGGAAAAAATCTGCGCAAGCTGGATCCGTCGGTTCCGGTGTCGACCGCGCTGGGCGTGCTCGGTATGACGGGCCTGACTGCGTACTTCGGTCTGCTCGACGTGTGCGACCCGAAGCCGGGCGAAACGGTGGTGGTGTCAGGCGCGGCGGGCGCCGTGGGATCGATCGTCGGCCAGATCGCGAAGATCAAGGGATGCCGCACCGTGGGAATCGCCGGCGGCGACGACAAGATCGAGTGGATCACCACAGAATGCGGCTACGATGCCGCGTTCAACTACAAGACCACCGCCGATTACGCCGCGAAGCTCAAGGAACTGTGTCCCAACGGAATCGATTGCTACTTCGACAACGTCGGCGGTCCGCTCACGGACGCAGTTTTCACCGCGCTGAACGTCCATTCGCGCATTTCGATCTGCGGACAGATTTCGCAATACAACAACACGAAGCCTGAAATGGGACCGCGGCTGTTCGGCGCGCTGATCGTGTATCGCGCCAAGGTCCAGGGATTCCTGGTCTCCGATTACATGTCGCGCGCGGCGGAGGCGATCCAGGAAATGTCGGCGTGGGTTCGCGAAGGCAAGCTGAAATATCGCGAGGATATTGTCGAGGGATTCGAGAACATGCCCAAAGCGTTCATTGGGCTGTTCCACGGGGAGAATATCGGCAAGCGAATCGTCAAAATCTGATCCTTTGCGCGAACGCTTCCGTTAGAATCGTACGCATGCGCTTCGCCGCTCTGCTGATCTGCGCCCCTCTGTTCGCGCAGCCTCCCGCGTTTCTCCTGTCCGACGAAGTTGTTCCCAAAAGGCACACGATCGACATGACGATCGATCCGTCGAAAGACGCCTACGAGGGTGTCTCGAAAATCGAAGTCGACATCAAAAAGCCCGCGTCGGTCGTGTGGATCAACGCCAAGGACATCACGCCGCTCGAGGCGACGGTCGGCAGGCAGAAAGCGAAAGCCGAAGTGGCCGGAGGCGAGTTCATCGGCCTGCATCTCGATTCGCCGGCATCCGGCTCTACCACGATCACGATCCGCTTCCGGGCCAAGCTCGACGAAAAAGCGATCGTCGGCGCGTATCGCAAGAAAGTCGGCGACGACTGGTACGTCTTCACCAGCTTTACGCCGATCGACGCGCGACGCGCGTTCCCATGTTTCGACGAGCCGCGCTTCAAAACCCCCTGGGAAATGACGATTCACGTGAAGCGCACCGATCGCGCCTTCGCCAACGGGAAAGAAATGAAGGAAATCGACGAGCCGAATCACATGAAAGCCGTCCACTTCGCGCGCACGGAGCCGCTGGGGGCCGAAGTGGTCGCGTTCGCCGTCGGACCATTCGATACGACGGAAACCGTGAAGGCCGGCCACGGCACGCCGATCCGCGTCATCGCTCCGCGCGGTCATGCTCCCGAAGGGAAGATGGCGCTTGATGCGACCGTCGACGTGCTGCCGCGCCTCGAAGCGTACACCGGCATTCCGTATCCGTTCGGCAAACTCGATCATCTGGCCGATCCCGAATTTCCCTTCGGCGCCACGGAAAATCCCGGGCTGATCGTGTACCGGATGCAATCGCTGCTGACCTCGCCGGGCGACGGAGCGGAAAAGCTCCGCAGGATCCGCGGCGTCGAGTCGCACGAGATGGCGCACCAGTGGTTCGGCGACATGGTGACGCAGGCCACCTGGGACGACGTGTGGCTCAGTGAAGGCTTCGCCACGTGGCTTTCGGCGAAAATCATGGACGAATACGAAACGCCGGCGCGCAAACACCTCAGCGCGGTCGCCGCGCGCGAGCGCATCATAGCCACCGATCAATCCAGCCGCACGCGTCCTGTCCGTCGCACCATGCACAGTCGCGATGACACGAAAGATGTCTACAGCCAGATGGTGTATCAGAAAGGCGGCGCGATCCTGCTGATGCTCGACGGATGGCTCGGCGAGGACCGCATGCAGAAGGCGCTGCGCTCGTATCTCAAAGCCCACCAGTTCGGCAACGCGTCCACTGCGGATCTGGAATCGGCCATCGGCAAAGATGCCGCGCCCGTGATGGATTCTTTCCTGAACCAGACCGGCGTGCCGTCGATTTCAGCCGAGGTCCGCTGCAACCAGACCAGCGCCACGGTCGCGATCCGCACGGAGTCGCACAACGTGATTCCGGTCTGTGTGCGCGCCAACGGCATCGATCAAACATGTTCCACGGCCAGGGAGATCGCGCTGAAATCGTGCCCCGCCTGGACCTATTTCAACTCCGGTGCGACGGGCTACTATCGCACGGAGTGGACGGCGGACCAGCTCAAATCGCTCGACATTTCGGCATTGACGCCAGCCGAGCGGTTGATGCTGGTCTTCGATCTGCGCGCCATGAAAGACCGCCTTGACGTCGCACCGTATCTTTCGAAGCTCGCAGCAGACCCGGAGCCGGAAATCGCAAAAGCCGTCACCGAAGGCGTCCCGACGCGCCGTCAGTAAGGCTCTATTTCCACGCGCGATGCAGCGCGACCGCGCCGAACGTCATCCGCTCGAACTCGACGCGCCGGAATCCGGCGGCCTTCATCTCCGCCGCCAATTCTTCCGCCGTGGGGAATTTTCGAATCGACTCCGGCAGATAAGCATACGCATCGCGCGAGCCTGAGATCATCCCGCCGATAAACGGAAGAACGCGCGTGGAAAAAAATCCGTACACCGCGGCGAATGCGCGATTGCGCGGCTGCGAAAATTCCAGAATCGCGACGACTCCACCCGGCTTCAACACCCGCAGCAATTCTTCGAGCCCTTTTCGATAATTCGCCAGATTGCGGAACCCGAACGCGATCGTGATCAAATCGAGCGACGCGTCCGCCAGCGGCAACGCCAGCGCGTCGGCCTCGAACAGCGGCGACGCGACTTTCTTGCCGGCCTCCACCAGCATCGGGTGGCAGAAATCGCTGCCGAACGCCGTCGATTTGCGGCGCTTCTCGATCCCCGCCAGCACGTCGCCCGTGCCGCAGCACAGATCCAGAACGCGCGCGTTCGGATTTTCGATGATCTCCGCCGTGCGTTCGATCGTTCGCTTGCGCCAGCGCTTGTCGAGATTGAACGACAGCAGATGATTCAGCAGGTCGTAGCGCCCGGCGATGCGCCCGAACATGCCGCGCACCCATTGCGACGCCTCCTGCTCTCCCGTGGCTCCGCGCGGCGTCGTCCCGGTCATGCGAGCGCCGCTTCGATGGAGGCTTCGATGGATTCAAGCACGACGCGATCCTCAATCCCGGAAACGATCGCCACATCGCCGATCCGCACCGGCAAGACGAAGTGCACCTTGCCCTGAATCGTTTTCTTGTCCGCACCCAATCGAGCCGCCAGAGCCGCCGCGCCGATCCCATCGAGCGAAGGAATCGGTCCGTATTTCGCGATCACGCGATCGATCGCCGTGCGATCTTCCGGCTTCAAATGTCCCGTGCGTTCCGCGATCGCCGACGCGGCGCGCATCCCGAACGCGACCGCTTCGCCGTGCAAAAATCTTTCATACCTCGTTTCCGCCTCCAGCGCGTGACCCACCGTGTGGCCGAAATTCAGAATTCTACGCAGATCGCCCTCGCGCTCGTCGGCCGAAACCACTTCGGCCTTGATCCGCACCGCAGCGCCGATGATCCGATCCAGCACCGCCGGCCGCATCGCCAGCACGTCCGCGGAGCACTCCTCCAGAATGCGAAACAACTCCGCATCGCGAATCACACCGCACTTGACGATCTCGTAAAGCCCCGCTCGATATTCGCGCTCCGGCAGCGTCGCCAGCACATCGGGATCGATCAACACGGCCAGCGGCTGATGAAAGCTCCCCAGCAGATTTTTCCCCGCGACCAGATTTACACCGGTCTTTCCGCCGACCGCCGCGTCGACCTGCGCCAGCAGCGTGGTCGGAACCTGGATCACCGGAATCCCGCGCATGAAAATCGCGGCCAGAAATCCCGCGACGTCGTTGACGATGCCGCCGCCCATCGCGATCACGACGCTCGACCGGTCGGCGCCCGCGTCGATTATCTGCTCCGCCAGCGCCTCAACTTCTGCTAATCTCTTTCGCGCTTCGCCGCCCGGAAAAAACAAAACGTGATCGGCCTGGACCGCTGCGCCATGCAGATCCCATACATCGCGTGTGGTGACGATAAACGTCTTGCCCGCGCGAGGCGGAATGAATTCTGAAATTCGCCGCAGCGCTCCACGCTCGACGATAGCGTCGTAGGCGCGTTGCGGCGTCTCGACGCGAAAGCTGGCCATACGTTCGTTGTACCATGAGCCTGTTGCAGCCCCGGAACTTTTATCCGACCTTTTTTCTCTTCCTGCTGTTCGCCGCCCCCGTGCATGAAACGATGCATGAAGCCGGTCCGTGGGCGATTCTGTGGACCGCGCCCGCCATCCTCGCCTCTTCGCTGATGATCGCCTGGGCTGCCGAGTCGGCGCAGTTTTTTATCGCCCAGGGATTCGCGCTCGCGATCCTTGCATGGCTGCAAACCCTGCCCGAATTCGCCATCGAAGCCGTGCTCGCCTGGAAGCAGCAGGTTCCGCTGCTGATGGCGAACCTCACCGGCGCGCTCCGCTTGCTCACCGGCTTCGGATGGCCCGTGATTTATTTCACCGCCGCCATGGCGAAGCGCCGCCGCGGGGAAGGCCCGCTGCGCGCGATCCGTCTCGACGATCATCACGCGGTGGAAGTCGTCGGACTTATGGCGCCGCTTTTCTACATCGGAATCGTTCTGTGGAAAGGCTCGCTGGTGCTGATCGACGGCGTGATCCTGATCGTGCTCTACAGCGGCTATCTCGTGATCCTCAGCAAGCTGCCGGCGGAGGACACGGAATCGATCGATGAACTCGAAGCCGTGCCGCGAGCGATCGTCACCGCGCCGCGCCACCGGCGAATCGCGGCCATTGCCGCGTTGTTTGTCGCAGGCGGCGCGCTCATCTATTTCGCCGCGGAACCTTTCCTGGGCAGCCTGCTCGCCATCTCTGCGGTTTTCGGCATCCCGAGCTTCGTCTTCATTCAGTGGCTCGCGCCGATCGTTTCCGAATTTCCGGAAATGGCTTCGACCATCTATTTCGCCCGCACCGTCGAACGCGCGCCCATGGCGTTGATGAACATGGTCTCGAGCAATATCAATCAATGGACGCTGCTGGTCGCCATGCTGCCCATTGTGTATTCCATGTCGCTGGGCCACGTCGCGTCGATTCCGCTCGACGCCGAGCAGCACACGGAGCTTCTGTTGACGCTCGCGCAGGCGGTGGTCGGGCTCGCATTCTTGATCAACATGGAATTGGCCTGGTGGGAAGCGACCGTGCTGCTGGTGCTCTTCGCCATCCCGTTCTTCAGCGCGAGATTCGCCATGCCGGTCGCAATCGCGTATTTCGCCTGGGCGGGAGTCGAACTGCTGCGCATCGTGTTCGTAAAACGCGAAGCGCTCGCGCTGATCCGGTTTGCCGAGGTCTGGAGGAAACATGTCCGCGCATAGGAACATCCTTCTCACGCTTTTCTTCGCCATGGCCGCGTATGCTGAAACCGGCTCTTTGCGGATCTATTTTCTGCAATTGCCGGTCGGCCAGGAAGCCTACGAACTCAAGGACAACACTCTCACCGCGTCCTTCGAATACACCGAGCGAGGATCGAACGTCGCCATGAAAGCGACGCTCAAAATGAAGGACGACCTCACGCCCGAGCATTTCGAAGCACACGGCCGCGCTTATCGTCCGTTCGCCGTGGACGAGTCGATCACTCCGCAAGCGATGGACCGGCCGTTCTTCACCGTGGCGACGTATTCGCCGCTTTCGGTGCAAATGATGCTGCTGCGCTACTGGCTCGCGCGTGAAAAACCGATCCGGCTCCGGCTGCTTCCCGGCGATCGCAGCGCGGAGATCGAGCAACACGCGACCGAATCCGTCAACGGCCACATTCTGACGCGATACTCGATCAGTGAAGTCGTGTGGGGGCGCGAATCGGTGTGGCTCGACGAGAAGCAGCAGATCGTCGCCGCGGTGACTTACGCCGGGAATCTGCCAATCGAAGCCGTGCGCGACGATTATCGCGACGCATTCCCGCAGTTCATCCGCGAATCCGTCAGCGACCGCATGCACGAGCTGCATTCCGTCACTCAGCGCATCAAGCCGCTGCAAAACGGAGCCTACGCAATCACCGGGGCCACTGTCATCGACGGCACCGGAGCCGCTCCGCGCCAAGCCACCGTCACTGTTGTTAACGGACGTATCGTCGCCGTCGGTGCCAGGCCGACCGATCTCCGCACCATCGACGGGACCGGAAAAACGCTGCTCCCCGGCCTGTGGGAAATGCAC
>JAIQFJ010000196.1 GCA_020073325.1 Terriglobia bacterium | reverse complement strand
CGTCAAACCGTGGGAAGTGAGGGCGATCCAAGCTGGTTTCGGCGTTGACGTGTCCCATCAGGACCGGCTGCGGACGCCGAGCCGCCGTTATTTTCTCGCGACGCTTCCCTGGTATCTCTTTTTGCTCGTGTCGCCATTCGTGCTGGGGCTTGTGCTGTGTGTGCTGCCTCGAAGCGCGAAGTTCCTGCTGGTCCCGGCGCTGTTATTTTTGTGGAGCTGGATGCTGATCGCCGCGACGTGCCTGGGCGCGGTGGAGGTGGTGTATCGATTCCTCCACCCGTTGTCGTTCACGGGAATCGCCGGCGCGGCGATGCTGGTCGAAACGGCGCTTAGCAGAACTGGTCGAACGCCGCGGTGAGAAGCTGCGCGATCGAGATGGGGTCGCGACGCTCGATGTAGCTGCGATGCAGCATGTACACCGGCTTGCCGTTTTGAAAAAGAGCGATCGAGGGAGACGACGGCGGATATTGCGAGAGCAGGCCGCGCAGATGCGAGACGGCTGCTTCGTCGCCGCCGGCGAACACGGTTGCGGCTTTCGACGGACGAGCCGCATGTTGCAGCGCCATGCCGACCGCGGGACGCGCACGTCCGGCGGCGCATCCGCAAATCGAGTTGACCACCATCAGCAAAGTGCCGGGCTCGGCAAGCAGGCGGTCGACGTCTTGAGGAGTGCGCGCCTCTTCCACTCCATGACGCGTCAGATCTGCGCGCATCGGCGCGATGAATTCTTCAGGGTATGCCACAACCCAATCTTAGCGTGGACTACTGCGGCGATTTCTCCCATGTGTATTCGCGGTTCATCGCATACTTTTCGAACCACGCCAGCTCGGCGTTCATCTTGAACAGCACGTGGCGCAGTTCGGCCCATCCGTGCGGCTCGCGCGGCGCGACGTAGAGATGCGTCGGCACGCCGTTGCTCTTCAGCGCGCGATACATCTCGACCGATTGGGGCTCCGGCACGCGCACATCGTTCTGGCCGACCAGGAAGATGGTCGGTGTTTTCACCTTCCAGACATCTTTCAGCGGCGAGTTGTCCCAATAGGCGGCGATCGGGGCGTCCTTCTGCCAGGGTGTGCCGCCGAACCACGGCGTCCGATACGTGCGGACGTCGCTCTGGGCGTACATCGAAATCCAATCCGCCGCGCCAGCGCCCGCCGCGGCGGCCTTGAAGCGATCCGTGGTCGTGATGATCTTGTTGGTCATGTGACCGCCGCCGCTCCAGCCCATCTTCACCATGTGGTCCGGATCGGCAACGCCCATTTTGATCACGTAATCGACGCCGGCCAGCACGTCGAGATGCGCATTCTTGAAATAATGTCCGACCATGTCGCGCAGGAACTCGTCGCCATAGCCGGTGGATCCGCGATAGTTCGGCTGCAGCACCGCATAACCCTTCGCCGCGAGCACGGGAACGTAGTTCTGCATTCCGCCGAATCCGAACTTGTCCGACGCCTGCGGTCCGCCGTGGGTCTGCACGGCGAGCGCGTACTTCTGTCCTTCTTTATAGTCGATCGGATAATACAGCAGCCCTTCGACCGTGACGCCGTCCGCGCCTTTCCATTCGACTTTTTCCTGCCGGGGCAGCTTGAAGTCGCGCGTCAGATAATCGAACACGCTGGTGACTTTGTGCGGAGCCGATCCACCATCGGCGCCCATGATCCAGACCTCGCCGGGGCTGGTCATTTCGCTGGAGGTGTAAACCTGCACGTTGGCCGCTGTCGAGAGCGTCCATCCGGCGAGCGCGTGTTTGCCGCTGGTGATCTGTTCGGGCTTGCGGCTTTCGACGCCGACCTTGAACAGCTCGCTATGCACGCCCATGTTGGCCAGGAAATAAATCGACTTGCCGTCCTTGGACCAGGCCGCGCGATCCACCTCGTAAGGAAGCTCCGGCATCAGGACATGCGAGTCGCCGCCGTTGGTCGAGGCGACGAAGATCTTCGCGTTGTAGTAGGTATCGAATTTCTCGTTTGCCTGCGAGAGGAACATCACCTTCGATCCGTCCGGCGAAATCGACGCGTTCGATTCCGGCACGCGGTTGCGCGTGATCTGCTTCGCATTCGCGCCTGTCGCGTCCATCACCCAAACTTCGCCGAATTCGTTGTCTTCGAACTGCGGCGTGGGCGAGCGATGCATCGCGATCTTCTTGCCGTCGCGCGAAAGCTCATAGGAAAGGACCGTATAGTTCCCCTGCGTAACGCGATGTTCGGCCTTCGACGCGACGCCGACGTTCCACAGATGCTGCTGCTGATAATTCTCGTCGAACATGAACACGTCGTCTTTGGCTTTTTCGCGCGACTTTTGCTCGTCCGACTTCGGATCGGCGGCGCGGAAGAAAATCTCGGAACCGTCGGGCGACCAGGTGATGTTCATCACGGCCGTCGCGTGCGTGGTGAGCGCTTTCGCCTCGCCGCCGGCGATCGAAATGACGAAGATTTGGGCGACGGCTTCGGGCTCCGTCCCGCGCTTGGCGATGAACGCGATCGTCTTGCCGTCCGGCGACCAGCGCGGAGAATTTTCACCGTCGGCGCCGCTGGTCATCTGCATCGCGCCGGAACCGTCGGCGTTGATTTTCCAGATGTGCATGATGCGGCGGTCGGCCTTCCAGTCGGGATCGGACTTGACGTAGAGGATCTGCCTGCCATCGGGCGAGATCTGCGGATCGCTGACCGTAGGAACATTCATGACGTCGATCAGCGTCATGGGTCGCGGATCGGCGGAGGCCAAAGTGCTTATCGAGAGCGCGAGCGCGAGGCGAAGAAACATAGTGGCTCCAAACTATCACGAGTCCATGTGGGGCCGCTATTCGCGGCGGCGAGCCTTCCGCGCGGGTTTCGTGATGAATCTAGCTCAGCCGGCAAGGCTGCCGGCTTGCCGCTCGACGAGCGGCCCCACATGTTCACACGGACTTTAGCGATTGCGCAACGACCGTCCTGCACGAGCCGTCGTGAGCTTCCCGTCCTCCACGGCGATTTTTCCGTTCACCACGACGAAATCGAAGCCGCTCGAATATTGATGCGGCTTTGCGTACGTCGCCCGATCCTCGACGCGCGCCGGGTCGAACACCACCAGGTCCGCCGCCATGCCTTCGCGAATTTCGCCGCGGTCGCGAAATGAAAAGGTGCGGGCGGGCAGGGAAGTCATGCGGCGAACGGCATCCTCCAGCGTCAACACTCCGCGCCCGCGGACATATTCGCCCAGAACACGAGCATTGGTCCCATAGGATCGCGGGTGCGGATTGCCGACGCCGTATTCCTGAATGCCGCCGTCGCTCGCGACCGCGGTGAACGGATAGCGCATGATCCGATCGATATCGACATCGCCCATCAGGCGATACACCATCGACGCGCCGCCTGCGTTCATCAAATCGAAAATCGTCTCGATCTCGTTGTCGAGACCGGCGGAGCGGCCTTTCAGTGCGTTGATCTCCGGAATCGTCTTGCCTTCATAGGCGACGTTCGGGGTGAAACGCGCGACGGTGGCGAAACCGTAATCGGGCTCGCCCATGATGGCCAGGTCCTGTTTCATTTCATCGGCGATTTTTCGGCGTGTGGTGGCGTCGGCCAGGCGTTCCTTCACTTTGCCCTCGGCCAGCGCCCAGCTCGGAAGGCGAATGCCGAGGTTGGTGCTCGCGCGATCGTAGGGATACTGATCCACCACGACATCGACGCCCTCACGACGATACTTTTCGATCAGCGCGAGCGACTGATCGCTGGCGCCCCAAAACGCGCGGCGGTCGATTTTCAGATGCGAAATCTCCACCGGGATGTGCGCCTCTTTGCCGACCGTAATCGTTTCGTTGATGGCGTCCAGTTCGTGAATGCCTTCGTCGCGCATGTGGCTGGTGTAGACGCCGCCGTGCGCCGCGGCGACTTTCGCCAGATCGACGATTTCCGCGGTGTTGGCGTAGGTTCCTGGAACATATTCGAGGCCGGTGGAAAATCCGACCGCTCCGTCGCGCATCGCGCGGTCGACCAGCGATTCCATCTTCTTCAGTTCTTCCGGAGTCGCCTGCCGATTCGCCGTGCCCATCACCTCGCGTCGAACCGTGTTGTGGCCCACCAGCGACGCGACATTCAGGCCCAGGCCCGCGCGATCCAGTTTGTCGAACCATGCGGCGAGGTTCAGCTCCGATCCGCCGCAGTTTCCGGTGACCACCGTGGTCACGCCGTCCAGAAGAAAATTGTCGCCGCGCGGATTCTTCTCGACTCCGCTTTCGATATGCGTGTGGACGTCGATGAAGCCGGGAGCAACGATGCGCTCCCTGGCGTCGATCGTGCGCGCCGCTTGCGCATTCGCCAGCTTGCCGATCGCCACGATGCGGCCGTCCTTGATCGCGATGTCGGCGCGGAACCATGGATTCCCGCTGCCGTCGACGACGCGCGCGTTGCGGATCACGACGTCGTAATCGGCGGCGGATATCGGCATTACGATGAGGGGCATCGCGAGCAGAAAGGCCAGCCTGAACATAGCGTCCATTATTCCATCCGCGGCGGCGATTTCGCTTTGCGCGGCGCCTGCATCCGCACGCGGTTGCACTTCGGACATTTCCACTTGCGATTCCCGTGATAGAGGTGACCTTTCAATTCCAGCATCGCGACGCGGCATTTTTTGCAGGTCATCGCAGAAGCAGCTCCATCACCACGGTCGGCTCATCGGGATCCATATAGTAGTGCGGCGTGGTGCGGATCGCGCGGAATCCGAAGGTCTTGTTCAGCGCGATCATCGCGCGATTGCTTTTACGCGTATTGGTGACGACCCGGCTGAATCCGCCGTGCCGCGCGTAGGCAACTTGCCAGGCCTTCAGCAGATGGCCAAAGCCGGCGCCTCGAAATGCCGGAAGAATTCCGGTGGAAGCGACGTAGAGCGTCCCGCGCAGGCGCGGGTCGATGCCGCGAAGGTCGTGCTGAAAGTCGATGTGCTCGCCGAACGTGCAGCATCCAATCCGGCGGCGTTCGACGATCAGCCAAAAAGATTCGTATTCACTCCAGGCCTCCGCCGGAAACCAGTCGGGTTGAGGAAAAACGCGATGATCGAAGGCGACCAGAGCGCGGAGGTCGCGCGGCAGGACTGCTCTTTTGAACTCGGTCCGCATGCCTCATTAGTATCGGCTATGCATCCGGTGGACATGCTCCCCCGCTCCGATCGGCAGGTGATACAGTAAACGGCAAAGGAGTCCTCTGTGCAAGCCTTCAACCGGTACTCGATCGCAGTCGTTCTGCTCGCTGGCTCCATGACAGCCGCGGACATCGGCAAAGAGCCGATCCGCAAGATCCAACTGGGCATGTATCTCGACATGGTCAACGTGTCCGATCCCGAAATCTCTCCCGACGGCAAACAGATTGTCTTCACGCGCCGCTGGGTCGACAAGATGAACGACAAGTTCGAATCGGCGCTGTACATCATGAACTCGGATGGCAGCCGCCAGCGATTCCTGGTGAAAGGCTCCGGCGCGCGCTGGTCGCCGGATGGAAGCCGCATCGCGTACCTGGCGGAGGGCGAGCCCAAAGGCAGCCAGATTTACGTCCGCTGGATGGATGCGGAAGGAGCCGTAACGCAGATCACTCGCCTGGAAGATGCGCCGGGCGGGATTTCCTGGTCGCCGGATGGGAAGTCGATTGCGTTTACAAAACTCGTTCCGCAGCGCGAGACCTGGAATATCAAGCTGCCGCCGCGACCGGAAGGCGCGAAATGGACGCCCGATCCGACCATCGTCGAACGGCTTCGCTATCGCGCCGACCGGCAGGGCATGTTGCCGAACGGCTTCCGCCATATTTTCGTCGTATCGGCCGAAGGCGGCGCACCGCGGCAGTTGACCACCGGGAATTTCAACGACGGCTCGGCCGGCGGATTCGGCGGAGGAAGCGGTCTTTCGTGGACTCCCGACGGCAAGGAGATCGTCTTCGGCGGCCTGCGCCTGGAAGACGCCGACTATCATCCGAAAGAGAGCTATATCTACGCGGTCTCGACCGACAGCGGAGCGGTGCGCCAGCTCGCCACGCGCAAGGGAATCAACTCCAATCCTGTGGTTTCGCCGAACGGGCGGTACGTCGCCTATACCGGCTACGATTTCGCGATGCAGGCGTGGAAGGATTCCGACCTGTACGTGATGAACATCGACGGGTCCAGCCCGCGCGACATTACACCAAAGCTCGATCGCACCCCGGCGGGCTTGATGTGGAATGCGAACAGCAGCGGACTCTATTTCGGCGTCGCCGAGAGCGGAGTTCGCAACCTGTACTACGCCTCGCTCGACAGCGAAGTGCGCAAGGTCACCAATGGCGCGCACATGCTGACCGTGACCAGCACCACCAAAGGCGGCCAGGGTGTTGGCGTTCTGACCAATTCGTCCCAGCCGGGCGACATTGTGGCGTTCGACCTGTCGCGTCCGCAGCCGAAGCAACTGACCAACGCGAATCACGACCTGCTGCGCGGCATCAAGCTCGGCGAGGTCGAAGAGTTCAACTACACGTCGCTCGACAACCTGAAGATCCAGGGCTGGATCGTCAAGCCGCCGGATTTCGATCCGAAGAAGAAATATCCGATGATTCTCAGCATTCACGGCGGCCCCGCGGGCATGTACGACGTCGGGTTCAGTTTCGAATATCAGGACCACGCGGCCAACGGTTACGTCGTGGTGTACACGAATCCGCGCGGATCCACCGGCTATGGAACCGATTTCGGCAACGCGATCAACTACGATTATCCGGGCAAAGACTTTCAGGACCTGATGAAAGGGGTCGACGAGGTGATCGGGCGCGGGTATATCGATGAGAAAAATCTCTTTGTGTACGGATGCAGCGGCGGCGGCGTTCTGACGTCGTGGGCGGTGGGCCACACCGACCGGTTTGCGGCGGCCTCGGCGAACTGCCCGGTTACCGATTGGCTGTCCTTTGCGGGAATCGTGGACGCACAGCCGAACTACTACTCGCTGTTTTTCAAGAATCCTCCGTGGGAAGATCCAACCGAGTATCTGAAACATTCCTCTGTGATGTATGCCGGCAACGTGAAGACGCCGACGATGCTGATGACCGGAGTGCTCGATATGCGGACGCCCATGCCGCAGACCGAGGAGTTTTACGAGGCGCTGAAACTTCGCGGCGTGCCGACCGCGATGGTGCGGATGAACGGGGAATACCACGGCACTGGGTCGATCCCTTCGAACTTCATGCGCACTCAACTGTACCTGCGATATTGGTTTGAGAAATACCAGAGGAAGTAACGCAGACGGCCCCGGTGCGGGAAACGTTTTTCGACGCCGGATCACAAAAGCGGCGGCGTCCGAAGTGTATGCGCGGCTTTCGCCGGAAAGCCGGTGGCGTGGCCTGCGAGGTCCGACAGAACCGGCGCGGTCGCCCCGCTGACGGTGGCCGTCAACTGGAACGCGGAATGGAGGAAGGGATCGAGAGGCTGATCAAGCCGGCCGAGGGGGCGTCCCCATCGATGCGGGTTCCGGCGCGGCGGCAGTGATCGTCCAGGTTCCCCGTCCGTCGTCGGGCGTCGAGCCCGTCGCGACAACCTGAATGTACCCTGTACTGGGAATGCCCGAAATTCGTCGAGAACGAAAAGAAGCCGCCACATTCCGGTCCGAAGGCGCTACAGGCCCCACCCAGACAACTCGGTGCGAGGTGGGTTCCGCCGGTAGTGATTGACGGGTTGTTCAACGGCCGACGTCAGGTCGAACGTCGTACTGCCCCGGTTTCGACATATCAGATTGCAATGACCGGATTCTCGTCCACCTCCTTCTGAGTGGGCTGTGAACCGCGCGCTGCCCAGTCCCATGCATCGCCGACAATGCGTATCTAGCGCTTGGGAGTGAATCGCTGCTCGAACCGCGCGAAATCTTCGCATCGCTCGGCTTGTCGGACCCGCCCTTTCAAACACGTGTAACATTCAAGATTGACATATCACTAAATTAGGCTATATACTGCTCACACGTCGGCGATGCATCTCGTCCGCGCGTCGCAAGGAAACGAAATGAAACGGATCTGGCTCGGCGTGAGCAGCGTGGTGCTCGCAGGCAGCGGTTGGGGCCAGCAGCAGAAAGCGTTTGTCGATCGATATTGCGCCGGCTGTCATAACGACAAGCTGAAGAGCGGCGGATTTTCCTGGAATCGCGTCGACCTGGCCAATCCCGGCCGCAGCGCGGACCAGCTCGAAAAAGTGATTCGCAAGCTCGACTCGGGAATGATGCCGCCCGCCGGAATGCCGCGGCCCGACGCCGCGAGCAATCGGGCCTTTGTCCGGTCTCTTGAAGACGCCGTCGATCAGGACGCCGCGCGCCATCTCAATCCCGGCCGCCCGCCGCTGCATCGGCTGAATCGCACCGAATACGCCAATTCCGTTCGCGACCTGCTCGGTGTCGACATCGACGTGGCCTCCCTGCTGCCGCCCGACGACATGAGCCACGGCTTCGACAACATGGCCGACGCGCTGACGGTGTCGCCGACATTGATGGAGAGCTATATTCGCGCGGCCGGCAAGATCAGTCGCGAGGCGCTGGGCGATCCGTCCGCGTCCCCCGCGATGGTCACTTATAAGGTTCCGCGCGTGCTTTCGCAGATCAAGCACATCGACGGCACGCCGTTCGGTACGCGCGGCGGAACCGTGGTCACGCACGATTTTCCCGCCGACGGCGACTACGTTTTTCGCACGACGTTTTATTTTTCAGGCCCCGGCGTCTTTTTCGGACAGCTCGAAAAGGGAGAACGGATCGAAATCGCGATCGACGGCGAACGTGTCGCGCTGCTCGACATCAATCCGCACATGCAGGCGACGCAGGATTTGCGCACGCCTCCGATTCACGTCACCGCCGGTCCCAAGCGGGTTTCGGCTGCGTTCCTTCAGCGCTTCGACGGACCCGTCGACGACACCGTCATGCCCGTCGAACAGAGCCTGGTCGACGTCAGCAACGCCAATGTTCCCGGCCTCACTTCGCTGCCGCACCTGCACGACCTCAGCGTCATCGGTCCTGAAAAAGTGCAGGGAATTTCCGACACGCCGAGCCGCCGGCGCATTCTCCAGTGCCGCCCGGCGTCGGCTGCCGAAGAGATCCCCTGCGCCAAGCGCATCATCACGTCACTGGTGCCCGCGGCCTATCGGAAGCCCGTGTCCGACGCCGACGTCGAAGAGATTCTCGGCATCTATCAGCAGGGCCGCAATCAGGGCGGCTTCGAATCCGGTATGCGGCTCGCCGTGCAGGCGATCATCGCGAATCCGCAATTCGTTTTTCGATTCGAGCGGACGCCCGCGAATCTCGCGGCCGGGTCGACCTATCGCATCAGCGACCTCGAACTCGCCTCGCGCTTGTCGTATTTTCTGTGGAGCAGCGCGCCGGATGCGGAACTGCTCGCGGTGGCGTCCCAATCGCGGCTGCACGATGCGGACGTGCTCGAAATGCAGGTGCGGCGCATGCTGGCCGATCCGCGGTCGTCTTCCTTGGCGACGAACTTCGCTTATCAGTGGCTCCATCTCCAGGACCTGAAGGACGTCTACCCGGACGATTATCAATACCCGAATTTCGACGACAGCCTGCGCCAGGCGATGTGGAGCGAAACGGAGCTGCTGTTTGAAAACGTCATGCGCCAGGACCGCAGCGTCTTCGAACTGCTCACCGCGAACTACACCTTCGTGAACGAACGGCTCGCGCGGCATTACGGCATCCCGAATATTTTGGGCAGCCGCTTCCGCCGCGTCGAGCTGACCGATCCGAATCGCTTCGGGCTGCTAGGGCAGGGGAGTATTCTGACGCTGACGTCGCTGGCGAATCGCACGTCGCCCGTGCGGCGCGGCAAGTGGGTGATGGACGTGCTGCTCGGCACGCCGCCTCCGCCTCCTCCGGCGAACGTTCCGGCGCTCAAGGAAAATCAGACGCAGGGCGTGAAGGTTTCGGTGCGGGAGCGCCTGGAAGAACATCGCTCGAATCCGGCCTGCGCGGCGTGCCATAAGATGATGGACCCCATCGGATTCGCGCTCGAAAATTTCGATCCGACCGGCGTGTGGCGCACCAACGACAGCGGCTTCAAAGTGGATCCGTCCGGAGTCATGTTCGATGGAGCGAAGCTGTCGAGTCCCGCGATGCTGCGCCAGGCGATCCTCGTTCACCCCGACGCTTTTTTGCGCACGTTCACGGCGAATCTGCTCGCCTACGGCGTCGGGCGCGTGCTCGAGCCCTACGATATGCCGGCGGTGCGCGCCATCGATCGCGACGCCGAACGCAGCGACAACCGGTTTGTCGCGCTGCTGATGGGGGTCGTCCGGAGCGCGCCGTTCCAGATGCGAAAATCGCCCGACGCGGTCTCTTCCACGGAAGCCGCCGCCCGCTAACGCACGTTGATACACGAAGGAGAGCCTCATGTTCATCACGAAAAAATATCTTTCGCGCCGCACCGTGCTGCGAGGGCTGGGCGTGTCAGTCGCGCTGCCATTCCTCGATTCGATGGTTCCCGCGCAGACGCCGATCCGCAAGACCGCCGCGGTGCCGAAGTCGCGTCTGGCCTGCATTGAAATGGTCCACGGCATGGCAGGAAGCACGATGGACGGCTCGGAGAAGCACTACTGGTCACCGGCGGCAGAGGGTCGCGCCTTCGAGATAACTCAGACGCTTAAGGCGCTCGAGCCGTATCGCGACTACCTCACCATCGTCAGCGACACGGACCTTTATCCCGCGACGGCCTGGTCCGCGGATGAAGAAGGCGGCGATCACAACCGCTCCTCGGCGGTCTATCTGACGGCCTCGCATCCCAAGCTCACCGAGGGCGCCGATATTTCTTGTGGAATATCAGTCGATCAGCTCTACGCGCAGCGATACGGCCAGGATACGCCGCTCCCTTCGATTCAACTGTGCGTCGATAACGGCGACGGAACCGGCGCGTGCGGCTACGGCTACGCGTGCGTATATAAGGATACGATCAGTTGGTCGTCGTCGACGCAGCCGCTGCCGATGGAGTTGAATCCCAGGGCCGCGTTCGAGCGCCTGTTTGGCGACGGCGGCAGTCCCGGGGAGCGCGGGGCGCGGCGGCGGGCGGACCGCAGCATCTTAGACCTGATCGCGCACGATGTCTCGCGTTTACAGAAGGATCTGGATTCGAAGGATCGCAGTCGGCTCAACGATTACCTGGCCGATGTGCGCGAAATCGAGCGGCGGCTTCAGCAGGTGGAAAAATACAACGCCGGCAACCCGTCGCGGGAACTGCCGGCGGCTCCACTCGGCGTGCCCGATTCCTACGAAGAGCACGTCAAGCTGATGTTCGATCTTCAGGCGCTCGGCTTCATGGCCGAGGTGACGCGCGTGTCGGCGTTCAAAATGAGCATCGACGTCAGCCAGCGCATTTTTCCAGAAAGCGGCGTAAAAGTGCCATTTCACTCTTTGTCGCACCACGGCGAAAATCCGGCAACACTCGCCGAATTTGCGAAACTCAACGCCTATCATGTGAGTCTTTTGCCGTATTTCATCGAGAAACTGAAAGATACGCCCGACGGTGACGGCAATCTGCTGGATCATTCCATCGTCCTGTACGGCAGCCCGATGGGCGACGGCAACGTCCACAATCACAAGCGCGTTCCCGTCATTCTGCTGGGCAAGGCGAACGGCCGGCTCTCGGGAAATCTGCACGTGCGCTGCAAAGATGGCACGCCGATGGCGAATGTTCTGCTTACGATGCTGCACAAACTCGGCGCGGACGCGGAGCGCTTCGGCGACAGCACCGGCGTGGTTTCAATTTAGGCGAGGTTTCCATGATC
>JAIQFJ010000195.1 GCA_020073325.1 Terriglobia bacterium | reverse complement strand
CACGAAGGAATCGGCATCAGCCGGCATGCCCCACAGGGGGGCTACCGGGCGGCCAGCAGGCCGGTCATCATTTCGAAAAAGGCGACGCCGGTGATTGCGAGCATGCATCCGGCGGCTACCTGCCAGAGCCGTTCGACGGCTGCCGTGGTGCCCTGGGTGCCGGTGATCAGCGCGACAACGAATCCGCCGGCTAACCCGCCGATGTGCGCGGCCCAGTCGGTTCCGGGAATCAGGCTGAGCACCAAGCCGTAAATCGCCCAGCGCATATAGAAGGACCGGACCGCCGAGCCATAAGACGACCGGTCGCGCACGCCCATCGCGATCATCGCGCCGATCAGGCCGAAGATGGCCGCCGACGCGCCGATCGAGAGCGTGTTCGGAATCAGGTACATGCTGGCGAGAAATCCGGTGATGTTCGAGATCAGGTAAATCAAAAGAAAGTGCGGCGTGCCGAACGCCTCTTCCACCTGCGCGCCCAGGTCGAACAGCACCCACATGTTCATCAGGATGTGCAGAATCCCGCCGTGCAGAAATCCCGCGGTGATGAGCCGCCACCACTGGCCGCTGACGATGGCGGGCGTCCATTTTGCGCCGAACAGCGCGAGGGTCTGCATGGTGAGATCGGGGCTTCCGCTGTGCAGAACCGTCGCGATGTAGAGGCCGGTGTTGATCAGCATGATCACCACGGTGGTGAAGCGGGCATGCGGGATCAGGCCGCCCAGTGCGTCCGACGCGGGCTTGCGGAAGTAAGGCTTCGGTGCGACTTCGGTATTGCAGTACGGACAGATCCGGTCGTCCGTGGTGATGAATGCCCGGCAGTTCGGGCACATGCGGCGTTTTTCCACTCGCTTCATTGTAATGTGGACCGGGGCCTACAACGAACTCTGGAATCGCTGCTACAATCAAGAGCGCAGTACGCGATGAAGACTGAGAGCCAGCTTCGCGAGGAAATCGTCCAGGTCGGACGCCTGATGTTCGACAAGGGCTGGATCGCGGCCAACGACGGCAACCTGAGTATCCGGCTGGATGACGATCGCCTGCTCGCAACGCCCACGGGAATCTCCAAAGGGATGATGCGGCCGGAGGACCTGATTCTGTGCGACCTGAACGGCGCCAAGCTGTGCGGATCGCGCGAGTGCACGTCGGAGCTGGCGATGCATCTGACCATCTATCAGCTTCGTCCCGATGTGCGCAGCGTGGTGCATGCGCATCCCCCGGTGGCAACCGGATTCGCGGCGGCGGGCAGGGCGCTCGATATGGCGCTGCTGCCGGAAGTCGTGATCTGCCTGGGGTCGATTCCGCTGGCCGATTACGGGCTGCCGGGAACGCCCGCGCTGACCGAGGGAATGCTGCCCTATATTCCCAAGTACGACGCGATGCTGATGGCGAATCACGGCGCGGTGGCGTATGGCGAGGATATTCTGCAGGCCTACCATCGCATGGAGACGGTGGAGCATTTCGCGCGCATCACCTTGGTGGCTGAGCTGTTGGGCGGCCCCAAAGTTCTGCCGCGCGTCGAGGTGCAGCGGTTGTTCGAGGCGCGGTCGCGCTATCACGTCAAGTCGAAAAATCATCTCGAGCCGGGCGCTCCGATGACCGCGGAGGATATGCCGGAACCGGGCGAAAAGATCGAGATGACGCGCCAGCAACTACTGGCGATTATCGACGAAGCGCTGAAGGTCCGCGGCGTCTTCTAAAGAATTTCTACGCTCCTGTCTGAGTGCGCGGGTCCTGAGGCCTTACTCGATCGCGCGATTTGATAGCGCGCGAGTCAGTCGGACACCGGGCTTACATCGGCCGGCAGCGTATGCAATTCTTTGCCGCGGCGGCGGCCTGTGCGGAACGTGAATAAAAAGCTGGTGAGAATCGCGGCGGCGATGTATTTCATGATTTCCGCGCCAATGTAGACCTGCTGCAGCAGCAGATATCGGGTTGTGGGACCCACGGCCGTGCTGCCCGGGGGGAAATCGATTTCTTTCCCGCGATACACCAGTTCAGCGGTCACGCCGTATTGAAACAGGACCATGGTCAGCATGATGCCGCACAACAATAATGGGAAAATGCGCCGCTGAGTTCCCAAAAAGAGGCAGGCTCCGAGAGCGACGCCCAGCGCCAGTTCCGCCAATTCCCATTTCTTCAGCAGAAAGCGGCTTATTTCCGCCGAGGCGTGACGCAGCAGCAGCGTCATATTTTCGGCGCCGATTTGCTTGACCATCGGTTCCAGCGCGGGATGCGGGACACTCAGAACGATCGCGGGCGCGCGCAGGTCGAGCAGCGAAACGACGGACATAAAAATTCCGCCGGCAATCCAGGCTCCCAGGAGGAAGGTTGCCATCCTTCGTGTGTGCACGTTCCTTCTAGTGTGCCTCAATTTGTGCATTTCGGAAAATCACTTCGCGGGCAGCGCCGGGACGTTGAAATAAAACGTCGATCCTTTTCCGGCGGCGGACTCCATCCAGATTTTTCCGCCGAACTGCTCCACGATGCGATGGCAAATGGCGAGCCCGAGGCCGCTGCCGGGAACGTCGGGACCGTGCAGGCGGCGGAAGACACCGAAAATGGCGTCCTTGTATTTCGGATCGATGCCGACGCCGTTGTCGGCGACGCTGAAAGTCCACCAATCGCCTTTGCGGACGGCCGCGAGCTGGATGCGCGGCGGCTGCTTTCCGCGATACTTGATGGAATTCGAAATCAGGTTTTGAAAGAGCCGGTGCAGCATCATGAAGTCGGCCCAGACGGCGGGCAGCTTGCCGTGCTCGATCCGCGCGCCGCTGTCTTCGATGGCGAGTTTCAGATCGTTCAACACCAGCGACAGCACGGCTTCCGACGACACCGGCTGGCGGCGGGCCTGCTGGGTGCTCATCTGCGAATAGTCGAGCAGGTCTGAAATGAGTTTCGACATGCGCGCCAGCGAATCGATGGAGGCGCGGATCACACGCTGATCCTCGCCGCGCAAACGCTGCGCCAGGCCTTCGAGTCCTCCGCCGACGGCGCGCAGCGGTTCCTGCAGGTCGTGCGAGGCGGCCATGGCGAAGCGCTGAAAATCCTGATTAGAGCGCCGCAGCGCGTCGTCGAGCCGCTTGCGATGCGTGATGTCGCGCGTGACGCCGATCATGCGCTGCGCCGCGCCGCCGGGGCCGAGCTGCAGGGCGCCCATCGTCTCGAACCATACCGTCGAGCCGTCGCGCGCGACGACGCGATACTGATCGTGAAAATCGTGGCGCGCTTCGAGCGCCTCGGCAAGGTTGCGGCGCACGTGTTCGCGGTCGTCGGGATGGACGCGCTCGATCATCTGGTCGAGCGAGCGTTCCATTTCGCGGCTTTGCGGCGCGCCGGGCTGGACCAGTTCGAGGATCTTGTTCGTGGCCGGATCCCAGTCCCAGATGGAGGCGCGATCGGCGGCCAGAGCCAGGCGCAGGCGCTGCTCGTTGGCATGAAGCTGCTCGAAAGCGCGCTCCAGGTCGGCGGAACGGCGCTTTTCGAGATCGTGCAGGCGCTTCTTTTCGAGCGAAGATTGAAGGCGCGCGCCCAGCAGCACGGGATCGAACGGTTTGAACAAATAATCCTCGGCGCCGATTTCCAGGCAGCGCACGATGCCGGGAACTTCGTTCAACGCTGAGATCACGATCACGGGAATGGCTTTGAGCGACGGATCGGCCTTGATGCGCTCCAGCACCTGGAATCCGTCCAGCTTCGGCATCAGCATGTCGAGCAGGACCAGATCCTGGGACGTTTGCAGCATGACGGCCAGCGCTTCCGCGCCGCTCGAAACCGCGGTTACGTGGTGGCCCTGGCGTTTGAGCAGGCGGACGGTGAGTTCGCGGCTGGTGCGGTTATCGTCGACCACCAGAATGCGCCCGGAGAGCGGGGCAGGGCGGCGCTGGGGAGTGCCGCTCTGCGCTTCGCCCTGGACCTGCGGCGCGTCGAAGGTCCGGCGGCCCTGGGCGAACTCCAGCAATTCCGCGGCGGCCCGGCCGATGGCGATCACGTCGCCGATCGCGGCAATATTGCCGTCCTCGCTGGTGATCGCGCCGACGGTTTGAAGGATCGTGTGGATCGGCTGCGTGATCTCTTCGCGCAGCTCGGCGAGGGCCTGCGCGAGGCGCCGGCGCGCTCGTGGAGAAAGAATGCGCTCGATCGACCGGCTCATCTCGCGCGCTGTTTCGCGGATCCGCGTCAGGTTTTGCGAAATGCTGCTGAAGCCGGGCTGCTGCAATTCGTCGAGCAGCATTTCGGCATAGCCGATGATGTGATTCACCGGCGTCATGATTTCATGGCGCAGTCCTGCGAGGCTCAGCTTGGGCGCGGTCGGTCGGGCGTGAGCCATAGACTTAGAGCGTCCGGCAAGTTGCGTGCTTTGAGAAACGTGAACGATGGCGCGCATTCTCCTGGTGGAAGATAACGAAATCAGCCGCGAGATCCTGGCGCGGCGGCTGCGCAGGCTCGGCTATGAAATCCTGGAAGCCGCCAGCGGCGAAGAAGCGGTCTGCGCCGCCAAAGCGCAGATTCCCGGGCTCATATTGATGGATATGACGCTGCCCGGTATCGACGGATGGGAGGCCGCGCGTGAACTCCGCAGGCGTCCTGAAACGGCTTCGATCCCGGTGATTGCGCTGACCGCCCACACGCTTCCTGCCGATCGCGAACGTGCTCTGGCCGCCGGCTGCGATGAATACGAGCCCAAGCCGGTGGAGCTTCCGAACCTGCTGCGCAAAATCGAAACGCTGCTCGCGCGTCAATCCAATTAGACGCGCTTCAACATAGCTTCGATCAGCAAATTCTGCACATGTAACGTTGCGGCATCGCGGCGTTTTTTCCAGGGATGCGGCAATGATGAGCAAAATCTACGCAATCATGTGCCCGGTTCCGCCAGCGACCGTGAGTTAGAGCGCTGGCCCGCCGATTGCTGCCTGCACCCAGAAGGAGGCTTCGATGAAGAGCATCCTCATTCTCGGCCTCGGCCTCGGCATGATGGGAGCTTCCCTGTGCCTGGCCGAGTCCTGGAACGGCAAGCTTCTCGACGCGGCCTGCCTTGAGCGTCAGGCCGGCTCGCAGGAAAAGCCGGACGCGTGCGGGCCGTCGCGGATGACGACGATGTTTGTGGTCCAGATTCAGGATGGGCGGATGCTGCGTCTCGACAGCACGGGAAACGCGAAGGCGGCGGAAATGATGCATAACGCGACCGGTCCGCGGTCGGTGACGGTCACCGTCACGGGCACGCAGAACGGACGCACCCTGAGAGTCGAGACGATCGAACTGCAGTAGTAGATTTATGAAGCTGGCACTCCTGATCGTTGTTTTGATCGGAGCGGCGCGGGCCGATATCCTCCGCCTGCGCGACGGCAGAATGTTCACTGGAAATTTCCTGGGCGCGACCCGGACCGAAATCTGGTTCCAGCACGATACGCCGGGAGATTTCATCGGCACGGCTGCGTATCCGGTGGACCAGGTGGAGAGCCTGACGTTCGGACCGGCGATGCGGCAATCGAACGCGGGCGCGCACGTCGATTCGCTAGAGAAGGGATCGTTCAACCGCTCCCTTCGGTCGCGGCTCGCACGGCTGATCGCTTATCCGGCGAGCGACGTTCTTCGTTACCAGTAGAGTGTCGCAGAGAAATCGTTAGCACGAAGGGGGGCGGGATTCATCCCGCGCGTGGCTTCAGTCACGCACTTGATCCAGCGGAGCTAAAGCTCCGCGCCGGCTGAAGCCCGCCCTCCTGATGACCGGTGTGCTGCGGCGCTACCCACTCGGTGGCGCTCGTGGTTCTGTGGTTTGCGCTGAACCGCGAACGCGAGTGAGCGGGCCCGTTCGCTTTCGAAATCGGCGGGACATCTTGCTAGACCGACCCGCGCGGACCGGAGGCATGCTACAGTGAGGGTTTCGCCTTCCGATGTCCGTGCAAATTTTCCTTCAAGGGAAGCTCCTCGGGATTGACGAGTTTCTATTCGCGCCGGCTGAAAAAGACCACGACCAGGTCTTCACTGGACGCTCGCATTGGATCAGCCTGCTTAGTGAAGTGCTTCCTCGCGCGCTCCGTGCCGAACTCAGTTTGGCGAAAATCCTTTTGGGATCGAGCGGCGGCGGGCAGTTCCTGGTGGTGCTGCCCGACGAATTGCGCGAATTGGCCGAAGCCTTCCTGAATGCCGCCGCGGCCGAGATCGCGGCGCTGTCCGAAGGATCGCTTAAGCTGATCTGGAGCCTGACCGAAAACCTGGGCGACTGGAGCGACGTGCGCCGCCGCCTCAGCGAGCAGATGGAACATCGCCGCGGGACGCCGGGCTTCGAAACCGCGCCGACGTCGGCGGAATCGCACGAGTATTTCGCCGGACACCTCGGCATGCGGCTGCGCGATGCGGAATCGGCAAGCTGGTCGCCGGAAACGCCGGGACGCATTCTGATCGGCGAAGGGAAGCACACCTGGAGTCTGGCGGGAAATGCGGAATCGCTGCCGTTTGCGCGCCACGCCGCGCCGAGCGACGACGGGCGCGAGCCTGCATCCACGTCGGCTCTGGCCGCGCGCGCCGGTGGGCTGCATACCTGGGGCGTCCTGCGCGGCGACGTGGATAATTTCGGCATCCGCATCCGCCGCGCTCAGACCATCGAGGAGCACATTCAGCTCTCGGTGATGTTCAAGCAATTTTTCGCGGGCGAGCTGGAAGTGCTGTGCTCCATGCCGGAGTTCTGGCGCAAAGTCACGGTGATCTATTCGGGCGGCGACGATTTCGCGGTCTACGGCGCCTGGGACGCGCTGGTCGCTCTGGCGCGCGAAGTGGAACGGTTGTTCCACCGCTTCGCCGAAACGAATCTCAAGGATTTTGCGGGACCCGAGGGCAAGACGATCAGCATGGCGCTGGCGCTGGCGCCGGCCGTCGATGCATCGCTCGGATCGGTGTTTGAAGAGGCGGGACAGCGTCTCGAGGTCGCGAAATCGGCGGATAAGGATTGCATCTGGCTGCTCGGCAGGACGCTCGAATGGAAGCAGTTCGCAGAAGCGGCGGATCTCAAGGATTCGCTGATGCGGATGATCGCGGAATTCGGCTGCTCACCGCAGTACCTGCGCGATCTGTGCGGGATTTATCGCGAAACGCAGTCGAAAATGTCGCGCCGGCAGGCCCGCAAGATGGGCGGCGAGCGTCCGTGGCGCTACCATCGACGGATCCGCCGCATTTTGGGCGCGGCTCGCGACGGGGCTCCGGAACGCGGAGATTTTCAGAAGGCTCGAACCGCGCTGATCGCCGATCTGATCGGCCGCAGCGCCGTGACCGTCAAGTTGCGGCCCGCCGGTCGTGTGGCGCTAGAATGGGCGAGGTTGTCGGCGGAGTAAAGGATTCCATGGAAGAAGAAGTCCAGGCAGCACAAACAGCACCGGTCGCGGAGCCGACAGAGGAAGCTCCCAAGCAGGAAGCTCCGAAGCAGGAAGCTCCTGCGGCCGAGGCTCCGAAAACGGAGCAGCCCAGGCGCGAAGGGCCGAAGCCGCAGGGCGGGGGCCAGAAGCGTGAGGATCGTCCGCCCCGCCAGGGTGGTCCCGGTGGCGGAGGTGGCGGGCCAAGACCTGATCGGGGGGCGGATCGCGGTCCGGATCGCGGGCGCGACGATCGCCGTCCGCACGGCGAAAATCGCGGCGAGCGGCGCGAAGGCGGCCGTCCGGGCGGAGGACGTCCATTCGAAGGCCCGGCCGACATTGAACTCGAGAAATTGATTGCCGACAGCCTGTATCTCGACAATCAGGCTCACGCTGTCGTGGCGCGGATGCGCGATATGGATTCGGGGACCAAGAGCCAACTGCGGCGTCTCTATAATGCGGTGCGGCGCGCGGTTCGGGCTCCGGAAAGCGAGCGGCAACACCAGTTCGTCATGCTGCGCGCGCGGCTGGCGTACACGATCGCGCGGCATTCGCTGCGCAGTCTGGACGCGCTCGAAAAGCTGCTGCTGCAGGTGACGCGCAAAAATGATGCTCGCGGGTACGAACGGTTCAAGGACCTGTTCGAGGCGATCGTCGCGTATAACGAATAGGAAAAAGGAGTCAGGAGACAGGAGTCAGAATGACGGCTGCATCGATTCTGACTCCTGAGTTCTGACTCCTGATTACAAGAGGAATATGAGCGCACACACTGCTCAAACACAACTGCAACTGATCGGGAAACTGATTCTTTCGGGCGAGATCCATTGCGAAACCGGCCTGCACATCGGCGCCGGCAAAGGATCGCTCGAGATCGGCGGCGCGGATAACCCCGTCGTGAAGGACGCCTTCGGATTGCCGTACATCCCGGGCAGTTCGCTGCGGGGCCGCGTGCGTTCGCTGCTCGAAAACGCGATGGGGCTGATCTCTCCCGCGGAGCTGGTCTACGTGTCGAAGCGGCGCGGCCAGGAAGTGCGGATCCATCAGAGCGATCGTCCCGACGATGAAATCTGTCTCCTGTTCGGCCGCGGCGCGGGCCGCGCGGACCGCGTCGAAGGAGAAGGGAGCAGCAATCAGGCCAGCCCGGCGCGGCTCACCGTGTACGATGCTCCGCTCGATCCCGAAAGCATCACGGCGCAGATGCGCGAGAATCTCGACGACGAGATCACCGAAGTGAAGAGCGAGAACGCCATCGACCGGATTACGTCGCAGGCCAATCCGCGGACGCTCGAACGCGTTCCGGCCGGCGCGCGATTCAAGGTCCGGATGGTGCTCGACGTTCTGTGCGAGGAAGACAGGGCGCTGGCGGCGCGGCTGCTCGAAGGATTGCGATTGCTCGAAGACGATGCGCTCGGCGGGGGCGGGTCGCGCGGCAGCGGTCGTGTGCGGTTCGCGAATCTCAAAGCGGTGTGGCGCAATCGCGCGTTTTATTCCGAGGGCGGCGCGGAGGCGGAACTGGCTTCGGGAGCGGATCTGGCGGCGCTGCAGTCGTTAGGTTTGGCGGAGAAGCTGGAGAATTAGTGGCACACATGACGCTGAACCCCGCCCTTACGGGCGCGGCTGCCGGCACTGGAGCTCTTGCCGTCAGGCCGGGGTCGTTATTTTCAAAATGCTCGTAAAACTCCATCCTGCCGGACCCTGGCGCATCGGACCCGATTCGGGCGATCGCGACCGCGTCGATCGTGTGTACCATAGCGACACGCTCTATTCGGCGGTCTCGGGCGCCATGGCGCGGCTCGGGTTTCTCGAGGAATGGCTTGACGCGACGGCGCGCGCGGCACAGCCGGCGGTGCGATTCAGTTCCTGTTTCCCGTTCCACGGCGACACGCTGTACGCGGTTCCTCCGCGCAGCCTGTGGCCTCCGCCGCCGTCAGCGAAAATCCGGTGGAAGGGCGCACGATTCGTGCCGATGAAGCTGATCCGCGACCTGCTCGAAGGACGCGCGGTGTCGGAAGAGAACTGGTCGGTCGACGGTCCCAGCGAATGCCTGATCGCGCAGGGCACGCAGGGTCCGTATCGCGTCTCGGTGCGGTCCGCAGCCGCCATCGATCGGCACGGCGCCGGTGTCGCGCCGCATTCGAGCGCCTGCCTGGAATTCGCGCCTGGTGCGGGACTCTGGTTTCAGGCGTCGATCGCGGATGAGCAATGGAACGACCGCGTGCTCGGCGCGATTCGCCTGCTGGGCGATTCCGGCTTCGGCGGCGAGCGGACGCGCGGCTGGGGTCATGCCGAAGTTTCGGCCGGGGACGATTTGCAGCTCACCGCTCCCGAAGGCGAATCGGCGTGGTGGATGCTGTCGCTGTTCCAGCCGGGCGAAAAGGATGCGGTCGACTGGAACCAGGGCAACTACGCGGTCACGACGCGCGGCGGCCGCGCCGAGGGCTCGGGCGAATTGAAGAAGACGACGCGTATGATCGCGGAAGGGTCGGTGATCGTCGCCCCGGCGGCTCCCAACGGCGCGGCGTCCGATGTGGCTCCCGAGAATTTTCCGCATCCGGTTTATCGAGCCGGATTTGCGCTTGCGCTGCCGATCCCGTGGAGAGCGTCATGAAATACCGGCTTACGTGTCTGACCCCCACGCTGGTCGGCGACGGCCAGAGACTCGCGCCGATCGATTACATGGTGTGGAAAGACCACGTTAACGTGCTCGATCAGCGGCGGATTTTCCGGCTGCTGGCCAAGGGGCCGCGCCTGGACGGGTATCTGGCGCAATTGAAGAAGGCAGACCGGCTGGACTTCGCCTCGTGGGGCGGATTCGCGCAGAACTTCGCGGGGCGACGCATCCCGTTTGAAAGCGCGACGGCGATTCCCGTGTGGAATCGCGCGCAGGCCGAAAATCTGTTCATTCCAACCTTTGCCGAATCTCCGGCGGGACCCTATATTCCCGGCACGGCGATCAAGGGTGCGCTGCGGACCGGGTCGGTATTCGATCGATGGTCTGAAGGAACGATGCGCGATCTGGCGGCACGCCTGGAAGAAGGCCGCCCGCCGCGCAATCCGGCGGCGAAGGCTGAGGATGCGGTGCTCGGCGGGGCCGGGAACAGCCGCATGCGGCGCATCGCGGCGGCGGATTCCAGGCCGGTGACGCATGCCGGAATGAAGGTTTATCTTCTGCGCGTCTCGACTTTGATCGCGCGCGGGGCCGAGAAATTCGAGCTCGGCTGGAAATCGCCGCGCGGATCGGTCGATTCGCGGCGGATCGAAGATGCGACGCCGATTTTCGCCGAAATGGCTTCGCCGGGGACCGCATTTGAGGGAATCTGGCAGGAACGCTCGGTGGCGGATCGCGGCAAAATTTTTCAAGCCGCAAATCGCTATGCGTCCGGGCTCCTCGAACGGCACAAGCAGTACGCGGCTCAAACCGGTCTGGCGCAGCTTTCGGCGACGCTCGGCGCACTCGACGCGCGGGTCGGGGAAATCGGGAGCCGGCAGGACGTCTGTGTGATGTCGATCGGCTGGGGTGGGGGTCTGCTGGGGAAGTCGGCCTATCTGAACACTTCGGACGACTCCTATAGGAAAATTCTGAGGAGCATGCCGCTCTATCAGAGGGCGATCCAGACCGGAATGCCGTTCCCCAAGACGCGCCGCGTGATCTTCCAAGGCGGCCAACCGGCCAGCCTGCCGGGCTGGGTCATGCTGGAACTCCTCTAGGGCCAATAGCTTAGTACGTTCAGTACCTAAAAACCGTTTGTGCTCACGTTTTTAAATGGTACTATCGATAAGTATACAGAGGAGAGGGTTTTCCAAGACCCCTGCGGAGGAGGCGGTTCGCCTAGGACATGTATAACGCATTCTTTGGCTTCTCGGAGAGCCCATTCAGCCTAAGCCCTGACCCGGCGTTCTTTTATCGCAGCGAACAGCACGAAGAGGCGTTGGCGAATCTGGTCTATGGCGTGCAAGCGCGCAAGGGATTCATTGTTTTGTCCGGCGAGGTGGGGACCGGCAAGACGACCATGCTCGAATGTCTGCGCGATTATCTGGAATCGCAGTACATCGAGTTCGCGTTTCTCTTCAATTCCCGCATCAATACCGAACAATTCTTTGAGATGATCGCCTACGATCTGGACCTGCGTTGCCCGCGCACGTCGAAGACGGAGGTGCTGTTCGCGCTGAATCAGCTTCTGGTGGAGCAGGCGCAGGACGGCCGCACTGTGGTGTTGATCGTCGACGAGGCGCACAACCTGGAATGGGAAGTCCTCGAAGAGATCCGGCTGCTGGGCAATCTGGAAAATCGCAACGGGAAGCTGCTGCAGATCATTCTGGCGGGACAGCCGGAGCTGGACCGGAAGCTCGACGCGCCGAATCTGCGCCAGTTGAAGCAGCGCATCGTGCTGCGGTGCAACCTGCAGCCGTTCAC
>JAIQFJ010000600.1 GCA_020073325.1 Terriglobia bacterium | reverse complement strand
ACGCGTGCGGGATTCTGGCGGCAAGCCCGGCGAGTTCGCTGTCGAGCATCGGGCAGCGGACCTCCAGCGAATTGGCCATGGACATCCGGTCCACTTTCACCAGCATGTCGCCGGTGAGTTTCGCGGTGGATTCGAAATACATGGCCGCGCTCAGGAGGTCGGCGCCGGGGGGCGGAAGGCAGTCCGGGAAGGTGTCGCGGAAAAACTGCTCATTCGTCGGCGACATCCAACCGGGCTGCAGAAGATTTTGGCGGAGGAAGTAGGGCGTCGTGTTGTTTTCGAAATACCGTTCGAGCGCGGAAGGCCGGCTGATAAAGCGCAGATAGTTTTTTCCGCGGGCGGCATAGGGCAGAGCGTCCGCAATCGATGACAGCGCACGCCGGCCCACCGCGGGGATCGAGTCGAGCCAGCGCTGGCGCTGGATCGCAAAAAAGCTTTCATAACCGCCGAACAGTTCGTCGCCGCCGTCGCCGGTGAGGCACACCTTCACGTGCTGCGCGGCGAATTCGGAGACGAGAAACGTCGGGACGGCAGCCATGTCGCCGAAAGGTTCGTCGAAAAACTGAATGATTCGAGAGACGAGGCTCACCGAATCGGGACGGACCAGGATTTCATGATGGTCCGTGCCGCAGTGGCGCGCGACCATGCCCGCATACGACAGCTCATTGAACTCGGCTTCTTCAAAGCCGATGGAAAAAGTCTTCACGGGTTCGGAGGAATGCCGCGCCATGGACGCCACGACCAGGCTGGAATCGATTCCGCCGCTCAGGAAAGCTCCCAGGGGGACGTCGGCGATCATGCGCAGCCGCACGGATTCATCGAAGATCTCGCGCAACTGAGCGGTGGCGTCGGATCGGGTCAGATCGCGCGGCGGCTCGGCGGCGGGGACGGGGAGTTTCCAGTAGCTGCCCTGCTCGATGCGGCCGTCGGCGTAGCAGCGCATCCAGGAACCGGGCGCGAGTTTACGAATCGCGCGATAGGGGGTCCAGGGGTCGGGGATGTAGGAGAACTGCAGGTACAGACGAATCGCTTCGGGGTCCAGTTCGAGCGGGACTCCGGCGGTGCGCAGGCATTTCAATTCGCTGCCGAAATAGAACCCGGAGGGCAGATTGGCGAAGTACAGCGGCTTTTTGCCGAAGCGGTCGCGCGCCAGCACCAGACATTGCTCGCGGGCGTCCCACAGCGCGTAGGCGAACATGCCGCGCAGCCGCTGGAAACTATCGAGGCCGTACTCTTCGTAGAGATGGATCAGCGTTTCGGTGTCGCTATTGGTGCGGAACTGGTGCCCCGAGCGGACCAGGTGGCGGCGAAGTTCCTGGTAGTTATAGACCTCGCCGTTGTAGACGATCCAGATGGAGCCGTCCTCGTTGGAAATGGGCTGATGGCCTGTGCTGAGGTCGATGATGCTGAGGCGGCGCATCCCGATGCCGCAGCGGCCGTCGATGTGAAAGCCTTCATCGTCGGGGCCGCGATGGCGGATTTGATCGCACATGGCCCGCACGGCAGCAAGGCTGGCCGTGTCTTCCCTCAAAAAAAAGCCCGCGATCCCGCACATGTCGAATCGTTTGTCATTATCGCAGACCAATGGCTACAATATCGATACTTTGAAAAACCGGAGCAAGACGGCGGCCGCCGCGGCGTTTCACTACGGCGGCGGCACGTGGTTTATTCGGAGGCGCTTCCGCGATTCGATCCGGATCCTGATGTACCACCGCTTTCCGCCGGGCGGCTGCTTTGAGAGCCAGTGCGCGCACCTCAGGCGGCATTATTCTCCCATTTCGCTGACCGAAGCGGTCCGCTTGTTGAGAGAACGAAGGCCGTTGCCCACCGGGGCGGTGGTGGTGACTGTCGATGACGGGTATCGCGACTTCCTGGAACGAGCTTATCCCGCTCTTCAGCGCTACTCGATTCCGGCGACGGTATTTCTCACCACCGATCTGCCGGATCGCAAGACGTGGCTGTGGGTGGATCAGGTGGTTTCCATGATCCGGCAAACTCCGGTACGCGAACTCGCGATGAAGATCGGGGGCGAGGAGCAGTGGATGCTGGACACGGCCGAGCAGCGGGCGCGAGCCGCGGCGTCGATCAAGCAATGGATGAAAAAGATCCCCAACGCGGATCGGCTGGAGTGGATGGAAAAACTTCCGCGGGCTCTGGAGATGGAATTGCCCGCCGAAGCGCCGGAAGCGCACGCGCCGCTCGCTTGGGACGATGTGCGTGAACTTGCCAGGGGCGGAATCGAATTCGGAGGACACACGCGGACGCATCCGATTCTTTCGCGCCTGGCGACGCGCGCGGAACTGGTCGAGGAGATCCGCGGGTCGAAGTTGAGGATCGAAGCCGAGACGGGCGTCGAGGCGCGGCACTTCTGTTATCCGAACGGGACGCGGGCGGATTTTACGGAAGAGGTGATCCAGGTCGTCGGCGAGAGCGGGTTTGAATCCGCGGTCACCGGACTGGTGGGCGTGAACCGGGGCGGTGAGAATCCGTTCGAGCTGAAGCG
>JAIQFJ010000194.1 GCA_020073325.1 Terriglobia bacterium | reverse complement strand
GGACGATCTTTCTGTCGGGCAAGCACTCGGCGGTCGTCCGATCACGGGTCATCGTCAGATCACCGATGCGTACCTGATTGCTCTGGCCGAGGCCAATGGCGGTAAATTCGCGACTCTGGACCGGGCAGCATTGTCGCTCGGCGCACCGGAAATCGTCGAATTGGTGCGATCCACATGATTTCACCCCTATCCCGGCCCGGAATTCGCCGTACCGAACCTTCGGGCTATATTCGCCGGAATGAAAGTTCGCTATAATCGGGGTGTCCGTTACATGACCATGATTTTCAGGAGAACCCGGTGAAGCGTACTGGCTCCGACGATTCGCTCCGTTGTTCGTTTTGCGCCAAGAGTCAGGATGTTGTAGGCAAGCTCATCTCCTCTCCCTCCGATTATCCGCGGGCCTACATTTGTGACGAGTGCATTGCCGTCTGCAATTCCATCCTGGAAGACGACCGGCATGAGCAGCAGTACGGGACTCCGCACAAGCTGCCTAAGCCTTTGGAATTGAAAGAGTACCTGGATCAATACGTCATCGGTCAGGACGCCACCAAGAAAAAGCTCGCCGTAGCGGTCTACAACCACTACAAGCGCATTCAGATGAACAAGCAGCGCGCGGGCGAGGTGGAGCTGTCCAAGTCGAATATTCTTCTGATCGGACCCACGGGAACCGGCAAGACCTTGCTCGCGCAGACTTTAGCCCGGATCCTCGACGTGCCGTTCGCCATTGTCGACGCCACCACGCTTACCGAAGCCGGCTATGTCGGCGAGGACGTGGAGAATATCATTCTCCGGCTGCTGCAGAACGCGGACTGGGATGTCCAGCGTGCGCAACAGGGAATTATTTACATCGACGAAATCGACAAAATCGGCCGCAAGGACGAGAATCCGTCGATCACGCGCGACGTTTCGGGTGAAGGTGTCCAGCAGGCGCTGCTGAAGATCCTGGAAGGAACCGTTGCCAACGTTCCTCCGCAGGGGGGACGCAAGCATCCGCACCAGGAATTTACTCCGGTCGATACGACGAACATCCTGTTCATCTGCGGCGGAGCTTTCATTGGACTCGAAAAGACGATCGCCCGGCGCGTCGGCACGCGGACGATTGGATTCTCGAATCCGGAGGACGCCACGGCGGCGAACGCCCGCAAGATGGGGAGTTCGGGACGCCGCGACGTCACCATGCTCGAGCAGTGCCAGCCGATGGACCTGATCAAGTCCGGCTTCATTCCCGAATTCATCGGACGCCTTCCGGTGGTTGCGGTTCTCGAGGACCTGAGCAAAGAAGCGCTGGTCCAGATCCTCACCAAGCCGAAGAACGCGATCGTGCGCCAGTATCAAAAGCTTTTTGAATTCGAGAATGTTAGACTGAAGTTCAGTGACGACGCTCTCGAAGCGATCGCACAGCTAGCCATGGAGCGCAAGGTGGGGGCGCGTGGCTTGCGCATGATCCTTGAAGACCTGATGCTGGACCTGATGTATTACCTGCCATCCTATAAGAAGGTCCGCGAATTCCTGGTCACCAAGGAAATGGTGATGACGCAGAAGATCAACATGGCTTTGCTTGAGAAGGCGGGCTAGGGTCGGTTGTTGAGAGAGTGAACCCCGCCCTTACGGGCGCGGCTGGAATAGAGAGTGAACCCCGCCCTTACGGGCGCGGCTGGAATAAAGTCCGGCTTGAAAAAGCGATACGTCCCGCGCTAAAAAGGAGTCAGTAGTCAGGAGTCGGCGTTAGCATTTTGGCGCGGGCGCTTGATTCCTTCCCCAATGCTTACCTCCAAAGAAAAATCAGATACCCGCCGGCTTCCGATGATGCCGATCCGGGAAGTGGTGATCTTCCCGCACATGATGACGCCCTTCCTCGTCGGGCGCGAATCGAGCGTGCGCGCGATCGAAGAAGCGCTGGCGGGCGACAAGAAAATTTTCCTCGCCACGCAGCATGACGCCAGCGTGGACGATCCGCGGCCGGATGAAATCTACGCCGTCGGAACGGTTGCCAATATCGTCCAAAGCCTGAAACAGGCGGACGGGAACCTGAAGGTCCTGGTGGAAGGCGTCGAGCGCGGCAAAATTCTTTCGGTCAACGAAGACGAAGGCTATTTCAAAGCGACGGTCAAGACGTTCAGCTTCAAGATCGAGACCGGGCCGCAGTTGGATGCGCTGACTTCGCGCGCGACCAGCCTGTTTGAGCAGTATGTGAAGCTCAGCCAGAACGTCAACTACGACACGATGGTGGCGGCGATCCGCGGCGACGATCCGGGGAAACTGGCGGACACGATCAGCGCGAACATCCAGCTCGCGACGGAAGAAAAGCAGGAGCTGCTCGAAATTTTCGATCCCATCGACCGGCTGACGCGCGTCGCCGAGATGCTGGATATCGAGATCGAAAAGCTGAACGTCGACCGCACCATTCAGGGCCGCGTGAAGCGCCAGATGGAGAAGGCGCAAAAAGAGTATTACCTCAACGAGAAGATCAAGGCGATCCAGAAAGAGCTGGGCCGCGGCGAAAAGAGCGAGTTCGACGAGCTGAAGAAGAAAATCGAAACCGCGGGCATGACCAAGGACGCGCTCGAAAAGGCGACCGCCGAACTGAAGCGCCTGGAGAACATGCCGCCGATGTCGGCCGAGTCGACCGTGTCGCGGAATTATCTCGACTGGCTGCTGGCGGTGCCGTGGAAGAAAAAGTCGAAAGAGATTCGCGATCTTCCCTTCGCGCAGACGGTGCTCGAAAGCGATCATTACGGGCTCGAGAAAATCAAGGAGCGCATTCTCGAATTCCTCGCGGTGCGCCGGCTGGTGAAAGATCCCAAGGGATCGATCCTGTGCTTTGTCGGGCCTCCGGGCGTCGGGAAAACATCGCTCGGCATGTCGATCGCGAAGGCGACGGGCCGCAAGTTCGTGCGTCTTTCGCTGGGCGGGGTGCGGGATGAAGCCGAGGTGCGCGGACATCGCCGCACTTACATCGGGGCTTTACCCGGGCAGATTCTGCAGATGATGAAGAAGGCGGGCGTGCGGAATCCGGTGTTCATGCTGGACGAGATCGACAAGATGTCGACCGACTTCCGCGGCGATCCGTCGGCGGCGCTGCTCGAAGTGCTCGATCCGGAACAGAACTTCATGTTCATGGATCACTACCTGGACGTGGAGTACGATCTTTCGCAGGTGTTCTTCATCGCGACGGCGAACGTGCTGCACACGATTCCTCCGGCGCTGCAGGATCGCATGGAAGTGATCCGTCTTTCGGGCTACACCGAACACGAAAAAATGGAGATCGCCAAACGCTTCCTGGTTCCGAAGCAGGAAAAAGAAGCGGGGCTCGGCGCGCAGCAGATTCAGTTCACCGATGAGGGCATCGGCGAACTGATGTCGCATTACACGCGGGAAGCGGGCGTCCGCAATCTGGAGCGCGAGATCGGCAACGTGTGCCGCAAGATCGCGCGCGCGGTGGTCAACGCGCAGTCGTCGAAGAAAAAAGAAACGCTGGAAAAGGCCACGATTACGGCGTCGAAGGTCAACGATCTGCTGGGTCCGCAGCGTTTCCGCGAACAGCAGACCGACAAGAAGAACGAAGTGGGCGCGACGGTCGGGCTGGCGTGGACGGAGGTCGGCGGGTCGATTCTGACCACCGAAGCGGCGATCATGGAAGGCCGCGGAAGGCTGACCACCACGGGCAAGCTGGGCGACGTGATGCAGGAATCGGCGCAGGCGGCGATGAGCTACATCCGCAGCCGGTCGCACGTGATGGGCCTGCCGCGCGATTTCTACCGGCACATCGACATTCACCTGCACGTGCCGGAGGGCGCGATTCCGAAAGACGGTCCGTCGGCGGGGATTACGATCGCGACCAGCATTTGCAGCGCGCTGACCAGCATTCCGGTTCGCGCGGATCTCGCCATGACCGGCGAGATTACGGTGCGCGGCAAGGTTCTGCCGATCGGCGGGCTGAAAGAAAAGCTGCTGGCGGCGTATCGCCAGGGGATCCGCGAAGTGGTGCTGCCCGCGGAGAATGAGAAGGACCTGCCGGATATTCCTGAAAATATCCGCAAGGAGATGAAGCTGCATTTTGTCCAGTCGATGGACGAGGTGTTGAAGCTGGCTCTGGAGCGCGAGATCGAAATGGCGCCGATCGCGGGAATGCTGACGGCGGCGGAGATCGTCGCGAGGTCGAGAGAAGATAAGGTCACGCACTAGTGTCCAGTGGTCCGTGGTCAGTGGCCAGTTCCGGCTCTGGCCAGTGGGCGCTGGCCACTGGGCACCGCGATGCCGGCCCGGTTTATAATAAGTGCAGCCAGACCGGAGCAGTTTCCGCCGGAGGGCGATCCTGAGGTCGCGTTTCTGGGTCGCAGTAATGTCGGCAAATCCAGCCTGCTGAATGCGCTGGTGGGTGCCGAGGGGCTCGGGAAGAAAGGTTTGGCTTTCACAAGTTCCCGGCCGGGATGTACGCAGTTCATCAATTTCTACCAGGTGGATGGCGGGTTCCGGTTCGTGGACCTGCCCGGGTATGGATTCGCGAAAGTTCCCCAGGAAAAGTCGAGAGAGTGGAAGGCGCTCATTGAGAAGTACCTGAGCGACAGGAATGCGCTGCGGCTATGCGTAATTCTGCTCGATGCGCGGCGCGGCTGGATGGAGAAGGATATTGAGCTTCGAGACTGGCTCGAACACAATGGCCTGCCCTACGTTGTGGCGGCAACCAAGGTGGACAAATTGAAGTCTCAAAGAGAAAGGCATCATAGCCTGAGGGCTCTGCGGAACGGATATTCCGGAGAGATCCTCGAATGCTCGGCCACGACCGGCCGGGGAGTGAGGGAAATTTGGCAAGCGATCTCGAAAATCAAGACCAAACAGTGACGGCGGCGGAAACGCCCGCGGAGGCTCCCAAGCCCGAAGTGAAGACGGAGGCGAAGGAAGCGGGTCACCGGACCAAGGCTGCGGCACGCGAGAAGCACGCGGCTGAGCCCAAGACGGCTCCGGCCGAGCCGAAGGCGGCTCCAGCGGAGGCGAAGGCGGAGGCTCCCAAGGCGGAAATCGCCAAGGCGGAAGCTCCAAAAGCTGAAGCTCCAAAAGCTGAAGCTCCGAAAGCCGAAGCTCCAAAAGCTGAAGCTCCAAAAGCGGAAGCTCCGAAAGCCGAAGCTCCGAAAGCCGAAGCTCCGAAAGCTGAAGCTCCGAAAGCCGAAGCCGGCGGCGCTGACGGTCCCAAGGCGGATACTCCGGCGGAAGCCAAGACGGAAACGGATGCAGCCGGTCTGCCTCAGCCGACGGGCCGCCTGTTCGATCCCAAGCGGCGGCTGTCGCAGGGCAACCAGGGCCGCAACGGCGGCAGCGCGCTCGACCTGGTCGAACTGAAGGACATGAGCATCCAGAAGCTCAACCAGATCGCCAAGGATCTGGGGGTCCAGGGCTTCGCGGGATTGCGCAAGCAGGAGCTGATCTTCAAGATCCTGCAGGTCCAGGCGGAAAAGAGCGGACTGATTTTCTCCGAAGGCGTTTTGGAATGCCTGCCCGACGGGTTCGGCTTCCTGCGCGCGCCCGAGTACAACTATCTGCCCGGCCCCGATGACGTGTACGTCTCGCCGTCGCAGATCCGGCGCTTCGATCTCCGGACCGGCGACACGGTGAGCGGGCAGATTCGTCCGCCGAAGGAAGGCGAGCGGTATTTCGCGCTGATCAAAGTCGACGCGATCAACTTCGAGCCGCCCGAGGAAGCGCGCAACAAGATTTTCTTCGACAATCTGACGCCGCTCTATCCGCAAGCGCGGCTGAAGATGGAAACGGCGCGCGACAACTATTCCGGGCGCGTGATGGATCTGCTGACGCCCATCGGCAAGGGACAGCGCGGTCTGATTGTGGCCGCGCCCCGCACCGGCAAGACGATGCTGTTGCAGTCGATCGCCAATTCGATCACGGCGAACCATCCTGAGGTTTCGCTGATCGTGCTGCTGATCGACGAACGTCCGGAAGAAGTGACGGACATGCAGCGGTCGGTGAAGGGCGAAGTGATTTCGTCGACGTTCGACGAGCCGGCTTCGCGTCACGTGCAGGTGGCCGAGATGGTGATCGAGAAGGCGAAGCGGCTGGTCGAGCATAAGAAGGACGTCGTGATCCTGCTCGATTCGATCACTCGTCTGGCTCGTGCTTACAACACTGTCGTGCCGCCTTCGGGCAAAGTGCTTTCGGGCGGCGTCGATTCAAATGCGCTGCAGCGTCCCAAGCGATTCTTCGGCGCGGCGCGCAATATTGAAGAAGGCGGGTCGCTCACGATTGTGGCCTCGGCGCTGGTCGATACGGGTAGCCGCATGGACGACGTGATTTTCGAAGAGTTCAAGGGCACCGGCAACATGGAAATCCATCTGGACCGGAAGCTGATGGACAAGCGCGTGTTCCCGGCGATCGACATTTCGAAATCGGGCACGCGAAAAGAAGAGCTGCTGCTGCCGCGCGAGGAACTGAATCGCGTGTGGGTGCTGCGCAAAGTCCTGAATCCGCTGTCGCCGGTGGAGAGCATGGAATTGCTGATCGACAAACTGTCGAAGACGCGGTCCAATGCGGAATTTTTGGCTGCGATGAGCGGCTGATCTCTTCCAGGGGGGTGCGCTTCAGCCTGCGCGGAGGGTTAGCTCTGTATATCGCCGCGAGGCTGAAGCCTCACGCGGGCTAGAGAGGCTGCGGAAGAACTCGATATGACCCCCGGCCTAACGGCCAGGGCTGTCGTAGAAGCCAGGCGCGCCCGTGAGGGCAGACTGTAAAGCCCGCCCTCCACAGAACGCTAACTCAGGAATTTCGACACCGCCGACCATAGCTCGGCGTGCTCCACCGGTTTCGATAGAAATCCCTGCATCCCTTCGCGGCGGCAGCGATTGCGCAGTTCATCGGAAGAATCGGCGGTCAGCGCGAGGATCGGCACTTTTTCATAACCCGGCAGCTTGCGGATCGCGGCAGTCGCCTGCAGACCGTCCATGTCGGGCATCTGGACGTCCATGAGAATCAGATCGTAGACGCGCGACCGGGCGGATTCGAGCGCCTGGCGTCCCGATGCCGCGCAATCAACCCGCAACTGACGCCGTTCGAGCGAATGCCTGAGGACGCGCATGCCGACCGGGTTATCCTCCACCAGCAGCACAGTATACCTGCCCGGCTCGCGCGTCGCGTTTTCGCGCGACGGCTCGGCGCCGAAGCGCAGCGGAAGCCGCACGGTGAACGTCGAGCCGTGATTCGGCGTGCTGGTCACTTCGACGCGGCCATTCATCAGCGCCGCGAGCTTTCGCGCCAGCGCCAAGCCCAGGCCGAGGCCCGGATAAGTTCGCGACAGCCCGGCCTCCACCTGGCGGAACGAATCGAAGATGAGCTGCAGCTTGGCAGGCTCGATTCCGATGCCCGTGTCGCGCACCTCAAAGACCAGCTCCCGCGCGGGCCGATCGGCGAAAGCGCGCACTTCGACATAACCGGTGGAGGTGAACTTGATCGCGTTGGTGATCAGGTGGCCCAGCAGCTCGCGCAGCCGGGGAGCGTCGCCGAACACGGTTTCGGGGAGTCCTGCCTCGACGGTCGAAAACAGCCGCAGAGCCTTGGCCTGCGCTCGCGTGGCATGCTGCGCGACCGTCGCGTCGAGCATCTCCTTCAGGCTGAACTCGCTCTCGTCGAGCGACAACTGGCCCGCGTCGAGCGCCGAATATTGCAATGCGGCGTTCAGGATATCGAACAGGCTTTCGGCGCAGAGGCGCGTGGCATTGACGTATTCCTTCTGCTCTTCGTCGAGAGTCGTTTCGAGCAGCAGATCGACCATGCCCAGGATCCCGCTCAAAGGCGTGCGGATCTCGTGGTTGAGGTTGGCGAGAAATACGCCCTTCAGACGGTCGATTTCATTGGCCGGAGTAGCCATCTGGGATTCCAGTAAATGAATCGGCTACCCGGCGCGGGAAGTTTAGGGTGTTCCGCTGAGGAACGTACTACGGCTTTTTCTTCGGCGTAGTCTTGTCGTCCTTCTTGTCGTCTTTCACCCCGGGCTTGGTGTCGGCTTCGTCGCCGAAGGTGATCTTGACGTCGGACTTAAACTGCTTATAATCCTCGTACTTGATGGTTTGCTTGATGCGGACGTCGTTGTCCCGAAAATGTAACGTATCGTTGGCGATGGTGTAGGTGGGAAACCAATATTTCCCGTCGATCTGCTCGCGATACGTCTCGAACTTCGGGTACTGGTGATCTTCGCTTCTTTTCTGCTGGCCGACGCCGCGGCCGTAGGACTTGACGATTTGCAGATCGCGGTCGTCCACCCAGACCTGGCCCGAGAAATAGCGCTTGTTCGCTTCGAGTTTCTTGGGCTTGACGGCGAAGACGTAGCATCCGATCTCGTCAACGTTCTGATGGCCCAGGTAGCGGACCCAGTAATTCGGCAGCTCTTCCGTGGTCAGGACGAAAGGCTGCGTGTGGCGCATATCTTCGAGGTCGCCCGGATCCATCTGGATCAGCCGCAGCGTGGTGACGGGAGCGCGCACCACGTGATCGGTGCGCTTGCCGTCGGAGGTAAAGACGATATCGGAGACCTCTTCCCATTTGCCTCCGGGCGTGCCGCCGTCGTCCATTTCCTGAATTTTGGCCGACTGGCGATAGGTGTAATTTTCGCGCGCCCGCGCGAAGGCGGATTCCTTGGCTGCGAACTTCTGGATGATCTCGTCGATCTGCGACTGGGAGAGACTGGCGTCGGCCGCGAAGGCTGCACCGGCCATCAGAAGGGTCAATCCGAGAACGCGCATGGAAATCTCCTCTCTCTCAGACGATTTTAGATCAGCCGCGGTTTCCGAGCATCTGCTTGGCGATGGTCACCCGCTGCATGTTGCTGGTGCCTTCGTAAATCTTGCCGATCTTCGCGTCACGATACAGTTTTTCGACCGGGTAATCCTTGGTGAACCCGACGCCGCCCAGCACCTCGACGGCTTTCGAAGCGCTGCGCTCGGCGACCTGCGACGCGAAATATTTGCACATCGCGGCTTCGGTGATGAACGGAGCGCCCGCGTCGCGCAACCGGGCCGCGTTGTAGACCATCAATCGCGCGGCCTCGACTTCGACCGCCATTTCGGCGAGATCGAACTGCACGCCCTGATATTCGGCGATCGGCTTGCCGAACTGCTTGCGCTGCTGCGCGTAGGCCAAGGCGTGATCGAGCGCGCCCGCCGCGAGTCCAACCATCTGCGCGCCGATCCCGATACGGCCCTCGTTCAGCGTTTCGATCGCGATCTTGTAGCCTTTGCCGACCTCGCCGATCACGTTGGCCTTCGGCACCTTGCAGTCGTCAAGGATCAGTTCGCAAGTGGACGACGCGCGGATGCCGAGCTTGTCTTCCTTCTTGCCCACCTTGAATCCGGGAAATTCGCGCTCGACCAGAAATGCGGTGATGCCTTTGTAGCCCGCTTCGGGATTGACGTTGGCGAAGAGCAGGAAAAGCCCCGCTTCGCCCGCGTTGGTGATCCATAGTTTGCGGCCGGTGATGCGGTAATGATCGCCCGCATCATCCTTGACAAAGACGGCGCGCGTGGTCAGCGCGAACGCGTCGGAGCCGGATCCGGCTTCGGAAAGGGCATAGCTCGCGACGGTGTCCTTGGCGAGCCGCGGAAAATATTTTTTCTTCTGCTCTTCGGTGGCCCAGCGCTGGATTGCGTTGTTGAACAGCGTATTCTGCACGTCGACGATCACGGCGGCCGACGGATCGACCTTGGCCAGTTCTTCGATCGCCAGGATCGACTGGAAGAAGTAGCCTCCCTGGCCTTCGTATTCTTCGGGAACGTCGATCGCCATGAGACCGAGTTCAAAGCATTCCTTGAGGATCTCCTTCTTGAACACGCCGGCTTCGTCCATTTCACGAACGTGGGGTCCGATCCGCTCGCGCGCGAACTTGCGCACGGTGGACTGGAACATTTTTTCTTCTTCGGTGAGCAGGGTCAACGGAGACGGCGTGACGCGTTTTTCTGTGGCGATCATTACTTCAATTGTATTATTGAAAACCAGGAGTCAGGAGACAGGAGTCAGAATTCAGAATGACCGATTGGAAAAAACTCGCCGCCGCGCTGGAGCCGCCGATTCCCGCGGCGGACGTGGAAAAGATTGTGCCGACGATGGAGGCGCTGGAAACCGCGTTTCGGCCTCTGCAAAAGACCATTCCGCCGGGAGCCGATGTTTGGACTGGGCCCGAGGACGCCGCATGACGATCCTCGAAGCCGCCGCCGCGCTGCGTGCCAAGAAAATCTCTTCACGGGAATTGACCGACGACGCGCTGCGGCGCATCGAACGTGAAAATCCGAGGATCAACGCATTTATCACCGTGGTTGCCGAATCGGCGCGGGCCTGCGCGGCCGCGATGGACGACGAACTCGCGCGCGGCGTCGATCGCGGACCGCTGCACGGGATTCCGGTGGCGCATAAAGATCTGATGATGACGCGCGGCGTCCGAACTACCGCGGGGTCGAAGATTTTTTCGGACTTCGTTCCCACGGAGGACGCGGCTGTCGTCGAAAAATGGAACGACGCCGGCGCGGTGATGATCGGGAAGACGGGCCTGCACGAGCTGGCGTACGGCATCACCTCAACCAACCCGCACTTCGGCGCGGTGCGCAATCCATGGGATCCGGAGCGCATTCCCGGCGGATCGAGCGGCGGATCGGCGGCGGCGGTTTCGGCGGGCATGGTGTTCGCCGCAACCGGGACAGACACCGGCGCGTCGATTCGATTGCCCGCGTCTTTCTGCGGCGTGGTTGGATTGAAGCCGACCTACGAACGCGTCAGCCGCCGCGGTGTGATTCCGCTGGGGCTCACGCTCGATCACGTCGGACCGATCGCGCGAAGCGTCCGCGATGCAGCGGTTACGTTTCAGGCGATGGCTCTGAAACCCAGCGGCTATGTTCCGCCGGCGAACGCCGCGCTTCGCGGAATCCGCATCGGGCTGCCGCAAAATTATTACTTCGACCGTCTGGATCTGGAAGTGGCGGGCGCGGTTCGAGCCGCGGTGCAGACTGCGGCGGCGATCGGCGGAAAAATTATCGATGTGCGCGTTCCCGATATCGACGGGCTGAACACGGTGGCTCGGATGGTACTGCTGGTGGAGGCGGTGTCGAACCTGGGTCCGTATCTTTCGCGGCGCGGGGACTTCGGGTCCGACGTGCTCGCGCTGCTCGATCAGGGGCGGCTGATTTCGGCCGCGGATTACGCCGACGCGCAACGGCTGCGGCGGATGTTCATCGGCGAATTTGCGCGGCTGTGGAACGACGTGGATTGCGTGTTCACGCCGATCGCGCCGATTGCAGCGCCGAGAATCGGGCAGACGACGGTGGAAATTGGCGGCGTCGCCGAAGATGCGCGGCTGGCGTCGACCCGGTTTATGCGAGCGATCAATGCGCTGGGGATTCCGGCGCTGTCGATGCCGTGCGGATTCACCGGGTCGGGCTTGCCGATCGGGCTGCAGATCCTGGCGGCGCCGAATCGCGAGGACAAACTGCTCGAGATCGGCGCGGCGATGGAAGATGCACTGGCCCTCAAGGAAATGCGCGGTTGACCTAATCGACACCCGCTCCTTGCCAGTCGCGGCTCTGTTTGGAGTCGAGCGCCGATAGCGAGGGTGCCCAGAGTTTCGAGGATTACTTGTGCACGGCGACGCCGGTCACGGCGCTCCAGACGAATTCGACGAATGGGTAAATCGACGCTTCGGGCAAACGTTCGACGTCGCTGTGTGCGCCGAAGTTGGTGCTGTCGGCGCGCGTGTTGGCGGGGCCGATTCCGTAGGACTGAATT
>JAIQFJ010000193.1 GCA_020073325.1 Terriglobia bacterium | reverse complement strand
TGATAACGCACGCCGGTCGCCTTGGCCAGGATGGTGATGCCGCGCTCGCGTTCCAGGTCGTTGGAGTCCATGACGCGCTCTTCGGTATGCTCGTTGGCGCGAAAAATACCGCTCTGGCGAAGCATCGCGTCGACCAGGGTCGTCTTGCCGTGGTCGACGTGCGCAATAATGGCGACGTTGCGGATGGTGGGATTGGAAATCATCGGAACTTCCATGTTCGCACGCCCACCAAGTGAATTTTGGATTTCAAGATAGAATAGCGATTCGGCCTCTATGCAAAATCCATCTCCGGCGAGGAACAAATCTATGATGTGGATCGTTTTCGCAATCGGCGCGGCGCTTTCCTGGGGTCTTTACGGACCGATTCTGGCGAAGGGCCAGATCGGCCTGGGCAGTCCGATGAAGGCTCTGCTGTGCGTCGGCGGAGCGTACTTCGTGATGGGAATTCTCGGGCCGCTGCTGGCGCTGGGGCCGAACGGGATGACGGGATTCAACCAGAGCGGGATCATCAACGCGTCGATCGGCGGCGCACTGGGCGCGCTCGGGGCGATTTTCATCATCTACGCGTTCAAGAACGGCGGCGTCCCGACGTACGTGATGCCGCTGGTGTTCGGCGGCGCGCCGGTGATCAACACGCTTTACACGATGTGGCTGAATCCGCCCAAGGATTCGATCAACCCGGTGATGTGGATCGGTATGATCATGGTTCCGGTCGGCGCGGCGCTGGTGCTGCTGTACCGGCCGGCGCACTGAAAATTCTTATTTCTTGTAGCCGATCTTCCGCAGGAATCCGTGCCGCCACTCGACGCCCGATTCGTCCTCGACGCCTTTCGGTGACGATCCGTCGATCGCGCCCAGCACTCCGCGCCCCTGCTCCGATTGCGCGACGATCACCTCCACCGGATTCGCCGTCGCGCAGAAAATCGTGCACACTTCCGGAAGATCGCGGATCCGCCCCAGCACGTTGATGGGAAATCCGTCGCGCAGTGCGACCACGAACGTGTGTCCCGCGCCGATCGCCTGAGCGTTGCGCGTTGCGTTCGCCTTCAGATCCGCATCGTTGCCGTCGACCCGTGTCAGGCAAGCGCCCGAAGCCTCGTTGAACGCAATGCCGAACTTCATCTGCGGCACCGTGTTGACGATCGCTTCGTAAATATCTTCGACGGTCTTGATGAAATGGCTCTGCCCGACGATGATGTTGCCGTTTTCGGGAATTTCCAGCCGGACGGATTTCAGCTCCATAAACCTACAATGATAGTGCGTGAAGCAGAAGCCCCGAAAATCGGCGCCGGTCAAAGGACGGCTGAGTGTGCACCGCGACGGCTACGCCTTCGTGATCCCCGATGAGCCGCTTGAAGGAATCAAAGGCGACATTTATATTTCCAAAGACGAAGCGACCAAGGGCATGCACGGCGACCGCGTCGCGATTCGCCTGAAGCGCATCGAGCCCGACGGCCGCGCGCACGGCCAGATCGTCGAGGTTCTGCGCCGCGCGCATCCGAGGATCGTCGGCGAATTTCACATTCGGCGCAAAGTGAACGTGGTTGTGCCGCACGACGACCGCATCCGCCAGTGGATCCGCATTCCCGAAGGCATGGAGCTTCCCACGGCGCAACCGTTCGTGCATCGCGTCGGCGCGCGCAAAGTCGAAGTCGAAACGGTGGAAGATCTGGAAGGCATGATTGTCACCGCCGAAATTCTCGACTTCGGCGAAGATGGCGATCGCCCGGTGGGCCGCATCGTCGAAGTGCTGGGGCACCCCGACGCTTTCGGTATCGACGTCGAAATTCTGATTCGCTCGCATCACATCCCGCACGAATTTCCCAACGATGTGCTGGAGCAGGCGCGGTCGATTCCGGGCCCGATCTCGGAGGAAGAAATCGCGCGGCGGCGCCGTGATTTTCGCGATCTCGACATCGTCACCATCGACGGAGAAACCGCGCGCGATTTCGACGATGCGGTCTGGGTGGATCGCCTGCCCAGCGGAAATTTCGCATTGCAGGTCCACATCGCCGACGTGAGCCATTATGTGCGGCCAGGCTCGCCGATCGATCGCGAAGCGCTGCTGCGCGGGACCAGCGTTTATTTCCCGGACCGCGCCGTCCCGATGCTGCCGGTCGAGTTATCGACCGATCAATGTTCGCTGCGCCCGCACGAGGATCGCCTGGTGCTGAGTGCGCTGCTCGAAATCGATGCGCGCGGCGACGTCGTCTCGCAGGACTTCTGCCGCGGCGTGATCCGCAGCGCGGAGCGGATGACGTATACCGCGGTTCACGCCGTGCTCGAAGGCTCGAAGCCGGAGCGCGAGCGTTACGCCGCGCTGATCCGCCGCTTCGAAATGATGGAAGAGCTTGCGATGATTCTCAATCGCAAGCGTGAGCGGCGCGGATCGATCGATTTCGACCTTCCCGAGCCGCTGCTCGAATTCGACGAGTTCGGCGAAATGACCGGCGTCTCGCGAGCGCTACGCAACATCGCGCATCGCATCATCGAAGAGTTCATGCTGGCCGCGAACGAGGCGGTCGCGTCGCATCTTGAAAGCGCGGGCCTGCCGATGATTTTTCGCATCCACGAACGCCCCGACCCCAAACGCGTGCTGGAATTTGAAGACATCGCGACGCACTTCGGTTACTCGCTGGGCGCCGGCGCGACGCCCGTCAAACGATTGCGCGGCGAAACGCTGGCGCTGGATAATCCGAATCTCAGCTCGCGCAATTACCAGAAGCTGGTGGCGAAGATCGCGGGCAAGCCGGAGGAGCGCATCCTCAGCTACCTGATGCTGCGGTCGCTCAAACAGGCCCGCTACACCGATCAGAACGTCGGCCATTTCGCGCTGGCCGCGCCGAGCTACACGCATTTCACTTCGCCGATCCGCCGCTACCCGGATCTGATCGTGCATCGCATCCTGGCCGCGCATCTCGACGGAAGACGTTACGACGCGCCGCTGCGCGCGATCGCTGATTCGACCTCCGATACCGAACGACGCGCCGCCGAAGCCGAGCGTGAGCTGGTCGAATGGAAAAAAGTGAAATTCATGATCGACCGCGTCGGCGACGAGTTCGATGCGCTGATCATCTCGACCACGCGTTTCGGATTTTTTGTCGAACTGGCGGACCTGTTTATCGAAGGACTCGTCCCGCTCGACGTTCTTGCGGGCGACCGTTTTCGCTATCACGAGAACACGCGCAAGATCGTCGGCGAGCGCACACGCAAGCAATTTTCGATCGGCGACCAAGTGAAGGTCCGGCTCGACCGGGTCGACGCCGTCGAAAAGAAACTCCAATTCTCCATTCTCGCCGAGCGAGCCGCGACCAAAGGGAGCGGTCCAACCTGGAAATCCCGCAAGACTCGCCGGTGAACCGCTCCCGGTGGTCGCGGCTCGCTGTTACACCACGCTCCGGATCATTCCGCCGTCGACCTGCAGCGTCGAGCCGGTAATGTACGACGCGGCGTCGGACAGGAGAAACACAGCGGCATTGGCGAACTCCGTGGCGTCGCCATAGCGGCCCAGCGGAATCGACGCGGCCATTTTCTTCTGCTGCTCCTCGACCGAAATCCCGGCGCGTTTGCTGTTGGCTTCGTCCAGTTCCCGCACGCGATCGGTATCGATGCGGCCCGGCACCAACTGATTCACGCGGATTTTCTTCGCAGCCAGCTCGATCGCCAGCGTTTTCGCCAGCGACGAAACCGCGCCGCGCAGAATGTTCGACAGCGCCAGATTCGCGATCGGCTCCTTGATCGACGACGACGTCGGCAATAGAATCGCGCCGCCCCCGCGCATCGCCATCGACGGCACGGCCAGCCGGATCATCCGCACCGCGCTCATCAGCAGCAGCTCGAACGCGCGCTGCCACGCGGCATCGTCGAACGAGAGCGTCGCGCCCGGAGGCGGACCGCCCGAGTTCGTGTAAAGCAGATCGATTCCCTCAAACCGGTCGAGCGTGGCCTGATGCCACGCCGCGATGTCTTTCGCCGACTGCACGTCGCAGGCGACCGCGAGCACCGTGCCGCCCGTTTCCTTCTGAATCCGCTGTGCCGCGATCGAAATGGCGTCCGCATCGCGCGACGACATCGAAACCAGCGCGCCTTCGGCGGCGAGTCCGCGCGCCACCGCGTATCCCAAACCGCGGCTCGCGCCCGCCACCATCGCGACTTTTCCTTCCAACCCAAGCTTCATAAAACCGCTGTCTCCTCGATCAACCGGCCCTCCGCAAAGCGCGCATGATCGAGCAGCTTCGCGTCGATCATGTCCGTAGAGCCCTTCAAAATCAGATCCGCCATGATCTTCCCCGTCGCCGGCGAATGCATCACGCCGTGGCCGCTGAAACCGGTGGCGACATAAAATCCGGCGACCTGCGGAATCGCGCCGAGGATCGGATGGTGATCCGGCGTCATCTCATACAAACCCGCCCACGCGCGCGACGGATTCACCGCGGCTTCCTCCAGCACCGGAAAACGATGCACGCCGCGCGTCAGGATTTTCTCAATAAAAGCCCGGTCAAACGTAGTGTTGAAGCTCGATTTTTCCTCGGGATCGTTCCACGCCATCAGCAGCCCGAGACCCTCCGGACGGAAATGAAAACCGGTCGTCATGTCGATGGTCATTGGCGCGGCATGCGAAATCTTGTCGAACGGCTCGGTCGGCACCAGCATGCGCCGCAGAGGCTCCACCGGCAGGTCGATCCCCGCCAGCTTCGCCACCTGCGCCGACCACGCCCCCGACGCGCAGACCACGGTTCGAGTCGTGATCGCGCCCTGCGTCGATTCCACGCCGCTCACGCCGCGCTCATCGCGAAGAATCGCCGTCACCTCGGCATCGCGCACCACGCGCGCGCCCTGATCCACCGCGCGCAGCGTGAAACCGGTCATGACGCTGTAGGGATCCACAAATCCGTCCGTGGAACAAAACGTCCCGCCGATAATATCGGCGCCGCGAACTTGCGGGACCATCCTGACGATGTCGTCTGTGCTCACGACCTGCGCGGTCGTCAGGCCCGCCGCCACCTGCTTTTCGTAATTCGCGCGCAGATAATTCATGTGCCGCGCTTCGGTCGCCATGAAAAGATAGCCCTGCGACCGGTAGCCCGAGGGATGCCCCAGATTCGCCTCGAAATCGCGGAAAAAAGGGATCGAAAAAAGCGACATGCGGATACTGGCGTCGGTTGAAAACTGCGCCCGCACTCCGCCCATGCTCTTGCCGGTCGAGCCTTTGCCCTGATGGCTTTCGCGTTCCAGAATGACGACGTCGCGGCAGCCGGCCGTGGTGAGCTGATAAGCGATGCTCGACCCCACGATGCCGCCGCCGATGATGACCACATCCGAGGTAGGGTTCACTCCTCATCAGTTTAAACGTTCACATGGGGCCGTCATCTCAGCGGCTTATTTGTGCGAGGAAGAGGGCACAACGAGCGGCTTGACGCTGCCGCAGTCCGACTTTGCAAACGCCGCCTTAAATGTCCTGTCGATGTTCAGCGGTTTGCCTCCGCCGTTACGCGTGACCACGGTATGACTGGTCCCGCTGAAGTGCTCGGAGTCCGCCAATTGAACATCAATGTGACCTTTGGAGTTCATGGCTTGGCTGGTGCAAGCGGTGTCATAGGAAACGCCATGGGCAGTATTAACCTTCTTGCTGACGCTGCATTGCGCCCCGGGAGCCCCCTTGTTGCTGGCCGTCAGATAGTCGCCGAGCGTCGTTCCTGCCGAAAAACAATACTGCCCTGGAACGGATGCTCTGCCGTTCATACTCACCTGCGCATCCCAGAGTCCGGGCTTGACGGGCAGGTCCGAAAGTTGCGCGTGCAGGATTGACAGCGTGGTTAGGAAGACCGCGGCTGTTGATACGACTACAAAATTCACGTTCGGTTGTAGTTTCACGACATCCTCCCCTGATCAGGACTTGGTGCCAACGGCAGTTCCGTCACTGAGAACCGGCCGGAATGGTTCCTCCTCCGCCATTTTATGCGATCTGAAAATCAGGGGCATACAATCTCTCTCGCTCGCGATACCGTGCGGTGCCGCGCTGGAGCCAGAGGCTACAGTGTACTGAGGTGTACGCTCGATATGAATTTTCCACCTTCGCGGCTACACTGAGATCGACCGTATGATGGACAAATGTCTCGATTGCAACTCTACGCTCAAAGACGATGAGCTGGTGTGCTATACCTGCGGCTCGGCCCGCCGGCAAAAGAATCCCAAGCCCACAATGGCGCAGCGGGGAGCGCTGATCGTTAAGGTTTTGTTCGTCATTTCGGGACTTTTCACCGTCGCTTCGCTTTTTCTGCCCGCCACGCCGTCTTTCACGAAGTGTCTGGCGACCACCATCATCCTGATGTTCGTCAACCGCTCCGCCGAGCAGATGGTCGAAAAGCAGAAGGGTTAGCGCACCCGCCATTCGCCCGAATACAGATTAAACCGCCCGTTCCTTACAAACCCCGCGAGCGTCATTCCGAACCGGAGCGCCATTTCCACCGCCAGGCTCGACGGCGCGCCCACTGCGGCGAGCACCGCGATTCCCGCCATTGCCGCCTTCTGCACCAGCTCGAAACTCACGCGTCCGCTGACCAGCAGGACATGCCCGGAAAGCGGCAGTTCGCCCGCCAGAAACGACTTCCCAATCAATTTGTCGAGCGCATTGTGCCGGCCGACGTCTTCCCGGACTTCCAGCAATTTGCCCGTCGCGTCGAACAGCGCCGAGGCATGCAGTCCGCCCGTCCGGTCGAACACCGCCTGCCGCGTCCGCAGTTCCTCCGGCAGCCGGTGAATCACCAGGGCCTCCACCATCGGCCGCTCCCGATCGAGCAGCGCGCATCCCGCCGACTCCACCGACTGGATCGATGCCTTGCCGCACACCCCGCAGCTCGAACTCATGTAGAAATGCCGCTCCAGCCGCTCCAGATCGATCGCCGCGTCGGTCCGCACGTCGATCACGTTCAGCTCCGGCGCCGCGATTTCTGAAATCTGGCCGGCGTTCTGCAAAATTCCCTCGGTACAAAGAAATCCCGCCGCCAGTTCATCATCGTGCCCGGGAGTTCGCATGGTGACCGCCACGTTGCGCCCGCAGATCCGGATCTCGAGCGGCTCCTCCACCGCGACCCAGTCCTGTTCGGTGACCGTCTGGTCGCCCACGCGCCGCACCGGCACCGTCAGGATGTTCCGTTGCACAGCCCCAGCTTATCGAAACCTGCTGACGTCCATATGGGATACTAGAGACAGCTATGTTTGAAGGCTTGCTCCAACCGATGCACCTGATCATCATTCTGGCGGTCGGCGTGCTGCTGTTCGGTCCGAAGAAGATTCCCGAACTTGGAAAAGGTCTCGGGGAAGGCATCCGCGGATTCAAGGACGCCATCAAGAGCGCGACCGACGCCGTCGATTCGGACAAGAAGTAACCGCCGTCACGCGAGCGTAATCTTCATTCCCGACTGCGTCCCGCGCTTCGCCAGCTTTGCATCGAAGGTGACGAATTCGCCTTCGGCTTCGGCACAAGCGGCGAGATGCAGCGCATCCTCAATTTCGACTCCTGTCTTCATCAGCGCCACGGCGAGCACGATCGCCCTCGGGTCTTCAAACGAGACATTGTGCATCCCGCCAAGCCGCTCGATCGCCTCGATAATCGCCGCCGGCGGAAAATCGTAGGCGCTTCGCAACACCCAGGCGAGTTCCAGCGCGACCGTCTTCGCGATCCGAACGTTCCGATGCTTCATGACGGTGATCGCCCGAGCTGTCTGCGCTGGGTCGTCGTGCGTCAGAAATCGCACCAGTACGTTAGTATCGACCCAGTGCACGCCGCCGCTTGACCTCTCTCGCGATCGCCTCGTTCATCTCCTCGATCGTTTTGGCAGGGCCGCTGTACTTCAAGCATCCAGAGACCTCGTCGAGCTTCCTTGGCGGAAACGGCTTTAGCGGCCGCAGTAAAACGCCCTCGCGCACGATCTCCACGGTAAACTCCGTCCCCGGCGCCCAATGCTTGGACTCCCGCACGGATTTCGGCAGGATCACCTGCCCTTTGGTCGACAATCTGGTCTTTTCCATCGCGGTAAGACTCCGGTAAGACCATGCTACCGCAGGAACGGATTCCGATCCTTTTCCCGTCCGATCGTGGTATTCGGTCCGTGCCCCGGAATCACCACCGCCTCTTCCGGCAGCGTCATCAATTTCGTGTGGATCGACGCGAGAATCTGCCGCCCATCGCCACCCGGCAGGTCGGTGCGGCCGATCGAATCGCGAAATAGAGTATCGCCCGCCACCAGCTTGTTTTCCGCCGGGATCCAGAGCGAGATGCTGCCCTGCGTATGACCCGGCGTCTCCAGCACATGAAACTCCGCCGGACCAAGCTTTAGCGAATCGCCTTCCCGGGCCGCCGCATCGATCTCGGTCCGCGACGGCGTGCGCATCCCGAGCCATCCCGCCTGCACATCCAGGTGATCGTAGAGTTCCTGGTCGTTCTCGTTCATATAAACCGGCGCGCCCGTCTCCGCCTTCAGCTTCGCGGCGCCGCCGATGTGGTCGATATGCGCATGCGTGATCACGATCGCCTTCACCTTCAGCGCGTGCTTTTCCAGGATCGCCAGAATGTCGTCGATGTTGTCGCCCGGATCGATGACGATGGCTTCATGCGTCTGCTCGTCTCCGAAAATCGAGCAGTTGCATTGCAGCATTCCCACGGGAAGAATCTCGTGAATCACACCTCGATTGTATACTCGGGTTATGGACGCGACCCTTCACATTGCCATGCGATGGCTGCATATTTTTTCGGCGATCGTGCTGGTGGGCGGCGCCTTTTATTGTTGGATCGCGGGCGAGATGAGCCTCCGGTTTAAACCGATGGTATATACCGCCATCGGTGGAATCCTTGTCTCCGGATTCTACAATTTCATGAGCAAACCGTCGTTCCCGCCGCACTATCATATGTGGTTCGGTATCAAAGTGCTTCTTGCGCTCGACGTCATGGCCGCCGTAGCGCTTTACAAGAAAGGCAAAGAGAAGGCGCTTGCCCGGGCCGCGATTTCGGGTGGAGTGATCGTGGCGATCGCAGGCTATCTCCGGTGGATCTCGCAGTGACCCCTGGCTATCGCGCCCTGCGCGAAAGCGCCGCCTGGATCGATCTTTCCTCGCGCGGGAAAATTCGCATGAGCGGAGAAGATCGCGCCCGTCTGCTGCACGCCATGTGCACCAATCACATCGAGCAGCTCAAACCGGGCGACGGTTGTTATGCATTTTTCCTGAACGCGCAAGGCCGCATCCTGGCCGACGCGAATATTCTCTGTTTCGAGGATCACTTCCTGCTGGATACCGAGCCTGAAACCCGCGACACCCTTCTGGAGCACCTGGACCGCTACATCATCGCCGACGACGTGGTTCTGGAAGACGTCACGGAACGTTTGACAACCATCGCCATTGAAGGACCGCAGGCGGCCCGCGCCATCGGTGCCGCCGAGCTTCGGCCTTACGGCTGGACCACGCGCCAGGGATCGCGCATTGTCGCGCGATTGAACACCACCGGTTCCGACGGATTTTTCATCATCGCGCCGCGGTCGGAACGAATCGAGCTGGACATTCCCCAAGCCTCGCCCGCGGAGGCTCGCGTCGTGCGGATCGAAAACGGCCTTCCGCGCTACGGCGAGGAGATCACGGAGCGTCACCTGGTGGCCGAAACCGACCAGATGCGGGCGGTCCACTTCAACAAGGGTTGCTACCTGGGTCAGGAAATCGTCGAACGGGTCCGCAGCCGCGCACAGATCCACCGGATCCTGCGCCGTGTGGAGATCGACACGAAGCATCCGCCGTCCGCCGGCCTGAAAGCCGATCACGCCGAGATCGCCAGCGCGGTCTTTTCCCCCGCACTCGAAAAAACAGTGGCCCTGGCCTACGTCAAAACCCAGTTCGCCGACCCCGGGTCCGAATTCCAAATTGCCGGCGCTGCGGCCCGCGTTTTCTGAAGCCTCGCACTTTTGAGTAGTGCGCTAAATCTCTGTGTGAAAACTGAATGCTCGCCGCTTCCTGTGGTCGCGGTTCATTGTCGGCACCTCACGGAGTCAGTGATTTGTATGAACCGCGACCACAGGGAGCGGCGAGCGTGGATACTTTTCCGCACAAAATCCGGCGCGCGCCGCTCTTGTATTTTGGTCAAACGAGGTCCGGTGCGCGATCATACCAACAGTGCCGATCGCTCTCGACGCCACTTATAGCCTGGGCCGCAATCTCTCCGGCGTCGGCGTCTATTCGCGCGAAATGCTGTTCGGACTCGCCGCCGCGCATCCGGAAGAAGAATTTCTGTGGTGCTATCGATCCCACCGCTTCCTGCGCTCCTACCGTGAACGCGTCGCCAAGAACGCTGTCCGACGCCTGCTGGTGGGACCGCCGCCCGCAGACCTTTTCCACGCCCTGAACCAGCGCGTCGACGTTCGCGCGAATCGCACCGTAACCACTTTTCACGACCTTTTTGTCCTGACCGGCGATTATTCCTCCCCCGAATTTCGCGCGCGATTCGCCGCTCAGGCGCGCGAAGCCGCCGAACGCAGCGACGTCATCATCGCCGTGTCCCGTTTCACCGCGGCACAAATCGAAAATCTCCTGAAAATCCCTTTGGCGAGGATCCGCGTCGTCCCCCACGGCGTCCATCTTCCCGATCCTTTCACGACGCCGAGAGAGAACCTGGTGCTGTTCGTCGGCGCGATTCAACGCCGCAAGAATGTCGCTCGACTCGTCCAGGCCTTTGCGCGGATGCCACGCGATTGGCGACTTGTCCTCGCCGGCGCGTCCGACGGCTACGGCGCCGAAGCAGAATTCAGCGCGATCGACCGGAGCCCGCGACGCGCGTCGATCGACGTGCTCGGCTACATCTCCACCGCCCAACTCCGCGACCTGTACCGCCGCGCCCGCATTTTCGCGTTTCCTTCGCTCGACGAAGGCTTCGGAATGCCGGTCCTCGAGGCGATGGCGCACGGCATCCCCGTGGTCACCTCGAACTGCTCCGCGCTTCCCGAAGTCGCCGGCGACGCCGCGCTGCTGGTCGATCCGCAGGACACCGAGTCCATCGCCGCCGCGCTGGTCAGTCTCGCCGGGAACGAATCGCAGCGCGACGATTTTTCTCGCCGCGGCCTCGAGCGCGCGCGCATGTTTTCCTGGAAATCCGCGGTCGACCGGACTTGGGCGGTTTACGATGAGATCAGATGAAGCGGCTGCTCACGTTCTTGCTTGCTCTCAGTTCAGCCCGAGCCGCTGACCTGCTGGTCGCCGCCGCCGCGGATCTCGCGCCCTTCACTCCGGCGTTCGAAAAATCCTTCACCGCCGCGAAACTTCGCTTCTCCATCGGAGCCAGCGGATCGCTCACACGCCAGGTCGAAAACGGCGCGCCGTTTGACGTGTTCCTGTCGGCCAGCGAACAATATATCCGCGACCTCGCCGCCAAAAACGATGTGGACCCCGCGACAATCACCGTCTACGCCGTGGGCCGCCTCGGCCTGTGGTCCGCCGACGGCTCGGTCCATTCGATCGACGATCTCGCCAAGCCTCAAGTGCGCCACATCGCCATTCCGAATCCTGAGTTCGCCCCCTACGGCGTCGCCGCGAAAAAGGCTCTCGAAACCCGCGGACTCTGGAAGCGCATCGAACCTAAAATCGTCTACGGCGAAAATGTCCGCCAGACGCTGCAATTCGCCGAAAGCCGCAATGCCGACGCCGTGATCACTTCCTGGACGCTCCTCAAGGATCGCGGCATCCTTCTCCCCGCCGAATGGCACGACCCGATTCGCCAGGCCGGCGCCGTCCTCAAATCCAGCAAACAACCCGACGCCGCGCGCCAGTTCTTGCGATTTCTGCTCAGTCC
>JAIQFJ010000192.1 GCA_020073325.1 Terriglobia bacterium | reverse complement strand
GCGGCGAGGTCGGCGCTTTCGAGCTCGACCAGGACCTGGCCGGCGCGAACGTGATCGCCGCGATTGACGAGCACGCGGCGCACCGGGGCGGATATTTTCGACGTGACGTTGGCTTGGTTAATCGGATAGAGAACGGCGTCGGCAGTGACGACGTGGTCGATGGCACCGTACACGGCCGATTCGACCATGACCGTCGTGGGGCCTTCCACTTCGGCTTTTTCTTCCTTCTTGTCCTTGCCGCATCCGTTGAGGATGATCAGTGCGGCTATGGGCAGCGCGCATTTGCGAAACATTTTAGATGGCCCCCGTCAGAGTCTGAAGCAGCGCGAGCGCCACGCGATAGCGCGCCAGTCCGTCGTCCAGCGCGTTGCGCGCCGTATTCACCGTGTTCTGCGCGTCGACCACTTCGAGCGCGGTCGCTTCACCGGCCTGGTAGCGGAGCAGCGTGAGGCGCAGGCTTTCTGTAGAGAGATCGACCGAACTGCGCAGCGATTCGATCTGCGCGAGAGCGCCGCGCGCTTCGGTATAGGCGGCGGCAAGATTGCTTTGCAGGGTGCGTTGCGCGACGGAAAAATCGAGCTGCGCCTGATCGCGCCGCAGCTCGGCCTGCTTCACTTTGCTGCGCGTGGCTCCCCAGTTCCAGACCGGGATGTTCAGCGTGGCCTGCGCGGCATAGCCCAGGTTCTTGCGATTCTCGACCTCGAAGTTCGGCAGCGTGCTGCGGCCGGTGGCTTGTGCTTCGGCGGAGTGAATCGCGAACTGATTCGCGTCGATACCGTAGAAAAAATCGAGCGCGAGGGACGGCAGATATTGATAGCGCGCGACGCTCACATCGAGGCCGGCCTGCTGGACGCCGGCGCTGGCGGCCTTCACATCGGGGCTGGATGCGGCGGCCTGCGACTGCGCCTCGGCGATCGGCGGAAGCACCGCGGGATTTTGCAGATCGTCGACGACGTTGAATTCGGCGCTGAAGCTCGGGAAGATCAGCACGCCGAGCGCGATTTTGGCCTTCTCGGCATTGAGTCGCGCGTCGGCCAGATCGCGGCGGCGCTGCGCGAGATCGATCTGCGCTTTGATGACGTCGGCGTGGGCGGCCTCGCCGCCTTTTTCCTGTTTCTGCGTGATGTCGAGAAACCGCTCGGCTTCGGCGACGGCCCGCTGTGCGTTGGCGGCTTTGCGCTGCGCGGAGACGATGGCGAAGTAATTCTGAATCACGGTTTGATTCAGGCCGCGCGCGGCAATGTCGATTTTGGCTTGCGCGACGGCCTCGGCGGCCAGGGCGCGATCGACTTCGCCGTGGCGGACGATCGAGAGAAGTTCCTGATGAACGACGGCCTGTTCGTTGTAGATGTGCACGCCGTCGTTGGCGACGAACACACCGGAAGGGGTCCCGTTGCCTTGGGTGTAGATGAACTGATTGAAGGCGCTGAGCGACGGAAGGCGTCCGGCGCGGGCCTGGCGCGTGTCTTCCCTGGCCTGGAGGACGGACGAGGTCGCACTCTGGATTTGTCCGGCGTACTGGCGCGCGCGGACGATGGCGTCTTCCAGTTTGATGGTGGGCGGCTCAGGGGTCGGAGTCTGCGCCGGAGAAAATCCTGCGAAGGCGCAGAACAGCGCGAGGATTCGTCCAGTCATTTGAGATAACAGTGAAACACGGCTGCCTGAAGAATCGCTGAGGGCGATTTAGATGGCCGCGCAATCAGCAGATTTTCAGACTTCTCTGTTAGCATCGGACCAGATGCAAATCCTGGTGGTGGAGGACGAGCGGCGGATGGCGGATCTGCTCGAGCGGACCCTCAATGAAGAGGGTCACCAGGTGGTTGTGTCGCGCGACGGGCGTGAAGGATTCGACATCGCACGAAACTCGCCGTTCGACGTGATCGTGCTCGATGTGATGCTGCCGGGGATGGATGGAATGACGGTGGCGCGGAGGCTGCGCGAGTCGAAGAACAAGACTCCGGTCCTGATGCTGACGGCGCGGGATTCGACGGCGGACATCGTCAGGGGGCTCGATTCGGGCGCGGACGATTATCTGGTCAAGCCGTTTTCGATCGACGTGCTGCTGGCGCGGCTGCGCGCGGTGAGCCGCCGGGGAGAGATTCCGCGGTCGGCGTGTTTAAAGGTCGGAAACGTTACGCTCGACCCCGGAAGCAGACGCGTGATGCGCGGGCGGGAGGTTTTGAATCTGACGCCGCGCGAGTATCGATTGCTGGAATTATTGATGCGCAACGCGGGGCGCGCCGTGAGCCGCGATACGATCCTCGAATCGGTGTGGGGATTCGAGACGGACGTGACGGAAAATACGGTGGAGGTTTTTGTGCGCGCGCTGCGGCTGAAAGTCGATACGCGCGAGCCGAAGATGATCCACACGGTGCGCGGGTTCGGCTACATCATGAGGGAGTCGTGAGGAAACGATCGATCCGGTTCCGGCTGACGCTGTGGTACGCGGTGGTGCTGACCGCGGCACTGGCGCTGTTCGGCGGATTGATCTGGGTGTCGCTGCGGCACCGGCTGATGAGCGAAATCGATCGCGACCTGGATGAGCGGGCGCGGCATTTCGAGAGCTATTTCAAGGCGGAACTGGCGGAAGATGCGCCCGAGGGCGAGCTTCGCGACGAACTGAACGAATTCTCCCAGGCGCTGCCGTCGTCGAGTTACGTCGCGGTGCGCGGGTCGAGTGGATTTGTGTTCCGCTATCCCGCCGGTGCGGCGGCTCCCGAAAGCGGCGCGCGTGTTTTGCGACGGCAATTTTCGGCGCACGGAGAAAAGTTCGATTTCGAAGCGGCGACGGCGTTGGCGGATGTCACGCACACGCTGGATCTGCTGCGGCTGTTGCTGTGGAGCATGCTGCCGGTGGTGATCGCGATCGCTTGCGTCGGCGGGTGGTGGCTGAGCGGACGCGCATTGAAGCCGGTGCAGGCGTTGACAGCGGCGGCGCATACGATCAGCGTCGAAAATCTTTCGGGCCGTTTGCCCAGGCCGGAGACCGGCGACGAAATCGCGCGGCTGACGGACGTGCTGAACGGGATGCTGGCGCGGCTGGAGGAAGCGGTGCAGACGCTTTCGCAATTCGCGGCCGACGCGTCGCATGAATTGCGCACGCCCCTGGCGGTGATCCGCACGACGGCGGAACTGGCGGTGCGACGCGAGCGATCGGGCGAAGCGTATCGGGAATCGCTGCAGGAGATCGCGGGGGAATCCGAGCGCATGACAGTGTTGATCGAAGATCTGCTGACGCTGGCGCGCAGCGGGACCACGGCGGCGGAGATGCCAATGGAAGCGGTGGATCTGCGCGAATCGATCGAGCGGGTTTGCGCGAAAATGCGTGGGCTGGCGGTGCTGCGCGAGATTCGGATTACGGCGCGCGTCGAAGAGAGCGCGGTGATTTCGGGGAATCGCGCGGCAGTCGAGCGGCTGTTCCTGGTCCTGATGGATAACGCGGTGAAGTATTCGCGGCAGGGCGGGGAGGTGACCGTCACGGCGCGCGGCGGCGAAGTCACGGTGGAGGATGCTGGCGTCGGAATCGGCGCGGCGGACCTTCCGCACATCTTCAAGCGGTTCTATCGCGCGGACCGGTCGAGAAGCAGCGCGGGGCATGGGCTGGGGCTCGCATTGGCGGAGAGCATCGCGAAGGCGCATGGCGCGTCGATCACAGTGGAAAGCGTGGAAGGAGCCGGGTCGAAGTTTCACGTGGTGTTCGCGGCGCGCGCGGGCGTTTCAGAAAATCTTCAGGTTGCGCGGGTACACTAGCGCATCATGAAAACGCGCATTCTGCTCATTTTCGCGACCGTGGCTTTCGCCGCGGCCCCCACGTACAAAGTGGTCACCAAAATCAAAGTCGGCGGCGGAGTGCGTTGGGATTACGCCTATCTCGACAGCGCGAATCACCGGCTGTACGTTTCGCACGGCACGCAGACGGAAGTGATCGATACGGCGACGGACAAACTGGTCGGGACGATTCAGGGAACGACCGGCGTGCACGGCATCGCCGTGGCGAACGACCTGGGCAAGGGATTCACCAGCGACGGCGGCGACAACGATGTTACGGTGTTCGACCTGAAAACGAACGCGGTGCAGTCGAAAGTGAAGACGGGCCAGAATCCGGATTCGATTATTTATGAGCCGGTGACGCATCGGGTGTTCACGTTTAACGGGCGCAGCAGTGACTCGACGGCGATCGACGCGAAGACCGGCAACGTGATCACGGCGTCGATTCCGGTGGGCGGCAAGCCGGAGTTCGCGCAGGTGGATGGCAAGGGTCACATCTACGCGAATATCGAAGACAAGAACGAGATCATCGAAATCGACGCGAAGAACGCGCTGGTGGCGAAGCGTTACTCCATCGCTCCGTGCGACGGGCCGAGCGGGCTGGCGATCGATCCGAAGGGCCGGCTCTATTCGGTGTGCAGCAACAAAATGATGATCGTGAGCGATCCGGCGGCGGGCAAGGTGCTGGCGTCTGTCGCGATCGGGCCGGGAACGGACGGCGTGGCGTTCGACGACGGCTACGCGTTCAGCGCGAACGGCGGCGACGGGACGATCACGATGGTCGGTGAGACGTCGCCCGGGAAGTTCGAAGCGGTGGCGACGATCCAGACGACACGCGGCGCGCGCACGATCGCGGCGGATCAGAAGGGCCACAAACTGTATCTGCCGGCGGCGGAATATGGCCCTCCCGCGGAGTCGAAAGACGGCAAGAAGGGCCGTCCCCAAGCGATCCCGGATAGTTTTCAGATCGTGGTCGTGGGACGATAAGTTCGATTTGACGGCGGGCGGGGTTGTAGAATAAGTCCCAATGAAGAGACTTCTTCTGCTCCCGCTCGCTTTTTCTTTCCTTCACGCGCAGAAATTCAACGTCGTCGAAGCGACCATTCCAGAAATGCAGGCCGCGATGGCGGCCGGAAAGCTCACCTCGCACGAGCTGGTGACGCAATACCTGGTCCGCATCGCGATGTATGAAGACCTGCTGCATGCCGCGGTCACGGTGAATCCGAATGCGCTCAAGGAAGCCGATGCGCTCGATCGTGAACGCGCGCAGGGGAAGATCCGCGGACCGCTGCACGGCATTCCGATCGCGCTCAAAGACAATATCCAGACGACGGAGATGCCGACCACCGGCGGGGCGCTGGCGTTTGCGGGATACGTGCCGCCTTACGAAGCGACGCTGACGAAAAATCTGAAGGACGCGGGCGCGATCATCATCGCGAAAGCGACGCTGATCGAACTGGCGAACTGGGTGGCCGGCGCGCCGACGCCCATGCCGGCCTACAATGCCGTCGCGTTGTTCGGGATGAATCCGTACGATCCGCGGCGCGATCCGCGTCCGGGTTCAGGCGACGGGCGCGCGGTGCTGTCGCCGGGCGGATCGAGTTCGGGCGCTGGAACGGCGTCGAGCCTGTGGGCCGCCAACATTGGATCCGACACGGGCGGGTCGATCATCAATCCTTCGAATCAAAGCATGCTGGTCGGGATTCGGCCGACCATCGGGCGCATCAGCCGTTACGGCGTGATTCCGATTACGGCGGATCATGACACAGCGGGTCCGATGACGCGCACGGTTGCCGATGCGGCGATCCTGATGAGCGCGCTGGAGAGTGCGTCGCCCGATCCGAACGATGCGGCGACGAAGACGTGCACTCCGCCTGCGGGTCGCGACTATACGAAGTTTCTAAAGCCGGGGGCCCTGAAGGGAGCCCGCATCGGAATTCCTCGCGCATTTTACTACGACCGTCCCACCGGCGGACGCGGCCGCGGCGGGCTGAACGCCGAACAGGCCAAGGTGATGGAGGAAGCGATCGCGATGCTGAAGCAGCAAGGCGCGATCGTGGTGGATCCGGCGAACATCCCTAGCTTCGTCGATCCGGATCCGAAGCAGAACTTCACGAACTGGAGCTACTGTTCGGGCGCGGAGCAGGGCAAGGGCAAAGACGAAGGTTGTTCGGTCAACTTCAAATACGGAATGAAGCGCGACTTCAATGCATGGCTGAAGACGCTGGGCCCGTCGGCTCCGGTGAAGACGCTGACGGAGCTGCGCGAGTGGAACTTGGCGCATGTCAAAGCGGGCGCGATCCGGTTCGGTCAATCGCGACTGGACATTTCGGATGAGATGGATCTGGAAGCCGATCGCGCGCGCAACCAGGCGGATGTCCGCAAAGATAATCTGCTGAGCCGGACGCGCGGGATCGACGCGGTGCTGAAGGAGCACAATCTGGATGCGATCCTCACGCCGGGCGCGAATGGCGCCGATCTCGCGGCGCGCGCGGGGTATCCGATCATCGTGGTGCCGTTCGGCATGGTGCCGAACCATCCGCAGCAGTCGCCGTTCCCGGCGGGGTTCAATGCGAAACCGTCGCCGTTCGGCGTCGCGTTCACAGGCGGCGCATGCAGCGAACCACGATTGATCGAAATTGTTTTTGCGTTCGAGCAGGCGACGAAACGTCGCGTACCCCCGTCGTCGACGCCGTAACCGTAGCAAGGTCTGCAGCGATCGGTAAGCTCTACCGGGCTGCGGAGGCCCATGCCAGCATTTTCAATCGAGGATTCAGGTCGCGGCGGTTTGGCGAACGGTTTGCTCCTTCCGATCGCGGGAGGGCAGAACATGCTTTGGTACGCGTGGGTATTCCTGATCGTCGCGATTATCGCCGCCATCTTTGGTTTCGGCGGCATCGCCGCGGCGGCAGTCGGCATCGCGAAGATCCTGTTCTTCGTGTTCATCGTGCTGTTCATCGTCAGCCTGTTATTCGGCCGGCGGACGAGCATATAACGCGGGGGCGGAGCCAGTCTCCGCCCTCGCTTACTTGACCTCCACCAACTCGATGGCTTCGTGGCTGGGCCCTTCGATCATCACGGCGCGCATATCGCCCAGCTTGTATTCGGTGGGGAATCCGTCGATCACGATGGAATTTCCGTTCCCCAATTCCTGCGCCTTGCCCAAGAATTTCACACCTGCCGTGCGGAGCTTGAGGACCCATGCGTCGAGATTCGTCACGCTGAGTGCGACGTGATCGGCCAGATGGCCGCGCGTGCTCACCAGCGGCTGGCTGCCCTGGCGCGCGTACCACTGAAGCGAAACGTCGTCGAACGTTACGCCTCCACTGGGGACGCGGATGGTTCCTTCTTTATCGAGGGCGGGCCAGCTTGGCTCGCCGCGCTCGACTTTGCAATTCGATTCCGATTTCTGCACTGCGCGGCCTTTGCCGGATAAATTCTTCATATACCAGAGCTGCGCGCAGACGGGATCTTCCTGGTACATGTGGACGTGATTGAATCGCTCCGCCGGCATGTTGCCCTGATACTCGACGGTCGCGCCGTCGGGACCTTGCAGGTAGGCGAATCCGCCGCCGCCCGCGGGCTGGATGTTCTGCGCCTTGGCGTCGGCGATCTGCGCCCGGGTGCGGCCGAGCGTGCCGCCGGTGCCGGGCCATGTGTCGCTATTGATGAAGACCGCACCGCCTTCGGGAGACGTGAACAGCGGCAGCAATGTGACGCCGGTCGCCTTATAGCGAGCCATGTTGGCGCGAACGTCGGTGACGTGCCAGCCGAAGTGCCAGATGGCGGTCTGCGGTTCGAGCGCGGGCTGCGACGCGACCTTATTAAAAAGGACGTACGCCTTGCCGATCTTCAGCGCGGGCTGGCCGGCGAAGGTGGTCTTCTGCGCGCTCGGAAATTGTTTCACGTAGAACGCGATCGCCCCCTCGGGGTCCGTCGCATTCAGATGCAGGTGATGGAAGCCGGGCGCGGGCAACTCGGTTTGCGCGAACAGGCTCAGTTGGAGCGCGGCGGCGGCGATAGCCAATCTCATACGCGTCATAATATCATCGGGCTATGCATTATCGGCCAGTGCGCTACGCTGCTTTTCTGATCGCCTTGACCCTCGCCGCGCAGACCGCGCCGGCGAAAAAGAAGCTGCTGTTCCTCACTCACGCGGGTCTTTATAAACACACCAGCCTCGGGCCGGCGGAGAAAGCCGTCATCGAGCTGGGCAAACAGGGAGGCTTTGAGGTCACCACGGTGGAGGGCTACAAACAGGACGCGGCCAAGATCGATCTGTCCTTCATTTCGGCCGAGTACCTTTCGCAGTTCGACGGCATCATGATGATGACCAACGGCAATCTTCCCTTGAACGACGCGCAGAAGAAGGCGCTGCTCGACTTTGTCGCGTCGGGCAAGGGTTTCATCGGAGCGCACTGCGCGGCGCTGACGTTCTACAACTATCCGGCGTTTGGAGAGATGCTGGGCGGATACTATCATCGATCCGTCAAGCAGAACAAGATCGCGGTGCTGAAGGTGGAGGATCCCAAGCATCCGGCAACGAAGATGCTTGGAGGAAGCTGGCCACTGGTGGACGAATTTTATCTGTTCGGCACGGCTCCCTGGGATACGTCGCATCCCGACGACAATATCGACGTGCTGTTCAAGAATCATATTCCCATGGGATTTTCGCGGGAGCGCGTACATGTGCTGTTAAGTCTCGATACGGCGAAAACCGACATGAGCGATCTTCCGTCGGAGATGAAGTCGTCGGTAGATTATCCGCAGGCGTGGTGGCGGGAGTATGGCAAGGGGAGATCGTTTTATACGGCGCTGGGCCATCGCGACGATATTTGGTCGAACGATCCCGTGTTTCGGGCGCATATCCTGGGAGGGATTCGCTGGGCACTGGGGATGGAGAAGTAGAAAGAACCAGGGTCTAATGAAAAAGGCCGCGGACCGAAGCCCGCGGCCATGATCTGACCAAGATCGCTTAGAACCGGAACAGGAGCGCGAGCCGCAGAATGCGCGGGTTCGTGATCGTCGTGATTGCGCCGCCCAGACCGCAGTTGGCGAAAGATCCGACCGTCGACGAGGAGCACTGCTTCTCGGTCAGGAACGGCGCGACGCCCGGGGATGTCGCCGAGTAAGCAGCGGAGAGAGCGGTGGACTGCACCACCGCCGCGTTCGTGTTCAGCAGATTGAAGACCTGAATGGTGGGCTCCAATACGTATTTTTCACGGAACTTGAAGGTCCGCTTTACACTCAGGTCAAGCTGGTTGAGCCGCGGCGTACGCACCGCGCCCGGGGAGACCAGGTTGATGGTTTCGGCGCCCTGTAGCGCGTTGAAGCCTGGATCGATCGGGCAGCCCACCGCGGGACCGGCGGAGCACGAAGTTCCGGCCGGCGCCACGCCGATGCTCCCGTTGGGATAGACCGACGCCGTCTTAGAGGAAATCGTAATCGTCCGGGCCAGATATCCGTTGTTGAGAGTTCCCGATCCTCCCGCGCCGGTGAAGCCACCCTGATACTGGTTGCTCAGGAACGAAAGGCTGCCCACGAATCCCCAATAGATAGGCATGGAGCCCTGGGCGGTGAAGGCCTGGGCCCAAGGCGGGTTCACTGCACCCAGGGTCGCGACGTTGATCCCCTGGAACGCGAGGCTCGAGTCGCCGAACCAATCGCAATAGCGAAGCGTGTTCGGGTCGGCGAGCGGCTTGCCGACGGTGACGTTTTCCGCGCAGGCGCGGTCAAGCTGGCGATCCATGGTCCATCCTGCCGACAGGAAAATGCCGCGCGACATACGCGCCACCACTTGCGTCTCGAAACCGGTGTACACGTTGCGCGTCAGACTCTGCGGAGCGTTGGTTTGGAGCAGGCTCGCTTTGGGAAGAGAGGTCAGAGACGGGCTCAGATTGAAAACCGTGACGGGCGTGCCATCCAGCGGGTTGACAATGTTGAAGGGCGTCCAGGAAGAAGTCGAAACTCCATTCTCGTTCACCAAAAAGAACTGCTGATAGGAAGACCGCCGGAACCAGCCGAAGTTGAGTGTGACTCCCCGGTAGAGTTCCTGCTGGATTCCCGCCGTGTACTGGTAGTTGTAATCGCGGTGCCAGTTCGGGTCGAGGCCGACGCCGGTCGACGCGGCCGCGGAGCCGAAGGTCGGATTCGGGCTCGCGCCAAGGTGCCCGGGAAGCACGGCGGAAGCGGCTGTACCCTGAGGCGAAAAACCGCCGACCGGATAGCAGTTGGGATTCGGCGCGACGATTCCGGCGAACTTCACGGTAGTGCAGTTCTGGCCGGGGATGGACGGATCGAGCACCGGTCCAAGGGCCGGATTCGTGTTGGTGTTCCAGGTGAGGCTCTCCGTCTGTGTCGCCAGCGGATTGAACGTGCTGGTGAAGCCGGTGCTGTATTGCGAATTGTATTTTCCGACGCCGGCTTTGAGCGCTGTCTTATGGTTCCCGAACACGTCATAGACGACACCCACCCTGGGCGTCCAGTCTTTCCAGCAACCCATGCCCTTGATCGTGTTGCAGTCAATCTGCGCGACCGTGCGGCCAGGCGCGAACCTGCCGGCCGGCTCGACTTCCGGATCCACTCGCGCGGCGAGGTATTCCCAGCGGATGCCGCCCGTGATCGAGAGCCGCTTATAGTGCCACGTGTCCATTGCAAAGATCCCTACGTCGGCGGCCAGATGGGTGCGTACCGAATAGGGCGAATTGTAAGCCGTGAAACTGACGGGCACGCCGTTATTGAAGACCTCCACGCCGTCCCCGTTCAGGAGCAGGCTGTTGTCGTTCCGGCCGTTGTTGAACTCGGCGCCGACCTTGAGCTGGTGTGAGCCGGTTACGTAGGTCGCAGTCCCGGAATAATTGTTACGCGTGGTCTGGTAGTAAGTATTTCCGGCTCCGGCGACATAACGCCGCAAGGTGCCTGCGTCCACCTGGGTGGTTTCCATGAAAAACGCGTTCGTGCCGGGCGGCTGGAGAATGCCGTCCTGATACAGATCGTTGTAGTCCAGGTGGCTGATGGACACGCCGGCCTCGACAATCAGTCTCGGCGTCAAAGCGCCGGTCCACTTGGTTTGCAGGATGTAGTACATGGGCCACTTGTTGCGCTGCGTGGCCGCGACCGAGGGATCGGCGGGAAGGTACCCGCCCTGGCCGCCATCGAGGATTTCATGGCCTTTGTACTTCCAGTTGCGCAGCCAGAAGGCGCTGAACTTGTTCTTCGAGTCCTTCTGGTACGTAAGACGGAACGTCCCGTTGTAGAGGTGCCCGTCCTGGATGCCGGGCGAACCGTCGGGGTACACCGAAGCTCCGGCCTGGGTATAGGTGACCTGTTGGCGCCCGGTCAGGACAAACCACAATTTGTCCTTGATCAGCGGTCCGCTGAAAGCTCCGTCGAAGTCTTCGATCTTGACGGTCTTGTCCTGGCCGCTCAGTCCGCGCGCGGCGGTACTCTTGTCCAGGTTGTCGGCCTGCCAGAAGCCGCTGCCGCCGCTGCCGCCCGCAAAAAGGCTGAAGTGAAACTGGTTGCCGCCGTCGCGTGGAACCAGGTTCGTGAACATCCCGCCGCCCGATGCTTCCGCCGTCACATTGCTCGCCTGGTAGGTGGATTCCTGAATGGCGGCGTTATCGATGTATTGCTGGATCTGGCCGTCGGCGTAAGTGGTGTTGACCTTCATGCCGTCGAGATAGTAGGAATCGTGCACCGATCCGTTTCCGTGCACCGAAACGTAGTTCTGTTCGATCTGCTGGGAGCCGCCGATATCGGGCAGGTTGAGGTGCGTCCCCGGCACGTACGACGCGATCGACTGCATGTAGCGGCCGGTGGGAAGATCGTCCATTTCCGAGCGCGAAAGCGTCGTCGGATGCGCTGCGTTTTCGACGTCGACCGTCGCGACGCGCGCCTCCACCGTCACCGTCTCGCCCACCGATCCCACCTTCAATTCCGCGTCCACCGGTACCGAAACATTCGCGGGTACCACGATCTGTTGTTTGACTGCGTTAAATCCAGCCGCGGTCACCGTGACGACATAAGTTCCGGGGCGCAGATCGACGATCGCGTACCGGCCCTCTCCGTTGGTTACGACTGTTCTGGATTTTTCGATGAGGACGTCGCTGGCCGCGTCAACCTTGGCG
>JAIQFJ010000599.1 GCA_020073325.1 Terriglobia bacterium | reverse complement strand
CTCTATCCCCTGACAACATCACGCAAGAGACCACGTGGGCAGTTATTCTGTGAGCGGGACGGCTGCGGATCGAACTGAGAGCGGCCTGTGCGTGCGCCGATGCTACGCCTCTGCGATGAGGCGGTAGACTCAAAGTATGAGTTTCGACTTTTCTAAAATCGGTGCTGCGTTCTCGCTCGGTAAAGCAGTGGTCGAAGCAGGTCAGAAGGCGTACAAATCTCACGGCGAGAAAGCAGAAGATGAACGGATGCAAGCCGTCGTTGACGAATTGCGGCTCCGTGTTCTTACTGGCGGCGGGAATTGCATCACGGCAACTGTCGGCTCGGAGGAAGACCGCTTTTTTTCAAAGATGGTGGCGAAGGGTCTGCTCGTGCGACACATGATGAACGGCTACATGCTGCCTGAAGGTTTCAGCGGATTTCGGGGAGGCTTGTACTCGTGAAGCGAATGTGGACGAGACTCGCTCCATGTGCTAACCTTCCGAACCGTGCAGCGGAGTTGGTCGCAACGAGTCGCTGTCTCCATAGTGTCTCCATGAAACGGATTTTGAGGCACTTTGGGCAATCGTGGCAAACGAAGACTCAATAACTTACGTGTTTTCAATCACTCTGACGGCCACGAGTCCCGCCCGGCTCACCATTTTCGCGGATATCAGGTAATTCGCTGAGCTTCCTTGGCGAAAACACCCGGTGATGGTGCGGCCATTCCCGTCGATCTTTTGCGTGTGAATCCACGCGTGTGGGCATTTTTCGCGCTGGCGGTGGTCGCCGGTGCGCAGTATCCCGCGGTCCAGCACGCCTATCTTGAGGTCGAAGCCAGCGCCGATGGCCGGCAGCGGGCGACCCTCAGCCTGTCCCCGGCGATCGATACCCGGATGAAAGAGGCCTTCGCGCGCGCGGCCGGTTGCCTGCCAGGCGATCTGCAACCGGAGCGGTATGGATCGCGCGTCCGTGTTCGATGCGCCGCTTCCCGGCCCGACCGCCTGCGCGTGCATACCGAGCTTCGCTTCGACACGCTGGCGCCGCTGCTCGCTTTCGCGGGCATCCGGGTTGTGGACGTCAGTCTGGTCGCTCCCCGAATGGACGACGTGAATATCGAGCCGCCGATGCCGGCTTCGGGACTCTACCATCACGCGAGCTATTCGCTGGACGAGCTTCCGGAGAAGATTGCTGTGGACGCCGGATTCGGTCCGCGTCATCTGCGAAACCTGGCCGCCGGAATCGCGGGACTGCTGCTGCTGCCGTTCATTCTGGCGGTGCTGCGCGCGAGAAATATTCCGCAACTCTATGCCCTGGTGCAGGCAACGTTTCTGGCCGGCTGGACCGGCTGGACCTGGATTCTGGCGCGCACGCAGGCATGGACGCTGTGCGATCTGGCATCGGGCATTCGTTTCGCGGGGCCGCTGTTGCTGGTCGCGACGCCGCTCGCGGCGGTGTGGGTGGGATCGCAGCTCGCGGCGATTCAGTATGCGCGGATCGCGCCTGAAGGATCGGATGAAGCCGCGTACCGGCGCTCGAAATTCTGGATCGGCGCGCTGATCGTCTTTCTCTTCTCGACGATCGTGGGGCTGTTCTCCGCGATCGAATCGTCGCAGCTCGGATGGACCTGGGCCGGAATCGCCGCCACGGTGCTGTGCGTGGTGCAGCTCTATCGCTCCTCGCGCGGCGGAAGCTATGCGCTGCCGGAGGGGCCGCTGCGCGCGCGCATTTTCGCGCTGGCGGCGCAGGCCGGGGTGCGGCTTCGCGGCGTGACGATCCTGCTCGGGTCGGAGCGGAGGCCGCCGGCTGCGTTCGCCACGCGCTGGGGAGTGATCCTGCTGACCGAAAGCCTGGTCAGAAATCTCTCTCGACGGGAAGTGGACGCCGTGGTCTGCCATGAGTTTTCGCATATGAACCCCACACGCAGCGCGGGCATGGCGGGGATCTATGTTGCCGTCGTCGCGACGGTCATGGGAGCGCAGTTCGCTCCGGGAATGATCCAGGCGCTGCCCCTTGCGATCGTGGGATCGGTGCTGCTGTTCAAAGCCTGGAGGCGGAGCGAGGAACGCAAAGCGGATCGCGATTCGGTCCGCTGGAGCCGCGATCCGGAAGCGCTGATTTCAGGCCTGACCCGTGGCTCGCGCGCCGCCGGAATGCCGCTCGAATGGGGGCCTCCGGTCTCCTGGATGATCGGGCATCCGAGCACGGCCGAACGTTTTCGCCTGATCGCGCAGGCCGGAAACCTGCCGGGCTCGCGCATCGCGGAACTGATGGAGCAGGCTACGGCCGAAGCCGCCGATCGCTACGAAGTCGGCGACTCTGTGTCGCAGGAGGCGATGTTCCCGACCATCCTGAAGCAGCGGCTCAAGACACGGCTCGCGCTGCTGGCCCTGGGCGGCCCCGCGATATTCGGTTTCGCCGCGACCTGGATTCTGCGCAAGGCCGGACTGGGAACGTGGCCTGTGATCGCGATCGCCGTTCCCGCCGCAAGCGCCGCGTTTTATGCCTGCTACGAATGGATGGTCGGAGGGGTGCGTGAGAACGTGCGGCGGCGATGGCTCGCTCG
>JAIQFJ010000191.1 GCA_020073325.1 Terriglobia bacterium | reverse complement strand
TGGAACAACCGGCCAATCCAGCCAAGCCGAGTAATACGAGCCGAAGCGGGTACGGACCGACAATTTTCATTCGTCGCTTTCCACATGTTCTGCAAGACTCTCGCACGGGCCTTGTTCAGTTTACTGCCACTGAAGGCTACATCCCGTGCGTCCATGGGATCAACGGGTCGCCCATCCTTCGCCACCACGAACCGCATAGTGATTACGGGATTGTTGTCCATCTCTTCCAGTGTCGGTTGTGGGAATTTCTCGCTTCCCGGACCTTCGTAGCGCAGAACGATTCGGCGCACGCGTTTCGGAGCGATCCGTTCCTCCAGCCGTGCCATCCTGTGTGCGAGATTTCGCATTCAGCGCACTCCGCCATCGCACTCGTTGCCGCGCGTACGGGGATGTTTCATCCTCTTCGTAGCACCCAGGATCGCGACAATCGTGCCAGCTCGGCCAGCCACGCACGTAGATCCAAATCCACGCGCTTCGCCGTCGAGTAGCGCGCACCCGTAAGCCCCACTATCGGTGGGATATCTCAACCGAACAGCTCACGCTGCGCCCTGACCCACGCTGTCCGCCCGGTCAGGCTCAGCAATCAAACAATCTGGTGCAAATAAAGTGCGACTCGGTTAGACTGAGGCGTCAGGAGAGGTCCATGTTCAGTGCGGCCTATTATCCGCATAGGGCGATTCGCGACGAGAATTTTCTCAAGCACACTGAAGACTCCAATAAAGAGGGTCAGCAACAGACCTTTCAGCCAACGATAGATCGTTCGGGCCGGCGTATTGAGCGGCCCCGGCAGCTTGCGACTCGGGGAGCGCTTGTTTGCATTCCCATGAGAAGAGCCCCATGAGAATCGGAGCGAACGTAGGAGCAGTTTCGCGTGACGGCACCCGCATTCTTGCCATCGCGGGCGATGCGACAGAGGAGATCAGGCCTCAGGTACTCACCGACTGGACAGTGCTGCTCGGCGGCGCGCAAAAATAGTACCGGCAACCCACGGCGAAGACCAAGCTGGTCATACGAACTCGGTTTCTACGTAGATGTGGGAAGAGCACTCGGGGGACGTATCCCATCGCGACCAATGAATCTTCCGAGACCGCGATCGCCTCTCGCGTGACGGTCCGCGCGGATGTGATAATCCTTTGTTAACTCCGAGCCGGATCGAGATGACATGACACCCTCACGATTGCGTCAGATCGAAGCAATTTTCCAGGCAGCCCTGGAGCGTACCGAAAACGAGCGCACATCGTTTCTTGAGCAAGCCTGCGCCAACGACGGCCAACTGCGTCGAGAGGTCGAATCGTTAATTGCGCAACACGCCGCGCGAACTAACTTCTTGGATCAACCCGCGTTCCTGTCGATGGCGGCTGCGGAGTCTCCGGTCGCCATCACGGATACTCAAATTGGCGTCTACAAAATCCAGCATCAAATCGGCCAAGGCGGTATGGGCGTCGTGTTCAAGGCTCTGGACACGAAGTTGAACCGGCCCGTGGCGGTCAAGCTGCTGTCCGGTCGGCTGGTCGACGCAGCGGCGCGGCACCGCTTCCAGCGCGAGGCCCAGATGGCAGCCTCCCTGAACCATCCGCACATCGTGACCGTGTACGACACCGGTGAATTCGCAGGGTGCAATACCTGGTGACCGAGTTCATTGATGGCGGCTCATTGCGTGATTGGAACAACGCCGCCGAACAGTCTTGGCGGGAAATTGTCGAGCTCCTGATCGGAGTTGCCGACGGACTTGCCGCCGCGCATGACGCGAAGATACTTCACCGGGACATTAAGCCAGGCAACATTCTGGTGATGAAGAGCGGCTATGCGAAACTCGCGGATTTCGGGCTGGCGAAGCTCGCCGAAGAGCCCGAAGGGTCGGACGCCACCAAGACCGTCACAGAGCAGCGAACCCAGACCGGCATGGTGCTCGGAACAGTTGCTTATATGTCGCCGGAGCAGGCTCAGGGAAAAGAGCTCGATTATTCCGCTTGACGAATTCCTTGTTGACCGCTTCGTAGTTTGTCGCATTGGGGACACGGAGCTGCGTTACGACATGGATAACCGGATCTTGAAATGGAAGGACGTCCATGGAACTGAGGTCGCGACGTCGTTCGGGGTCAAACATCGCTTCGGCCTACGCGTCAATGCTCCTTTCGACGGGCACTTCACGCACTACAAACTCATCGACCCCGACGAAGTGTATGAACATGGAATGGAAGCTACAGACGAGGACATACTCGAAGTGGGTCGGAACCCATCAAGCACGGAGGTGAGACGCGCGCAAAGGAATCTTGCGAAGACTTATCACAGTGATCGCTTCCAGCATCTTCCGGCTGATGGACGCCTGATACTGGATATGCTGCTGAAAGAAGTGAATGCCGCTGCTGACCGTGTCCGAGCGAAGTCAAAGTGACCTAAGTAGAGGGCGACCATCTGGAGCACCGCCGCGGTTACGAAGACAACTTGCAATCATCGCAGCCGCGCGGCACTCCGACACGGGTCTTTGGGGCCCGAAGTCGTCCTGGTCTTAACCCGAAACGATCCGGAGAAATCCCGTGAAACGCCGTTCACGGAAACCGGAGAACAGCTGCGTTCCAGGCACCCAGCCCGGTGACAGTACTGCGATCGTGATCGCGGGTGAGCGCATTCGGGCGCGGGGAAGTTTTGGGCGACGGAAAAGGCGCCTTGTGCCGCACAGTAGAAGTTTCGTTCAAGCTTCAAAAGAAGACTGCGCGTTGCTGCACACCCTCTAGAGCCAACGTACCGGTCGTCGATCCTATTTCCTCCCAGCGTTTTTCGCAAAGGGCGACACGGCTTTGCCGGCTTTAATCGCGGCCCATCGACGCCTCGCAGCGTCCGCAATGGCCTTGCGCCCCGCTGCACTGAGCCTGCCCTTGGAACTGGTGGATGCTTCGCGCGCATTCGCGCCTTCTGGGTTTGCGGAAGTCCCCTGTAACTTAGGCGGTCGGCCACGCCGTTTGATCGGTCCTTGCAAAGCTTCGATCGCTTTCGACAGGCGATCGCGCTCAGCAATTAGCAAAGCAACGATCTGTTCGGTTTGCATGACCGGAGAGTAACATTAAGCCACCCTTTTGTTCAATCGAAAAGCCTGAGGGCGGCCATCGACCCATACGGCGACATGCCTGTTATGTGGTGTTATCGGCCACTGGCGAAGACGAAACCGGCGAACTGAATCTGCGTCTCTGTGTTCCCCACTGCGGCGACGCCTTCATCATGGTCGGCAGGACGTGGCAATGCGCCAAGGTCTGGCCCGGTGGCCACCTCAGAACCATGTTTTCCGCTTGTATTCGAGGTAGGCGTCCCCGAACTTTGCTTCCAGTACCTGCTCTTCTTTCCGCACACGGTGCAACTGCAACGGGATCAGAAGCACGAAGATCAGCAGCCACCACGGACGCTGCGCCCAAATGATAACGCCAGCGATCATCAGCCCGCCGAACACATAGATCGGGTTACGGATTCGCGCGTAAATTCCCGTCGTCACAAGGGTACTCGCCCTCGCCTGCACACTGAACGCGCGACCCAGTTGGATGCGTGCAAGCATAAACAGCAGCAACGCCGGCCCTGCGATCGCCAAACCCACAATCCGCCATGGCGTCCACGGCTGTGCCCATGCGTATCGGACAAACAGAAAAACGGCGAGCAGCACAGCGAGAACAAGGCTGCCGATGTTGAGCTTCACACGCCCCTTAACGACCGCGGGCATTATAGCACCCGCGTCGGCTTGCACCCGGCTTTTATGCCTAGCGCGGCCGGAAGCAGCTTCGGGGAATTAACTCCCGCGCTGCATGATGTCCACCATCATCGGCAACGGGCGTCGCCGGGGGTCAAGGCATCGGGCGCGCCTTAGTCGAGGCCCTGGAGCACGAGGCGCAGGTCGTCGGCGTAACCACGATCGTGTTGGAGACGCGGACGCGTCTCGCATCCGCCATAAAGCTGTACGAGGCGATGGGATATGCGCGCATCCCGCTCTTGGCCGAATATCTTTCATCGCCGAAGACGAGCCTGTGTTTCGGTAAATCACTCGCATGAATAGAATTACTTTCAAGCTGGTCGCATCGCGTTTGGGAATCTCACACAGGACGATCACTTGCCTCCGCAAGGCGGTGGCGATTGCTCGGACAGGGTCCAACGTTCATCACGATCGGGGCCGCTGTGCGATACCGTCCGGATGATGTTGCGGTCCGGATAGCGTCACGCCCGACTGGCGGCGGCAAAGAGCCGAGGGCAAAATAATGGCGCAGTCGGCCATCCGATTCACGCTGACCGAGGTTTCGGGGTACTACGCTGCCCGAATCCCGAATCTCAAACGGCACGGTAAACAGGGACGCGCGCTTGTCCTGTCCATCGCGGCAAGGATGACGCGCGGTCATTGGGTTGTCGGCAGAACGATCGCGAGCCCCTTGGCTTGATTGACTCTTCGCCATAGATCGTTGTACCGGTCGTCTGGCAGCACCTGCTTCAGTTGAAAGTGGTAGTCGGTCATCGAGCCGCGGAGCCAACCGGAACGTTCTGATGTCGTGATCGAGAGGTCGAAAGGTCCCGACGCGCTGACGTTTTCGATGTCGCTATAGCGCCACGTGTGAGACTCGCCATCGTAAGCTTTGAACACAATTCGATCCTCGCTTACGAGCAACACGCCTTGTGGTCCGCCAAATCGCCGTTGCAACTTCGCTCCGATTTGCCATGATGGCTTGACATCGGAATCGGGGAGGTGAACGATAAAACGCTGATCTAGCCGGGTGCGCAACAGGGAGTAGATTTGCGACGCGAAATCGGGCGGGAGATGGTCGAAGGCATACTCGCGGTCGCGGCCAAACTGCCATTTCTGATCGTCGTATGTGAGGATGCGAAGCTCCGTCGGGCTGAGTGTAAGCTGCTGGATGTCTTCATACTTCCATTCCCACGAGTGCGCAGAGTTCTTTCCGGCTTCTTTGAACGAGATGGCGTTTTCGCCGATCTCGATCTGCCCTATCGCCCCTTTCCCAAAGTGCTCGTGTCGAACTTCCACACGGAGGGAGTCGCCCCACGCGGCGAAGTTGAGTATTAAGATTGCGCCAATTGTTTTTTCAATTCGAAATTCCATTTCCACACCTCGTATATGGCCGGATAGACAACCAGTTCCAAAAGAAACGACGTCAAGATGCCACCAATCATCGGTGCTGCGATGCGCTTCATCACGTCCGCGCCGGTGCCCGTCGACCACATGATCGGGACCAGCCCTAGAAACATGCACGCTACTGTCATGAACTTCGGCCGGATGCGCTTGACCGCCCCGTGTTTGATCGCTTCTTGAAGCTCGCCGAGATTTCGCAGACGCCCATCCTGTCGTGCCTGATCGTACGCGAGATCCAGATAGAGCATCATGAACACCGCAGTCTCGGCGTCCACTCCAGTGAGCGCGATGATTCCCACCCACACGCCGATGCTCATGTTGTAGCCGAGCGCGTAAAGGAACCAGATCGCGCCGATCGCCGAAAACGGAACCGCCAGCATGATGATCATCGTTTTCGAGAAGGAGCGCGTGTTGAGGTACAGCAGCAGCACGATCAGCAGCGCTGTGAGCGGAAGGATGATCACCAGCCGGTCCTTGACGCGCTGCATCGATTCATACTGGCCGCTCCAAGTGAGCGTGTAGCCGGGCGGTAGCTCAATCTTTTCGCGGACCTCTCGTTTTGCTTCTTCGACGTAACTTCCCACGTCGCGGCCCGAAACGTCGACGTAGACATAGCCGCTGAGCAGTCCACCTTCGTCACGGAGCATCGCAGGGCCCGATCGGATCTGCACGGTGGCGAGCTGAGACAGCGGGATTTGAGCCTGGCCGCCCATCGCGGGAATCAGTACACGATTCAGGCGGCCGATGTCGCTACGAAAATCGCGCATGTAACGCACATTCACCGGGTAACGCTCGCGGCCTTCAATCGTGGTAGTGACATTCTCGCCGCCGACCGCGCTCATGACGACGGCCTGCACGTCGTCGATCGAAAGCCCATAGCGAGCCAGCTCCGCTCGATTCCAATCGAAGTCGAGAAAATATCCGCCGCCAGTCCGCTCCGCAAAGACATTGCGCGTCCCGTGCACCTTCGGCAACAGGCTTTCGATATCTGTTCCAATATGCTCGATCACATTGATATCTGCCCCGTAGATTTTGATACCGACGGGCGTACGCACGCCCGTGGTGAGCATATCGATGCGGGCCTTGACCGGCATGGTCCAGGCATTGGACGATCCGGGAAGCTTCAGTGCCGTATCCATCTGCTCGGTCAGTTGCTCAGTCGAAATGTGATCCGTCCAGAAGCGCGCGAGTATCCGCCCCACCCAAGCGGGCGCCCACGATGAATACCAGGTGTCGATTTTGCGCCATTGAGATTGCGGCTTCAACGAGACGATCGTTTCCATCATCGAAAACGGAGCCGGATCGGTGGACGTTTCGGCTCGCCCCGCTTTGCCCAAGACCGATTCAACTTCAGGGAACTGGCGCAGAATCCGATCCTGGACCTGCATCAGCCGTTCCGCTTGGGCGATGGAGATGCCGGGCAGAGTCGAAGGCATGTACAGCAGCGTTCCCTCGTCGAGCGGCGGCATAAACTCGGAGCCGAGTTTTTGAAAGACAGGAACGGTAGCCGCCGTCAGTGCGATCGCGGCTACGATCACAGCCCACTTCCAGCGAAGTGCCCATGAACATACGGGCTCGTACAAACGAATCATGACCCGGCTGATCGGATGGTTGTCTTCTGAATAGATTTTCCCGACTAAAACCGCGTTGGCGACCTTGTTGATCCAACGGGGTCGGAACTCGAAGTTCTTCATGTGCGTGAAAACCAGCCGCATCGCCGGATCGAGCGTAATCGCGAGCACCGCCGCAATGATCATCGAGAAATTCTTGGTGTAGGCGAGCGGTTTGAACAGGCGGCCTTCCTGCGCTTCCAGAGTCAGAACCGGAAGAAACGCCACGGCGATCACCAGTAGCGCAAAAAAGCTCGGCCCGCCAACTTCCTTGACTGCGTCGATGACCACGCGGTGATAATCTTCGTGCTTACCGCTGCGCTCCCAGATCTCGAGTTTTTTGTGAGTCTGCTCGACGACGACGATCGCGGCGTCGACCATCGCGCCGACGGCGATGGCAATGCCGCCCAGAGACATGATGTTCGAGGTCAGCCCCATCATCTTCATCGGAATGAACGACAGGATGATCGCGATCGGAATCGTAAACACCGGAATGACCGCGCTCGGAAAATGCCACAGAAAAATGAAAATGATGATGGAGACGATGATCATCTCCTCAATCAGCGTGTGTTTCAGGTTGTCGATGGAGCGTTGGATCAACTCGGAACGGTCGTAGGCGCTGACGATTTTCACGCCGCGGGGCAGGCCGGGTTCCAGCTCGTGCAGTTTGGTTTTCACACGATCGATCACTTGCATCGCGTTTTCGCCCTGACGCATCACGACGATTCCAGCGACCACGTCGCCCTGGCCGTTCCAATCCGCGACGCCACGGCGAATATCGGGACCGAGAACCACTTTCCCAACATCCTGTACGCGAATCGGCACTCCACCTGCGCTGCTTGCGAGCACGATCTTGCCGATGTCGTCCATGGATCGCGCGTAGCCACGGCCACGAACCATGTACTCGGTGCCGCTGAACTCCACCATCCGCCCTCCGATGTCATCGTTTCCGGAGCGCACGGCTTCGACCACCTTCATGATCGGGATGTTGTAAGCAGCAAGGCGGTTAGGATCGACGTTGACCTGGTATTGACGGACGAAACCGCCGATCGGCGCGACCTCAGCCACACCCGGCACGGCCTTGAGCTGATAACGCAGGAACCAATCTTGCAGTGAGCGCAAGTCCGCCAGACTGTGCGTGCCGCTGGTATCGACCAGGGCGTATTGAAACACCCAGCCCACTCCGGTCGCATCCGGACCAAGCTCCGTGGTGACGCCTTGCGGAAGCTTCTGCAACACGCTGGACAGATATTCGAGGGTCCGGGAGCGGGCCCAGTAAATGTCCGTGCCGTCCTCGAAAACGATGTACACGTAGGAATAACCGAAATCGGAAAAGCCGCGCACGGCTTTCACTTTGGGTGCGCCCAGCATCGACGTGACGATGGGATACGTGACCTGGTCTTCCATGATGTCCGGGCTGCGATCCCAGCGCGAATAAACGATCACCTGCGTATCGCTCAAATCCGGAATGGCATCGAGCGGCACGTTCATCATTGACCAGACTCCGGCCGCAACTCCGAAAGCGACCAGCAGAAATACCAGCGCTTTGTTCTTTGCCGAAAATTCGATGATGCGACCGATCATGTCAGTGTTCCATTCCGGGCATTTTCGAATGATCGACGGGCGCCTTCGGCGCAGTGCCCGGAGCCACACCGTGCTGATGACCCGCCATGCCGCCCGCGGCCGATTTGAGTTGACTCTCGGAGTCGATCAGAAACGTCCCCGATGTCACGATGCGTTCGCCGGCCTGCAGTCCGCTGCGGATTTCGACACGATCGCCGAAGTGGTCGCCAGTTTCGACCGCGCGCGGTTCCAAATAGCCATCGCCACGATCGACGAACACTGTTTTCCGAACGCCGGAGTCGAGCACGGCATCGGCGGGTACGGTGAGCCGGGCAGGCGCGCTGATACGGAAGTCGACGTCCACGAACATTTCCGGCTTCAGCCGCTGATTTGGATTCGGCGCTTCCAGGCGGATCTTCAGAGTTCGGGTTGCGGCGTCGAGCTGCGGCTGGATGTAGTTGACGTGCGCGAGGAAGGTTTTTCCCTGATCGGACGGCAGGCCGATGACCGCGGATTGGCCGACGCGAATCTTATCGAGGTCGGCCTCGTACACATCGGCCATGATCCAGACGCGGCTCAGATCTGCCACCGAGTAGAGTTCGGTTTCGGGCGTGATGCGTTGGCTGGGAAAAGCATTGCGCGCGATGATGAATCCTGTTGCCGGTGAATAGACCGTGATGGATCGAATCGGCTTGCCGGTCTCCTCGACTTCCTGGATTTGCGTGGCGCTCAGATCCCACAGCTCCAGGCGACGGCGCGACGCATCGACCAGCGAGATGCTGTTCGTACTCGCTTCGCGCACCGTGCTGTGGCTCAGAATGTCGCGAGCTTTCAGCGCGAGCAGATACTCCTGTTCGCTCGCGAGCATCTCCGGACTGTAGATTGTCAACAGGGGCTGCCCGGCCTTGACCGCCGCGCCGGTGAAGTCGATATGAACTTTCTCGATCCAGCCTTCCACTTTGGAATGAATCCGCGTAAGCCGCGTTTCGTCGAAGGCCACCTTGCCGACCGCACGGAGCGTCCCCGCGCCCGAAGTCATTTCCGGAAATCCGTAGCGGACCCCGATCAGTTGCTGCTTGTCCGCGTCGATATTGATCGTGCCCATGGGGAGATCGGCGTGCGAAGTATCCTTCGCTGCCGGCCCCTCGTCGGCATACACCGACTGCAGCTTCATACCGCAATCAGGAGCGATGCCGGGTTTGTCGGACTTATAGGCCGGATGCATCGGATCGACGTAGTAGAGAACACGTCGCTCCTTGGCCTGCGATTTGGTGTGTTCGCGATCGTACGCCAAGCCCGCCAGAAACGCGCCCGCGATGACCAAGATCAAAATGACGAATCGAAGGACTCTCATAAATACCTCAATGGATCAGCGCCAGACCGGTCGCCTCTTCCAGACGAGTCAGCGCGATGTGATATTTCTGCATCTCTTCGTGGTATTCCATTTCGAAATCCACGACGGCCATATAGTTTGTCAAGACCGATAAAAAATCGACTGCGCCGGTCTCGTAGGAAGCCAGCGAAGATTCGATGGCCAGTTTGGCCTGGGGGATCACCGTTTCTCGATACAACTTCATCAGGTCGAGGGACGTTCGCGCCATCGTGTAGTCCTGCCGGATGCGAGCGTGGATGGTTTGTTCGGTTGCTTCGTAGCTATGACGCGCCGCCGCCAGATTGTCCATCTGCTCGGTCACCGCCGGCCGCAACTTTCGTGATACGAACAGCGGCACGTTCAGGTCGAGCCGAAACGTGTACATCGGGGACATCGATCCCTGGTTGTAGTAGCCGCCGGTGACTGCGTAATCCGGGTGATAGTCCTTGTGCGCGAGATTCACGGCAAGCTCGGCCCGCTCGATCATTTTCTGTTCGCGCCGAAGCGTGGGAGCCTCACTCAGCGCATGTGTGTATAGCTCCTCCAGCGTCACGGTGAAATCGCCGATATGGGGTTCTTCAGGTCGCGAAATCACCGTTCCCGGGGGGCGATCGAGCAGGCTGAGAATCTCCGCCTCGGCCGCTTCATGTTCCTGCTCCAGTTGAAGTACTTTGACTTCGATCACCGAAAGTTGGGTCTGCGTTTTAAAAATGTCCTGCTGAGCGGCTTTGCCAACGGAATAGCGTGCTTCGGTGACTTTCAGGAGTTGTCGGAGAACTTCGCGGTTGCGATCCATGACCTCGTGCGCGGCGTAGGAGTGCTGCAAGCGGAAAAATGCCTGTTTTAGTCTCGCGATCACGTTCAATTGCACGAGCTGATACTGCTCAAGTTCCGCCGCCGCTTCTTTGTTGGCGACGTTCTCTCGTAGCTCGCGCTTTCCCGGGTATGGAATCGATTGCGTCACGCTGAATCCGATGTTGCTGGTGGGGTTCGAGCCGAGCCCCGCACCTGGCAATGGATTCCCGTTGCTGGAATAGCCAACCGAGAACATCGGGTCCGGCAGCGCGCCGGCCTGGCGCGGTCGTTGGCGAGCCGCTTCGTAACGCTTTTGTGCGACCAGGATTTCGCGATTGTTGCTGAGCGCTTCAGCCGTTAGATCTTTCAGATCCAGGCTTGGCTGCGCGACAACCGACGCCACCAACAGGAAAAACAGAACTGCTCTCATAGATCCCTTTCGCATTCAATAGACAGAGGGCCATTGGGCCTCACGGCTAATGGACCGGATGCGAGGAGATCAGATGCGAAGAATTGAGGCGGGCGGACACTGACTCGGAAGTATGTTCTCGGAAACGATGCGCGGGGGCACGTCGCGCGATAGGAATCCCATCAACTCGAAAGCAACGACCGCGTTGAGAGAAAGGCCTGCAGCGGCGTTCGTCTGCGATTCGACTTCCGGCAGTGCAGCAACTGAGGTCTCGATGCGCAGGTTCTGGCACCCGTTTTGAGCGGGGTTCTGGGGCCGGTCCGGAAGGTTACAATCGCCCTTGTGAGAACAACAACTGTGCGCAGCGCTCGAGACGAGCGGAGGGCATTTCACACAGCCACCGGCGGACGCCCGCACGATGAAGGCGCAGAGGATCAGCGATGTCACTTTCGTTGCGGCAGAGATGATGAGAGAGAGCGACATCTCATCACCCGTCGTGCACTTCAGTCGCCAAAGCAGGAACACCGGAAACTCGCGTGGTCAAACAACGGGCAACGCGCCCGTTGTGTTTAATGCCCCAATCCTGAGTAGCCAGATCGCGCGATTGTTCCCCGCGATTGTTCCTTAGATACGCCCACCCCAGCTGTGACGATATGCGGTCGTGTAATCCTCGATGGTCACGGGCATCAGCGACGCGCCGAAGCCCACGGACCGCTAAATATCAGAGAACACTTGTGTCCGCCATCATGCATGACATTGAATTTGAGAGTTCTGCCACTGATCGCGCTGACAGCGGCGCTCGGCGCGACGTTGGGCGTTCGTTTTTGGCACGTTAAAAAAAAGGCGCAGTCCAGCCAATCCACCGACGCAATCCATAATCACCGAAGAATCGCTTTGCTTCCATCGCAGCCTCGAGTGATGAATGTGCTGACCGCTAGTAAGCTGTCCCGGCGATTTCGAAAGCGGCGCTAGCCACTCGCTGGCGCTCGTGGTTCTGTGGTCTACATTGCAACTCCATCGTTTAGCACTGAACCGCGAACGCGAGTGAGCGGACCCGTTCGCTTTCGGAATCGCCGGGACAGCTTACTAGA
>JAIQFJ010000190.1 GCA_020073325.1 Terriglobia bacterium | reverse complement strand
GGCGGCGGGGCCGGCGGCCGGGGATGAAGGCGACGGCAATCGTTTCTTCGGTCCGATGGGGGCCGGCATCATCTCCATCAGGATTTCTCGCGGCATTGAGAGGTAAACCGGTCCGGCGGGCTCGGTACACGCGATCTGAAACGCGCGCCCGACGGCCAGCGGAAGATTCCTGGCGCGAGTCAGTTCATAATTCCACTTGACGTAACCCTGCACCGTGCTCGCCTGATCAAACTGCTCCTGGATCCAGTGGTTCGAGCGGTTCCGCCCACCCGGCTCGACTCCATCCATCGTGTAGGGAGACCTTCCGGCGCAGATCACCATGCCTGCTCTACCGCGTTGCGCGTTGTGCAGATTCGCGCCGATGTTCTGCGTGCCGACGTCCACGTGAACCATCACCACCTGCGCCCGGCCGCTCACCATGAAATACCCGTGCGCGGCGGCCATGGCGACCGATTCATGCAGACACAACACGAACTTGGGAACGCGTTGCCCTTGTCTCTGTCGCCGTGCCACGGATTCGAGGATCGGCGCCGTATCGGTCCCTGGATTGACGAAGACATACTCCACCGAGTGCTGATTCAGTAACTCCAGATACGCGTCCGAAACACGTGGAGCCGGATCTTGCGGTTTCGTGTTGCCGTCCCGCGCTCTCAGGAGCTGTGCCAGTTGCCGTATGGTCCCGCTCTGGTAGAACTCCGCGACCGATAGACGCACGCCGTACAATCGCTCCACCCAATTGAGCGTGACCATCGCCGCAATCGAGTCTCCGCCAAGATCGAGGAAGTGATCGTCCAGACCCACGGTTTCCGAGCGCAACGAAACGCGCCAGACATCGGTCAGAGCGCCTTCAATATCTGAGGACTCGGGCGCGACAGGCTCGGCCATGCTTTGAAGTTGCTGCCGGTCGATTTTTCCGGAAAGCGTGGTCGGCAGCGAGGCGACCGCGATGATGCTGGACGGAATCTTCCACTCGGGCAAATTCGTCTTGAGCCTCTCGCGAATTCCCCGGGCGTCGAAGGTCCTGCCGTCCTGCATGACGACGAACGCCGACAGCCGATCCTGATCCTCCTCCTGTCGAACCAGGACCGTCGCAAGCGAAATGTCCTCCAATCCGACGAGCACCGATTCCACCTCGCGAGTGTCCACGCGATACCCTCGGATCTTCGCCATGTGCTCCCGCCTGCCGAGAAACATCAGGCTTCCGTCGGGCAGAAATCTTCCGCGATCGCCAGTTCGGTAAATCGTTTGACCCGGATCATCGGGATCGCGCCGGAACGCGGCTGCGGTCTCTTCCGGATGCCGCCAGTATCCGTCCGCCAGATAGCGGCTGCGAACCACGATTTCACCCACTTCGCCAGGAGCAACTTCATGTCCCGATTCATCAACCAGCTCGATAAACTTGTCGGCGACGGGCTTGCCTGCCGAAACAAAGTCGACATCGGCGGGTTCCTCGCGATCGATGCGAGCCACCGTCAACAGCGCCGTCTCCGAGATCGAAAAGCGATGCAACAGAGCGCACGACTCTGCAAAATGGCGCTTCCACTCCCGGATATCCTCCGGAAAAACGGCGTCGCCCGCCAGGGCAACCAATCTCACCGAAGGAAACAGGTTCGAACCCTGCAACGTCCCCAGGAATTTGCGAAATAGAAAGACGGGCGGGTGCAGCAGCGTGATCTGTTCCTGATCGATCCAGTTTCGAAATGCCGAAAATCCCTCCGACGCCAGGTCGAAGACGCATACGCGGGCGCCCTGGAGAAGCGAGCAGAAAATATCGGACTCGGCGGCGGAGAAACTGGAATGCGTCAACAGAGACTGCCGGTCCTCGGGCATGATGACGTCGTGCTGAGTCGACAGCCACACGCGATGCAGGACGGCCCGGTGACTTTTCACGACGCCCTTCGGCTGGCCCGTCGTGCCCGAGGTATAGAAGATCGTCGACGGATCTTCCGGTCGCAGCGGCAGTTCGATGTCGTCGTCAGGATATTGAAGATCATCGATCGCCAATACGTCGCAAATGCCCTCAGCGATCTCCTCCGCGCGAGGCAGCAGATCCGCAATCGTCAACAACAACTGCGGCATCGCATCCTGCAAAATATTTCGTTGCGCCGCCGCGGGCATCTGCGGGTGAATCCCCAGGTACGCTTTGCCCGACTTCACCACGCCTAGCGTCGCCAACACCATCTCGGGCGATTGCGGGACCAGGAATGCGACGCAGCCGATTTCTGCGGGAGTACGCGCCCGAATCGCGCGGGCGATCCGGTTCGTAGCGCGCGCAAGGTATTAATACGTCCATTGCCGGCCTGCGCCCGTTAAGGCAACCCGATCCGGAAAATTGGCGGCCACGTGCCGAAAACGCGCAGGAATGGTCTGCTCAATGTCCGCGCGTAGAAAAGCCGGCGCAGCCACACCCCGATCGATTCTCGACCCCGTCATGTGTCCGATCCCCCGACAGACCGCGACTCACCCAAATATCTTGTAGCTGGACGAGTATCCCTTTATATCAATATCCGAAGCCCCGGATGCTACCATCTGTTCCTAAGGGCTCTTGTCTACGCACGAAACGGCTCAAGACCGGCTCGAAGAACGGCTGCGGCGGGCGGCCCAATCGGCTCGAAAGGACAAAGCGGGCATCGGCCGCGCCTCCGGCCCGGGTCCCTGGCCGCTCTCGTATTCACAGCATCGGCTATGGCTTCAGCAGCAGTTGGATCCTGGCTCGGGTTTTTACAATGTGTCGCGGATCCTCAGGTTGGAGGGCCCGCTCGACGTTGACGCGCTCGATCGCTCGCTCTCTGAAATCGTCCGCCGCCACGCCGTTCTGCGAACCACCATCGAATGTCCCCATGGGACGCCGATGCAAGCCGTGCGATCGTTCCAGCACCGGCCACTCGACATCGCGGACCCGGCGGGCGAGCAGCGAATCCGTCAGTGGATTCTAGACATTGCCTCGCATCCATTCCGCCTCGACTCGGACTGGCCGTTCCGCTATCGCCTCTTTCGCTCGACGCCTCAGACGCACGACCTGGCTCTCGTCTTTCATCATGTCGCGGTCGATGGGTGGAGCGTCGGCATCCTGCTGCGGGAACTCGGCACGCTTTACTCTGCTTTCTCGACAGGAGATGCCCCCCGGCTCCCCGGCCCGGCCCTCAGCTACGTCGATTTCACCCTCTGGCAACGGGAGCTGGTCGAATCGCACAGGATCGATTCGCAGCTCGATTTTTGGCGGAGGCACTGGCAGGGCGTGCCTGAGGTGCTCGCGCTCCCTCTGGATCGCGTACGGCCGGCGCGAGCATCGCATATAGGAGCTCGCGAACACGCCAGCCTTTCGGCGGATTCTGTTTTGCGCTTCCGCGCCTTGATGCGGTCGCGTCGAACCACCGTCTTCGTAGGACTTCTCTCGGCGCTCCAGGTGCTGCTGTCCCGGCACGCCTCTCAGGATGATTTCGCGATCGGCACACCCGTCGCCGGCCGGACTACGCCCGAATTGGAAACGATCGTCGGATGTTTTGCCAATACGCTGTTCCTGCGTTCCTCGCTCGAGGGCGACCCTTCTTTCGACGATCTGCTGCACCGCGTCGCGGCCGTCGTCAACCAGGGAATCGCCAACCAGGAGATTCCGCTCGAGATTCTCTCGGAGCGTCTGCGTGACCGGCACGCTGTGCGTCCGCCGAGATTGCAGATTCTCTTTGTCTTGCAACACCCGGGCGATCGCGATGTTCACCTCGCCGGTCTCGATTGCTCGGTCGATCGCGCCGAGCGCTACACGTCCCGCTGCGATTTGACGTTCTTCGCAGCCGATCAAGGATCGGAAATCGTGCTCGAGATCGAATACGACACCGATCTGTTCGATCGCTCCAGCATTCGACGCTTGCTGTCGCATTACACCACGCTGGTCGAATCCCTGGTCGATTCTCCGGACGCTCCGGTGTCCCGAGCCGGCATGCTGCCCGCGGACGAGGGCGACCTGCTCGCGGGATTCAGCCCTCCGAAACAGCCTTATCCTACGGACCCCGTCCATACAATTTTCGAACGTCAAAGCGCGAGCGCTCCAGACGCCGTCGCGATCGTAGACGGAGCCCGGCGTCTCACATATGGCGATCTCGATACGGCCGCCAACCGGGTCGCGAACTATCTTCTTTCGCGAAATCTGAAAGCCGGAGCTTTGGTCGCAGTCGGCTTAACCCGGAGTGCGGATTTGCTAGCCGCTTTTCTAGGCATCTGGAAGGCGGGAGCCGCGTGGGTCCCTCTGAATCCCGGCGATCCGCCGGCGCGAAATCGCAAGATCGTGGAGGACAGCGGCGCCGAAGTGGTCTTGCTGGAAATCGAGGATGCCCTGCGACACCCGGATGCGAGCCGACCGTCCGCGCTCATCACGCCAAACGGCCTCGCCTACGTGATGTATACCTCCGGTTCCACCGGCGAACCCAAGGGAGTCGAGATTCCGCATCGCGCCATCGTACGCCTGGTGATGCAAAACGCCTATGTGAGCTTCGGCCCCGACCAGACGTTTCTCGCGGCCGCGCCTGCCACTTTTGACGCATCGATTTTTGAGTTCTGGGGCGCTCTCCTGCACGGTTCGAAATGCGTTCTGTTTCCGGATCGGATTCCCGAGGCTCGCGAACTCGCTCACCTCATTCAGCAGGAGCAGATTACCACCGCCTGGCTCGCGTCATCGCTTTTCAACGCCCTGGTCGACGAGCAGGCCGACTGTCTGGCGGGCGTTCAGCAATTGATTGTGTGCGGCGAAGCCTTGTCGGTCGCCCACGTGCGCCGCGCCATGGCGGCATTGCCCTCCACCCGCATCGTCAACGGCTACGGTCCCACGGAGAACACCACTTTTACCTGTTGCTGGACCATTCCTGCCGTGCTTCCGGAACGCCTTGTTTCGATTCCCATCGGCCCCCCGATCGCCAATACTTCCGTGTACGTGCTCGACAAACATCAGAGCCCTTGCGGGATCAACGTGCCGGGAGAGATTTTTATCGGCGGCGACGGCCTCGCCTTGGGCTACCGCAATCACCCGGAACTGACTGCCGAATCGTTCATCACAGCGCCCTGGGGCGAGCGCCTTTATCGCAGTGGCGACCTGGGCCGCTGGCTCGAAAATGGAGCCATCGACTTTCTCGGCCGCGCCGATTCTCAATTGAAGCTCCGCGGATTTCGGATCGAGCCGGCCGAGATCGAAGCGGCGCTCGCCGAACACCCCGATGTGGAGGATGCCTTTGTTCTGCCAATGAATCGAGGCGGCGTCACCAGGCTGGTTGCTTACGTACAGAGCCGCGGCGGCGCGGGGATCATCGAGCCGGAACTGCGCGCACACCTGTCGGGTCGTCTGCCCGATTTTCTCCGGCCCGCTTCCTACTGCTTCGTCGCGAACATCCCGCGCGGCGCGAACGGTAAGCGCGATGCCGCCAGTCTCCCCGATCCGAGCCTCACAGCCACCGAGCCGAAGCCCGCCTGCGACATCGTCGAGGAGCAACTCATGGAGATCGTCCAGCGCCTCCTGCCGGGCGATCGATTCGGCGCCGATACCAACCTGTTCGACGCGGGACTGCATTCGCTCCTGCTGGCACGCCTTCGGGGACACATTGACCGGTCCTTCGGCCATACTCTGGAACTGAGCGCCATGTATGCCAACCCGACGATTCGTGCCATCGCCAAGCTGATTCGCGAGGATTCGGGTGAAAAACAACCGGGTGCTCCAGATCCTTTTTTCTTCGTCCACGCCGGCGAAACCCTGCGCGAGTTAGTCGCCCGCCTAGGGGACCGGCCGCTGCACGGCATTGGGTTTTCTGCGCCGGATCCGCAGCCGCGCTCGATTGAAGAACACGCCGGGCATGAAGTTGCGGCGCTGCTCCGGATTCACCCTCGCGGCCAGTTTCTGATCGGCGGATGGTCCGCCAGCGGCGTCCTCGCGGTGGAGATTGCACGACGGCTCAAGGAACTGGGGCGCGACGTTGCGCTCGTCGTCCTTTTCGACGCGCCCAACTATGCTCACTTTCTCCGGCAGACGCCGGGAACGCGGGCCGCCGAGTTCTTTCGTGGCCACTACCTCCGCCTGCGCTACCACGCCGGAGTTCTGCGGCACCGTCCGGTCACCGAGTGGATGCAATATCTTCAGGATCGTCTTCGATCCCTTCGCCGCAGTCTCCGGCTCGAAGTCGTCCGAATGCAGAATCGCCACGGGAAAGCCGGGCCGAAAAGCCGCTATGATTCGGACCTTTTCGTCGCGATTGCAACAGACTTCGTCCCCGCGCAATATCACGGAAGAGTTTTGTTGGTCCGCCGTACGGAACGCGCAAGCGAGTGGGGCGCCAGTTGGGACCTGGGATGGAAAGACGTCGTCACGGGAGGGCTGGAAATTCAAACCGTGCCCGGCAATCACATGACGATGTTCCATGAACCTCAGGTAGATACGCTCGCCGCATTGCTTCGGGAACGCTTTGACGCAGTGACCAACCATTTATCCGGGTGACGAGTTGGCGCGGTGGACTGCGCTATTTCAGCGCGGCAGGTATTTTAGAGAAGCTGGACAACAAGAAATCCGATAAAAAGGGGCGCCCGCGGCGCATGTTCGCACTCGCAACCGAGCGAGGCAAGGTTGGCGAGTCATATCGAAAGTAAGTGGTGCGCCCGGACAGATTCGAACTGCCGACCTTCTGGTTCGTAGCCAGACGCTCTATCCAACTGAGCTACGGGCGCTAAGGCAGGACGAGTTTCAGTTTAGCACAGCTAACGGCCCACACCTTTTCGCAGAGCTTCGATCCGCGGAGCCCGGCTTCTTGGACTATCCAGGCTGAACGAGCGTGCATCGCCCAGTTGCGTCCTCACGTATTCCTCCGTCTGCGCGACGGCCTTCGTCAGGTCTTGATTCTTCGCGATGAATGGCAGCCATGCGATCGACTCCGTCGCCGTGTCGTACTCCCAAATCCCAACCACCCGGCCACGGTCGAGAATCGCGTGGCTCGGCAGGTCGACCAGCGCCGCACCCGCGCGTTCCGCGGTTAGCATGAACTTCAGATCGTGCTCGTCCACGATGCTCTTCAAGTCGCGTCGCAGCAGGCTGATTCCGTCGATCGAACTGACCAGCGAGTACTGCGCCTGCCTGGGAGTTTTAAACGACTCGAATTTCTCTCGATCCTCCGGCAGCAGCATGCGGTCGCCTTCAAGGCTCACCAGTTGAAGCGGTTCGATCGCCGCCTTCGCCGCTTTGACCCCCAGCGCGGAGAACCATTGAAACTCGGCGAGCGTCGCCGGACCGGTCCACGTGAAATAGCGGCGAGCCAACTCCGTCTGCACTTCTTCGGACGACATCGCAAATTTCGCCATCGGATTCGGACGCCACAGTGAGTAGCGATAGCGCTGCTGATCCAGCCGTCCGTTCATCGGCACCCGCCGGATGTCGCCCGACGATTGCAATTTTCCGAGCGCCAGGGGAAGCGTCGTCGTGACGCCCTTCTTTTTTCCTTCTTCACCCAGATTGCGCGACGCCTGTCCGGTCGCTTCGCGAATCTGCTCCGGCTCCAGCGGACCTTTCGACAGAGCCCTCAGCACTGCGTCGCACAGCTTGTCGATTTCCTTGTCCGTGACGCCGAGCTTATACGCGACCTTCATCTCATTCGCCGCAAAGCTCTCGCCGGCCTTCAGCGCCAGCGCGAAATCTTTCGACGGAAGCACGTAGGTGCAGCCGCGCACGGCGGGCAGTTCGTGAATCTCGAGCCCCGATTGCGCTGCGTCCGCAGCCTCGCGCGATGTTCCTGCGCGGGAATGCAAAGTGAGATACGGCCCCACGCCGCCCACCGATCGCGCCCAGCCTGTTTCCTCCAGCACATGCGCGGGATCCGCTCCCCGCAGCCGTCCGTCGAGGGCCTGCTTATGCGACCACCAGGCGCGCAGCTTTTCCGGGGAAATCACTTGGGGAGCGCGCTCGACAGGCTGAACCAGTTGCCGGAGTTGTCTTTCATCAACGCCTCCACGCCGTAGAAGCGTTCGGCCGGCGGTTGCGAAAACTCGACACCTTTCGCTTTCAGCTCCTCATATGTCTTGTGACAGTCAGCCGTCGAAAAAACGCCCGCGCCAAGGACCCCTTTTGAAACAAGCTTGCGCAGCATGTCCGCCGTTTCCTGATCCATCATCGGGCTGGAGCCGATCGGCATGAGGACAATTTCGAGATCGGGCTGTCCCGGCGGATTCACCGTCAGCCAGCGAAATCCGTTGTCCATTTTCGCGTCGGTATTGACTTTAAAACCGAGCTTATTGACGTAGAAATCGAACGCTTCGTCCTGGTTCAGCACCCAAATCGTGACGTGCGAAAGCCGTTGAATCATATCGAAAGCATCGCACAGCCAGCCCGCCGCCGCTTCTTCGATCTTGCGGTGTTTTGCAGGAAACCCCCGCCCGTGAAGACGGGGGCTGCCCGCGTGCTCCCGCCTCCGATCTACTGCGCGGTGAACGCCTCGCACGATACATCCGGATGCCAGTTGACGAACGCGCCGTTCGGGTTGTCTTTCCAGGCCCACACGTGGAGCGTGTAGAACGTCGGCAGACCGAAGCGATTCGGCGCGGTGAACAGATGGAAGAACTGCCCCATCAACTGCGGCGGGCCGGAATGATTCAGATTCCACCCATCCGCCAGCAGCAGATAATCGACGCCGATCAGTTGAAGAGTCCCGTCGGCCTGCGGTTCGTAGATGATGATCTGCGGACGAGTGGCGTCGAGATTGCCGCTCGCAACCAGGTTGGCATTCACATAGTGAAGACCCATCGCGCCGAAATCGTCGCCGGCGACGCAGCCTAATTGAAGCTGGTAGCCTTCGGCCTTGGCGACATTCACATCCTGGAACCGCGCAGTCGAGCTGCGAATCACCTGGATCAACGTATTCTGCTGCGCCGTGGTCGCTTTGGGCGCCGCGTGCGCGTGCTGGTCCTGAGCGATCGCGCTGGTTCCCAAAAAAGCCAGGGCGGCCGTGGAAACCTGTAAATATCGTTTCAGAAGTGTCATGAGTTCTTGTCCTCCTGACATTACTTGCGGGAAACGGATGGAGAATTGAACGGCACGCCGCGCTGGAGCAAATAACAGGTCGGGACGAAACGGTAGATTGCGGTTCCGGGTACGGGAAAGACACGCCGCAGGCCGCGCTGAAATTCCGAGGGAGAATAACCGACCTCAGCTCGGAATCGCGAGCTGAACGAACCGAGGCTCTCATAGCCGACGGCCATGCAAACTTCGGTCACCGCCATCGCCTCGCGCGCCAGCAGCTCTTTCGCGCGGTCGATCCGCAGGCGCGTCAGAAATTCATGCGGCGTCTCTCCGAACGTCCGCGCAAATAATCGATGGTAGTGATACGGCGAAAGATGCGCCGCGCGAGCCGCATCGGCCAGCCGCAGCGGCTGATCGAACCCTTCCGCCAGAAAATCGCGCGACCGGCACAGCCGCCGGAACAGATCGTCATCGACGATCGGCCCCAGTCGGCCCGGCGCGGTATAGATTAGCGGATGCGGCAACGCCGCCAGTTTATCGGATTCGCCCCTCGGGGTCGAGATGGAGCCGTCTGCCCCGCCAGATCACGGAGCGCCCAGCCAAGCCCGCAAACCATACCGCGACGCCAAACAAATCCCGCAGCGGAATCGCCCAGATCAGCCGCAGCACGTCGGTGCTGCGCATCACGAACCAGCCCGCGACGATCGCCATCGCCATGCGCGACACAAAAACCGCCAGCGCCAGATCTGCGCGCCCCGCCACGATCAGCACCGCCGACCAGAACGTCGCGAACGTCACCGGCAGGCCCAGATAACCCCAGAATTTCGACACCCGAATCGTCCGAGCCCAGCGCACCTGATGACGCCACACGTCGATCCATCCGCCGCCGAGATGCGTCTCGACGATCACGTCCGAAAGCACGCACTTCAGCCCGAGCGCATGGATCCGATGCCCAAGCTGATAATCGTCGGCCAGATAATCTCCGATCGCGGCGAACCCGCCGATCCGTTCGAGATCGCGCCTGCGGAACGCCATCGTCGACCCCATTGCGAACTCATCCACGCCGACCATTCTCGCCACCAGCGTCGATGGAGCGAAGTCCGTCGAAACGCCAAGTCCTTCAAACCGCGCCGCCAACGTTTCTCCGTGGGGACGGTACAAACACGTCACCAGCCCGATTTTCGGATCCGACAACGGCCCCGTGACGCGATCGAGATAGTCCGGGCCGACGCGAATGTCGGCGTCGTTCACCACCAGAACATCGCCCGAAGCGGCCGCCGCGAGGTCCTGCAGCACACCGACTTTCGCGTTCGGAGTCTTGGTGCGGCACTCGATGACTCGAACGGTTGGAAAAGCGCGCAGCACTGCGACCGCGGGATCGTCCATCGACGCGACGCCGCATAAGAATTCCGCTCCCAGCGCGACGTGCGAAGCGATCGCCTCGCGAAATCCCGCATCGACCCCTCGAACGGGCTTCAGAATCGAAATCGCGTTTTCAGGCGCGACAGAAATGGAGCGCGTCCGCACAAGACAGGCAATCAGCGCGAAGAGTTGATAGCCGCCGGCGATGAGCGCCAAGAAAATCACTTCGCTAAGAGTACGACACCGAAGGCCACCAGGCAGGCTCCCACCCAGCGGCGAAAATCGACCTGTTCCTTGAGCAGCACTTTGGCGAGGATCGTTTCGAACACCAGCGTCGCGGCGGAGGCGGGGACGGCGAAGCTCAAATCGGTGGATTCCAGCAGCGTCATGAAGGCGAAAAACGAAATCGCCATGAAGAAAATCGCCAGGATCAGGAACTTGTTTCGCGCCAGCACACCCAGCACGCGCGCGATGCCGTGCGGATGAAATTCCTTGATCTCACCATGGCGCTTCATCTCCACGCTTTGCAGCAGATCGCCGAGGACAGTGCTCGCCACCATCGCGCCGAGAAGAATCCAGCTCTTCATGCGTCGCCTTTGGAGTGCGGACTGCCGATGCCGACCATCATCGTTCCGGCGACGATCAGCAGAGTCCCGGCCCAGCGCGCGGGCGTGATCACTTCGTTCAGAAAAAGCCGCCCCATGACCGCGTTGGCGACATAACCGAGCGACGTCACGGGAAGAACGTAGCTCAAGTCGGCCCAACTCATCAGAGCCATGCGCGACAGCAGCCACAGGATCAGCAGCGTAATTCCAATCGCCACCCACGGCGTGAAGATCACGCGCAGATAGTCGAAAACCGTAGAAGTGGTACGGCCGCGCATACCGTAGGCGAGGGCGAAATTACCCAGCGCGTTGCTCAGAATGACAATAATGGCGAAGACTCGCGTCTTCCAGCGAAGGCGCTCGGAGTGCACGTTATCCGACTTGAGCGCGCTCTTCGTTCAACACGCGGCCGGCCTTGGTTTCGGCGACGAACTTCTTGCGCTTGTGGCGCAGGCTCAGGTACGACTTGGCTTCTTTGTACAAGCGGCTTCGTTCGTGATTGTCGAAAATCGCTTTGCGGACGATGCGCCACGCAGCCTTCGGGCGGAAATAATACTCGCCGTAGAAGCGCTCCACCCAATCCACCAGCTCGTCTTTTTCGAGAATGCCCGGATAGATCACGTTGGGAAGCTGATGGCCTTCGTCGTCGGCCATGTTGATCTGCACCAGGTTGTTCTTCTTCGCGTAATCGTAAAATTCGGTGCCGGGGAACGCGTGCGCGATCGAAACCTGGATGGTCTCGACGTCCAGTTTCTTGGCGAAATCGATGGTGTTGCGGATCGTCTCCCGCGTTTCACCGGGCAGGCCGACGATGAAATCGCCGTGAATCACCAGGCCGAGCTTGTGGCAATTTTCCGTGAAGCGCCTGGCCATATCGATGGTCGCGCCTTTTTTGATATTGCGGAGAATCTGCTCGTCACCCGATTCGTAGCCGACGATCAGCAGGCGGCAGCCGGCTTCCTTCATCGCCTTGAGCGTGTCGTAATCGGTGGTGACGCGCGATGTGCACGACCACGTAAAGTTGAGTTTCTTCAACTCCGCGCACAGCTCAAGCGTGCGAGCCTTGCGATAGTTGAACGTGTCGTCGTCGAAGAAAATTTC
>JAIQFJ010000598.1 GCA_020073325.1 Terriglobia bacterium | reverse complement strand
GCGGCGCTCAACTCGGCCGTGTTCAGCGACGGATCGTTCTGCTACATCCCCAAAGGCGTCCGCTGCCCGATGGAGCTGTCGACGTACTTCCGTATCAACGCGAAAAATACCGGACAATTCGAGCGCACGCTGATCATTGCCGACGATAACGCCTATGTCAGTTATCTCGAAGGCTGCACGGCTCCGATGCGCGATGAAAATCAGCTTCACGCCGCTGTGGTCGAGTTGGTGGCACACGACAACGCGCAGATCAAGTATTCGACCGTGCAGAACTGGTATCCCGGCGACAAAGAAGGCAAGGGCGGGATCTACAATTTCGTCACCAAGCGCGGGAAATGCCTGGGCGTCAATTCGAAAATTTCGTGGACGCAAGTGGAGACCGGCTCGGCGATCACCTGGAAATATCCGAGCTGCCTGCTGATGGGCGACAACTCGGTCGGTGAGTTCTATTCCGTCGCGCTAACGAACAATTATCAGCAGGCCGACACCGGGACGAAGATGATCCACATCGGCAAGAACACGAAGTCGACCATCGTTTCCAAGGGAATTTCGGCCGGACACGGCCAGAACACGTATCGCGGCGCGGTGCGCATTTTGAAGAGCGCAACGGGCGCTCGCAACTATTCGCAGTGCGATTCGCTGCTGCTGGGCGACAAGTGCGGCGCGCACACGTTCCCGTATCTCGAAGTGAAGAACACTTCTTCCACCGTCGAGCATGAGGCTTCGACGTCGAAGATCGGCGAGGACCAGATTTTTTATTGCCGCCAGCGCGGGATTTCGATGGAAGACGCCGTCGGCATGATCGTCAACGGCTTCTGCAAAGACGTTTTCCGCGAGCTGCCGATGGAGTTCGCGGTGGAGGCGCAGAAGTTGTTGGGGGTCAGTTTAGAGGGAAGTGTAGGTTAACCGCGGACGATCCGCCGCTCCCTTTAGTCGCGGTTCAGATGCGAACCGATGAACCGCGACCGTAGGAAGCGGCAAGCCGCGAATCTGAACGAAAGTCACTGAAGATAACGATGCTCGAAATTAAAAATTTACACGCACGCGTCGCCGGACGCGAAATTTTGAAGGGGCTCGATCTCTCGGTCCCCACCGGTGAAGTTCACGCCATCATGGGTCCGAACGGATCGGGCAAAAGCACGCTCGCGCAGGTCCTCTCAGGACGCGACCTGTACGAAGTCACCGAAGGCTCGGTGACGTTCGATGGCAAGGATCTGCTCGAAATGTCGCCCGAGGAACGCGCGCAGGAAGGCGTGTTCATGGCGTTCCAGTATCCGGTGGAAATTCCGGGCGTCAGCAACTTGTATTTTCTGAAAGCCGCACTGAATTCGGTGCGCAAGTTTCGCGGCCTTCCCGATGTCGACGCCATGGATTTCCTGGCGCTGATCAAAGATCGCATGAAGCTGATGGAAATGGACCAGGCGATGCTGAATCGCGCCGTCAACGCCGGGTTCTCGGGCGGCGAGAAGAAGCGCAACGAAATTTTCCAGATGGCGGTGCTCGAGCCGAAGCTTGCGATTCTCGATGAGACCGATTCGGGCCTGGATATCGACGCGCTGAAGATCGTCGCCAACGGCGTGAACTCGCTGCGCTCGAAGGATCGCTCGATGATCGTGGTCACGCACTACCAGCGGCTGCTCGATTACATCATCCCCGATTACGTGCACGTGCTGTCCGAAGGCCGCATCGTCAAATCGGGCGGCAAGGAGCTGGCGCTGGAGCTCGAAGAGAGCGGCTATGCGGAGATCGCCAATGCCCGTTGAAGCCGTCGCGCCTCAGTTGGCCCCCTACGTCGAGGCCTTCGAACGCACGCCGCACACGGAAGCGCAGCGCGCCGCATTCGAGCAATTTCTGGCGCAAGGCATGCCGTCGCAGCACGACGAAAACTGGAAGTTCACCAATCTCGCCCCGCTGGTCAAGACCGCGTTCGAGCCGGCAGAACCCGGCGACGCAGCCCGTGCGCAGAAGATTCTCGCCGGATTTCCAGACGATGAAAATCGCATTGTCTTTCTGAATGGCCGGCGTTTCAATGCGCCGCCGCAGCAGCATGCGGCCGAGAAAAGCCGCGCCAGCGGACCGTTCGTCTCGCTGAACGCCGCCTTCTCTTCCGATGCCGCCGTGGTTCACGTGCGCGGCGCGATGGCCGAGCCGGTCCACGTGATCCACATCTTTCTGCCGGGTGCGCATCCGCAGATGACGCATCCGCGCAATGTTTTCGTGTTTGAATCCGGCGCCCAGGGATCGATCATCGAAACTTACGTGGGCGAAGGAACGTATTTTCACAACGCGGTGACGGAAATCGTCGTCGGCGAGGGCGCGATCGTGGAGCATGTAAAGCTGCAGCGCGAATCGCTCGACGCGTTTCACATTTCGCTACGTGCTCGACGAGGCGCCCCCTTTGGGCGACCGTCTTGCCCAAATCGGCCCCTCGGATCGCATTTCGGTCGGCATGCGCACCGGCTTTGCCTTTTACCAGGACCGCCGCAGCGCCCGGAAAATCCTGATCGGGGTCTACGCGGAAAACGTCGCGCTCAACAATTACTACGACGGACCGTTCGACCAG
>JAIQFJ010000597.1 GCA_020073325.1 Terriglobia bacterium | reverse complement strand
GACCGATATTTATTGCCTCGGCGTGATTCTCTACGAGCTGCTCACCGGGCGCCGCCCGTTTCGCGGGTCGCCCACGGAACTGGTGCGGCTGGTGCTCGAAACCGAGCCTCGCCGTCCGAGCACTTTGCTGCGCAATCCCGATCCCGACACGCAGCTTCCCTGCGATTCGACGCAGGCGCCGAAGTGGGCGGGACGCCTGCGCGGCGATCTCGACAACATCGTCCTCAAGGCGATGCATCCCGATCCGCAGCGCCGCTATCACTCGGTCGGCGAACTGTCGAGCGACATTGACCGTTATTTCGCGGGGCTCCCCGTGACCGCCGCGGGCGACGACCTTGCCTATCGGGCGAAAAAATTCGCGACGCGCCATCGCACCGGCGTCGTTGCGGCGGCCGTGGTCGTCGTGTCGCTTTCCGCCGGACTCATCGTCGCGCAACACGAAGCGAGCGTCGCGCGCAAGCAGAAGGCCATGTCGGAACAGCGCGCGGCCGAAATTCGGCGCCTGGCCAATTCGCTCATCTTCGATCTGCACGATGCGATCCAGAGCCTTCCCGGCGCGACGCCGATTCGCGTGACGCTGATGGACCGCGCGACGCAGGCTCTCGACAGCCTGACCAACACCGCCGTGGATGATCCCGCCATCCAGCTTGAACTGGCCGCGGCATATCGGCGGCTGGCCGAGGTTCAGGGCGAGCCGGCCCGCGCGAATCTCGGCAACCTGAGAGCTTCGCTTGCCAGCTATCGCAAAGCGCAGTCGCTGCTGGAGGGAGTCCGGCGCCGTCAGCCCAAGGATCTGGATGTCGCGCGACAGCTCGCCTCGGCCGATTGGGCGATCGGAAGTATTTTGCTGAACCAGGGCGACAAGCCCGCGGCCAGGGAGGTTCGCGAGAAGGCGCTGGAACTGCGCGAGTGGGCGTCGCATGCGCCGCCGCAGGATCTGGACTCGTGCCGTGACGAGGCCACGGCGCGGCAATATCGCCGTTGACGAGGGCGACCTCAAAGCGGCTCGGGAGGCGCGCGGAAAATCGTACGAAGTATGGGAAGCAGTGCTCGCCGCCGCCCCGCGCGACGAAGCGTCGCGTTATCAGGTCGCGCTGGCGGCGAAAAATCTCAGCGCGGTGGAACAGCGCTTCGACGAATTCGCTCTTGCGGCGAAGCATGCCGAGCGGGCCCGCGACCTTGATCAGGAGCGCTGCACTGCGTCGCCGCAGGATGCTTCGGCGCAGCTCGATCTATCGTTCGATTTGAGCGAACTGGCGGAACTCGCCATCCGCTCATCCGATCTGGTCAAGGCCGCCGATTATTATCGTCAAGCCCGCAGGATTCGCGAGCAGTTGCTGGCGAACGATCCCGGCAATCAGCGATTGAAGGATCGAACGGCTTACATCCAGTCGCGTGAAGGGTGCAGGTTCAGTTGACGCATCTGCGCGAGGCCCGGGCGGCATTTGAACGCGCTCTCGAATTGCGGCGTGAACTTGCCGAAGACCAGTCGAGCCTGCGCGCACAGGTCGCGTTGGCGGAATCGCAGGGTGATCTCGGCGCGTGGTTCTGTTCGTCCGGCGACCGGGTTCGCGGAGTGGCGCAATTGAAGGAAGCGCTCGCCGCCGCCGATGCTTTGGGTGCCCGCGACGCGCTTAATATCGAAGATCGCGAATCGGTGCGCGAGATGCGCGCGCAACTCGAACAGTGCTCGCGCCCCTAGGGATTCTTGACGATTTTCCCGAACATCTTTCCGCTGTGCGTGCCCGCGCCCCAGGTTCCGGCGTATTGATCCGCCAGAATCAGGATGCGCGCGCTGTACACGCCCTGGCCCTGAATCAGGTAGTTCGAAAGCGTTAGCACCGGCGTATCGCCCGCCCATTTCACTGGGACCTTCACTGTGGCTTTGAACTCGCGGTTGTTGTACTGAATGCTCGCCTCGAAGCTCCACAGATCGTCGCCGATTTTTGAAATTTTCCCGATCGTGTACTTGTCGTTATGCGTTGCCGGATCGTCGCCGACGGTGAAAAATCCCGTCATGGTGACGTTCGACATCGACTCCTGAAACTGCTTTTCGAGCGCGTTCATTTCGGCCGCGGGCGCGGCGTTCGGCGTCTGTGCGAAGGCGGCGCACGCGAGTGCGGACAACACGATGAATCGGAGCGTCATTTGCAATCGAGGATATCGCATCCTCCACCCTTGATCCCGCACTAGGGTGTGATAAGATTACACAGTCGTTTATACGCTACAGATCCCGAGGTTCCACTTGCTCCGGTTCCGCCTCGCTGTACTTGCCGGATTCTTTCTCCTGCGCGCCGTTTCGTTCGGCCAGGCAGGACGCGCCGAATTGCTCGGCACGATTCTCGATCCTTCCGGTCTTGCTGTGCCCAAAGCGAAGGTCGAAGCCGAGGATCAGGCGACTCGCGTTCACTACTCCGCGACCGCTGAGGGCAATGGCGAATATCACATCCTGGGTCTGCCCGCCGGCCAATACGTGGTGACCGTGGAACAGCCCGGGTTTCGGACGTATCGCCAATCGGGTATCGTGCTGCGGCTGGCGGAGCGCGCCACGCTCGACGTGAAAC
>JAIQFJ010000596.1 GCA_020073325.1 Terriglobia bacterium | reverse complement strand
GAGAGCATTCATACGGTGGGATCCATGTTCGGTGTTTTGTGCGAGCCCGCCGAGACGAATTTGCGATCGGAGTGCTGCGTTCTGTTTCTGAACGCCGGAGCCGTCGGTCACTCCGGTCCCAACCGCATGTGGACCGACGCGGCCCGCCGCAATGCCGCGCGCGGCGTGGTCTCGTTTCGCTTCGATCTTCCCGGCATCGGCGAAAGCGATGGCGACCGCAATCTCGATATTCCGAGCCTTTATCAGGAAGCGCTGGTCGAGCAGGTCGAGTTGGCGATGGATTCCCTCAGGTCGCGGCTCGGCGTACGGCGGTTTATCGCCATCGGGCTTTGCTCCGGGGCGTTTTGGGCGTTTTGTGCCGCAATCCGAAACCGCGACGTGTGCTCGGCTGTGCTGTTGAATCCGAGGCTCTTCTTTTGGGACCCCGAGGTCGACCGTCGCAGGCTGGTCCGCCGCAATGCCGCGAGACTGGCCAATGGATCGCAGTGGCGGCGCATCCTGCGCGGCGAAATGTCTCTCGAAAACGTCAAAGCGATTCTGGGCACGCTCTTCGATCGCTCCGGGTCCAACTGGAAGGGCGCCTTTCGTACATCGCAGATTCCGGGGCGAAGGATGGCCGATGCATGGAAGGCGATCGAACGCAACGGGAGCCGGGTCACGCTGATCTTCACGGACGGCGAGCCGCTGCTTTGCGAGATGGAACAGGAAGGGCAGATGCCGCCCGAAAATCCACGCGTCCGGCTGGTCCGAATGGGCAGCGCCGGCCATACGTTTCGGCCGCAGTGGTCGCAAAAGCTGGCGCACGATTTGATCGATCGCGAAATCGAATGCGCCGCCTCGATGCCAGAGGTTCGAGCTGTGTTAACGTAGCCCCCGAGGGGAATGAAAGCGGCGCTGCGGAAGATCCTGAAGACCACCCGGCGCGGCGCGCTTCTGACGCTCGCCTATGTGTGGCGGCGGCTGATGTTTCGCACGCGCTTTATCGCGATCACGGGCAGTGTCGGAAAAACCACCACGAAAGATCTGACAGCGGGGATTCTCGGCGCAATGCCCGCCGCCACCATTTCGAATTTCGGCTCGGAAAATACCACGCGCGAAATCGCCTCGACGCTGCTCCGTGTACGGCCGTGGCATCGCTTCGCGGTGCTCGAAGTCGCCACCGCGCGGCCGGGACACATCGCGAACAGCGCCCGGATGGTCGCGCCGGATATTGCCGTGGTGCTGTCGGTCGCCCGCACCCACACCAACAATTTTCCGACGCTTGAAGACACCGCGGCCGAAAAAGCCTCGCTGCTGAACTTCGTCCGAAAAAGAGGCGTTGCGATCCTTAACCTGGACGATCCGCATGTCGCGGCGATGAAGACGCGCCCGGGCCTCCGTGTCGTTCGGTTCGGATGCGACGCCCGCGCCGACATACGGGGAAGCGGCGCGGGCGGCCATTGGCCGGATCGGCTGTCGATTTTCGTCACCTGCAGGTCCGGTGAAAACGCTCACCTGCGGAGCCAACTGGTCGGCATGCATTGGACCTCCGCGCTGCTTGCAGCCGCCGCGATCGCTATCGAGTGCGGTATGCCGATCGAGCAGATCGCCCGCGGCATCGCGCAAGTCCCGCCCACCCTCGGACGAATGGATCCGCAGATTCTCCCCAGCGGCGCGATCATCCTGCGCGACGAATTCAACGGATCGCTGGATACTTACAAGTCCGCGTTCGAAACGCTGAAAGCCGTCCGCGCGACGCGCAAGATCCTGGTGATCACCACCGTCACCGATAGTCCGCAGAGCTGGGACAAACGGCTCAAAAAAATTGCGACGGAAGCAGCCGGCGTGGTCGATCTTCTGGTGCTGATCGGCGCAAGAGATGACACGAAGAGGGCCGGCAAAGCCGCACTGGCCGCCGGATTCTCCACCAGCGCCTTACATCTTTTCGACGATCTGCCGAAAGCAGCCGAATTTCTTCGAACGGAACTGCGCGGCGGCGACGTGGTCCTGCTGCGCGGCAAGGCGGAGCATCATCTCACGCGACTTTTCTATGCCCAGATTCGCGACGTGTCCTGCTGGCTGCCGGTCTGTCCCAAGCGAATCCTGTGCGACCATTGCCCGGACCTGTTCGCGCCTCAGGCCTGATAGACTGTCGTGCCGCCCGTCACCGTGCGGACGATGTGAATGTCCTTGATTTTTTCCGGATCCACCGTGTGCGGATCGTCCGCGAGAATCACGAAGTCCGCCAGCTTTCCCGCCGTGATCGACCCTTTGAGCGATTCTTCGTGCGAGTTATACGCGCCGTTCAGCGTATTGATGCGCAGCGCCTCCGCCACGCTGATTCGCTGGTTGGCTCCCCAGATTCCGCCGTCCCAACCTTTGCGCGTGACCATGCCCTGCATGCCCATCAGCGGAGCGAACGGCCCCGGGCTGAAATCCGATCCGGCCGCGACCGCAATGCCCGTGTCGAGGAAATCGCGGAACGCCATGCAGTGCTTCATCATCTCCTCGCCGTAAAAATGAAATTTGTCCGTGTTGTAGTACGCATACGATGTGAATGCGGCCGGGACCGCGCCCAGCGCCTTCAT
>JAIQFJ010000189.1 GCA_020073325.1 Terriglobia bacterium | reverse complement strand
TGATCGCGGAGTTGCTCGAAAAATCGGCGCTGCGGCTGGCGATTTCGCCCGAATTGGCCCACGCCTACGAGCGCAAGTATCAAACCAAAATGTGGCTGATGCCTCCGGTGGTCCCGCATCGATTTATCCCGCCGTATGCGAATTACGGCCGCGGCGCGGATCCGGTGATTGTCGGCAACATCTGGGGCCGCCGCTGGGTGGAACTGCTGCGCCGCACCGTGAGCGGGTCCGGGGTCAAGCTGAGATGGTTCAATAACGGCGAATTTCCATGGCTTCCCTGCAGCGTGAAGGATCTGGAATCCGACGGAATTTTTCCGCAGCAGCAATCCGCGCCGGACCAGGCGCTGATCTCGATTCTGCGCGACGCTTCGTTTGTAGTGCTGCCTTCCGGCACCCTCGATGACTCGGACGATCGCCGCGCCATCGCGCGGCTTAGCTTCCCCAGCCGGATTCCCTACATCCTGGCGAGCTCGCACGCGCCCATTCTGGTGCTGGGCCATCCCGACACCGCGGCGGCGCGATTTGTCACGCGCGAAGGAATCGGAATGGTCGCGCCGTATGAAACATCCGGATTTCTGGAAGCGGTCCGGCGGATTAGCGCGCCGGAGATGAATCGCCGATATCGCGAGGCCGCGTTCGGGATCGCGAAACGCTACACCGATCTCGGGGCTGCGGAGTGGATCTGGAACTCGCTCGCATCGGGGCGTCCCGCTGATGGGAGATATTTCTAAGCGAATTTTTCCTAAAACACGTAAAATAGAGCTAGATCTGATGGGATTGAAAGAATCCGTCAAGCACCTGCTGCGGATGTGCGGTCATGCGATGGTGAGCACCATTCACGATCGCCTGAACGCTATCGAATACGAACTGAAGGAAATCGCATCCAGCCAGACCGCGCTGCTTCAATCGAACATCCACATTCTTGAAACGTTACCGCAGCTCCGTCAGGCCATTTATGTCGATCCTTCCGATGCCGCCCCGGCCAACGCCGAGACGGCGCTGATGTCGTTTCTCTATTCGTTTCTGGGGACGCGCGGCGCGGTGGATGTCGGGGCGCAGACGGGAGAGGTCGCCGAGCGGTTGCTCAAGACCGGATACGAAGTCTACGCGATCGAGCCGCATGCGCTCAGCTATGGAACGCTGTGCTCGCGTCTCAAAACGTACCCGTCGTTTCGCGCCCTGGACATTCAGTTGAACGGCGTGCACACGCTGGCCGACCTGCATCGCGAGGGAACGGTCCCGTCCGACGTGAGCCTGGTGAGAATTTCCGCACAGGGCCACGAACTGGCGATTATTCGAGGGATGAAAGAGCATCGCTACCCGGTGGTGGCGGCCGATTTTCGCGAATCGCCGGCGGCCTCCCCGGCAGGCGGCGGAATGGGCCCGCTGATCGCGGAGATGAGAACCCGCGGATACGCATGGTTCGCGGTCCTGTACCGGACCGGCGGCCAGGAGCTGGTTTCCTATTTCTGCAATCAGGACATTCCCGTGCCGAGATCGTGGGGCAAAGTATTCTTCTTCCGCGACCGCGAATTATTCTCGCAGGCGCAGGAGTGGTGCGCGTCGGCATTGCCGCGGACCTATTTCAAACCGTCTTCGCGCTAGACCCCGCCGCGAATTTCCGCTTTCGACATTTTGTCGAGCGCCGCGACCGCCCGGGCGAACGCCGTCACCTCGCCGTGCAGCCGGTGCCGGTCCAGTTTCTCGATCCCGCCGTTTTTCGCGGGTGCGATGAAAAGGTACTGCGGCGACGGAACGTACGACAGCGCGGGAATCCCCGCGGCCCAGAATCCGGCGCCTTCGCCGGGATAAGCTCCGGCAGGCTTGAATGCGTAGGTGCGCGTGGCTTCGGTGCCGTCGACGGCGTCGAGAAATACGCCGCCTTCGGCGCGCAGCGGAGTGTAGGCCACGCCCCAGTCGAATCCGCCCGAGGCTTTGTATTCGTTGCGCTCCGGGTTATCGACCCATTCGTTCGCGGCGAGGTGTTCGATGGTGACGCAGGCGACGGCCTTCTTCATCAATTCCGGATTCGATTCGCGCCAGTCCCTCGCGGCGGGAACGTAGCCGTGGCCGAAATGTCCGGTGGTCATCAGAAAAACCAGCGTGCGGTTGCGCTGCGCCTGCGGAATTCTCGCAAAATATTTCGCCCAGCGCGACCACGCCCAGGCCGCCGTTCTCTTCGCATGCGTTGCATCCGTCGGTATGCGTGTTGATGATGATCGTCTCGTCGGTTTTCCCGGGCAGAATCGCCCAGAGATTGTCCGTCGGCGTGTCGGGGTGAATGGCCGCGTCCAGGGTCAGGGTCATGGACGCTCCGGACGCCGCGGCCTGCTTGAGCTTCCTGCCGGTGGTCGCGTTGACCCACAGCGCCGGGACGCTCGACGATGCCGCGGAGAAGGGCAGCGCCTGATCCTCGGCGTTTCCGTCGGAGACGTTGTTCCACATATAAACGACTCCGGCCGCGCCAGCCTTCTCCAGCGGTTTGAGGTCGGGTGTATTGCGGTACACGCCGATCACGCCGTAACGCACGAAGGGGACCGCTTGCTGACGCGCGCGGCTCGGTTTCGGCGCTAAGCCGCAAACCGGACAAACGATTTCGACACCACGTGGGGCAGGCTTGCAGCCTGCGGTGGACTCTTCGTCCACCCGCTTGCGCCGGAATTCGTGCTACTTCGCTCCGTCGACGAGCTGCAAATTCAGCAGCACCCGCTCAAAACCGTACACCGTGCCCGAACCGTCCGGCGTCAGCAAAATCGGGTCGACGCCGAATACCCCGGCCTGATCGCTCGGCATCAGCTCGCGCGCGTGTTGTTGAGCTCCCGTGTGCCAGTTCAGTTTGTAAATACGGCTGTGGCAGCCATTGTCGGAGGCGAAAAACAGCGATCCGCCATCGGCGCTCCACCGCAGGAATTTATCGCCCGCCTGCACCCCCGCGATCGGCTGCGGCGCGCTTCCGTCGATCGGAAAAATCGCCAGCGGATCGTTCGCATGGCGCGCGACCACCGCTTTTCCGTCGGGCGAAACGCTGCTGCCATCGAGCGTCATCCAGTCCGCAGTAAACGCGCGCGGCTGATCCGGCGGAACGACGCTCTGCAGGTAGAGCCGCGCCGCTTTGCCCGCCTCGTTCGCCGCAAACACGACGTGCTTCCCGTCGGGCATCCATTGCGCGCCGTTCTGAAACGTCAGGCCGGGATTCGGCAGATGCACGGTTTCGCCCGCGCCGGTGGGGACCAGAAGAAGCTGCTGCGGCGCCGTGTGCAGAATCGCCAGCACCGTTTGGCCGTCCGCCGATAGAGAACTCGCCTGGCCTTCGCCGAGCAGAATCGCGGGCGAGCCGTCCGTCTTCCGCAAGCCGATCGCGTAATTCTTCCCCGCGCTGAATTCCGTAAACAGAAGCTGTTTCCCGTCGCGCGAAAGATCGGCGGGAATGGACAGGTTCAGATACGCGAGCCCGTGTTCGCGCGAGTCGCCGGCGTTGAGCGCGATCATTTCGTTGCGCGCGCCGTCGTCGCTTGAAACCAGCATGCGTCCGGTGGGCCCGATATCTTCGAGCATCAGCGCCGAGGGCGATTCGAAAATCTGCCGCCGCTTTCCCGCCAGCGTCACCGCGAACAGCGTGCGCGACAAGCCCGATTCGGCCGCGGCGAACAGGACCTCGTCGCCCGACGGACTCCAGTCGACGCCCTCCACCGATTCCCAGCCGCCCGACACGATCGTCTTGTGCCCTTCCAGGTCGAGCACGGCCACGTCGCCCCGGTCGTCCCAGCGCAGCGGATGGTCGGAAATCGCGAGATGTTTCCCGTCCGGCGAAAAACGCACCGTGCCGATCCAGCCGGAGGTTTGATAGATCACTTTGCCGACCGGAAACTCGACGCGCATGTTGCCGTCCACCAGGTGCGCGACGGCCAGCCGGTCGGTTTTCGGCTCCCAATCGGCCGCGAACACATCCTTCATTAAAGGACGCGGCGCGCCCCCCGCCAGAGGCACGCGCGCGAGCGTCCCGGAAAGTCCGTAGCGATTCGAGGCCATCTTCGGATCGAGCCCGATGGCGAGGTCGCCGTTCGAGGAAATCGAAAAAATGTGCGCGTTCGAAAGCGACAGCGGACGCGAGTCCATCGACTCGACCCGCGTGGAGAAAATTTCGAACGGATCGCCGTCCCACGACGCGCTGTAGACGATCGTTTTTCCATCCGGGGCGAATCGTGCCGAGGAAACATAGCCGCGCTGGAACGTGAGGCGCGTAAATTTCGGCTGCGCCGTCGAGATCGACGCGCGTCCTATATAGAGACCCGCCGCCGCGGCGACCCCAGCCAGGGCAAGCGCGATCAGCGGCCACGGCCGCGCTTTCGCTTTCAGCGGCGGCTCCGGGGCCGACGTGAGCGCCTGCACCTGCCCGCTGCCGTGCGACGAGTGCGTCGAAAGCGCGCGCAGCCCGAACGCGAGATCGCGCGCCGACTGAAATCGCTCTGCCGCATTCTTCTCGATGCAGTGATCGACAATCTGCTGCAGCGCGGGCGGAACCGTGGCGGGCAGATCCGGCGGGTCCTGCGTCAGGATCGCGTTCATCGTTTCCACCGCGGAATCGGCTTGAAACGCCCGCTTGCCGCCGAGCATTTCATACAACACCAGCCCGAAGCTGAAAATATCGGAGCGATGATCCGCGGGCCGGCCGCGCACCTGCTCCGGCGACATATAGCCGACGGTTCCCATCACCGCGCCTGGATCCGTCTTGCTGATCGCCTGCGTCGCGTCAGGATCGTTCGACGCGGGCTGCTCCACTTTGGCGAGTCCGAAATCGAGAATCTTCGCGCGCCCGTCGCGTGTCACCATGATGTTTTCGGGCTTCAGGTCGCGATGCACGATTCCCGCCGCGTGCGCCGCGGCAAGTCCGTCCGCAATCTGCGCGGCAATTTCCGTTACCTTGCGCAGCGGCATCGGGTCGAGCTTGCGCAGCGAGTCGCCCTCCACCAGTTCGCTGACAAAATAATTTTCGCCGACGTCGAACACCGCCATGATGTTGGGGTGATTCAACGCGGCGACGGCCTTGGCTTCCTGCTCAAACCGGTCGCGGTTGGCGGGATCGGGCAGAAGCTTCAATGCGACGTCGCGGCCCAGGCGTGTATCTCGCGCCCGATAAACTTCGCCCATGCCGCCGGCGCCGAGCGGCGCGATGATCTCATAGGGACCGAATCTGGTTCCTGCAGTGAGGCTCATGCGTGTGATTGTATCGCGAAGCTTCTTTACGCCAACCAGGCAGCCAGCGCCGCGAATTTCTGATCCTGCCGCCACGGCGGCCCGACGATTTTTCCGGCTTCGTCGAGCACGCGTAAGTAATCGCCGCCCAGTTCACGCCGCGCAATCTCGCTCAGTTCCTTTTCTTTGATGCAGCGCACTTTCAGCCCGCACGATTCCGCCGCATGAATGACGATGGCTCGGAAAAATTCCCCTTCCGCCGTGTGGATCGCCGCATGCGACGCGAGCGTGGCTTCCAGACTCGAAGAAGCTTTGCCCGATCCCATCAGCACCGCGCACCGTTGCACGCGATCCCCGCCGATCTTCTTGATCGCGCCCGCGAGCGCCTCGCAAGCCAGTGCGCTCGACGCCGCACGGCACTCGTCAAGAAAAACACGCGCCCGCTCGATTCCTAATTCCTGAGCCCGATGATAAGGCTGGGCGATCTCCCCGATTTCGAGTCGCCGCCGATCGACAATCACCGCCCGGTCGATCGCCCCCGCAACCGCCACCATCGCCGCCCATCCGGAATGGACTCGAAACCCGAGTGCGATGTTCATGCCGCCGCGATAATATCAGTTTTTCGGAAATCGTCCCCTTTGAACAGCAGCGGCTCACCCGTGACCTTCGACATAGCGTAAGCGAAACAGTCGCCGAAATTCAGCGACGCCTTGTGCCGGCCGCGCCCGTAGTCGCGAAATGCCTGGCGGGCGATGCGCGCCTGCTCAACGCTGACCGGCTCTACCACGATCCGGGCCCGTTCGAAATACATCTCCGTCTGCTGAGCCGCCTCCGCGCCGATCTGCCCTTCGATCACCATGAACAGTTCGACAAAATTGACCGCGCTGATCGAGCACGAATCGGCGTCGTGAATGATTTTCGTGAAGTGTTCCGCCTCCGGCTCCCCGAAGAAAATCGCCGCGAGCGCGGAGGTATCGAGAATCATTTGGGCAAGCCGCGTTCGTCGTAGAGAAATTCGGCGTGATCGAGATACGGCTTCTTCACCTTCGAAGACGCCCGTTTTGCGATCGCCATCAGTTCTTTTACCGAAGCCCGTCCCTTGCGATTTTGAATGCGCTGATAGCGCTCGCGCAAGGCTTCCGTGACAGCCCGGGTCATCGTCTCGCCTGTTTCTTCCGCGATCGCCTGGGCGAGCCGGTGTGCCTCGGGATCTTTCACGTTGAGCATCGATTTTCTACCTTATCTAAGTTTTTTCTACCTTACTACATCGTAGCGCTTGAAACCGCGCCAGGTTCACAGCGATCAGGCTCGTTTATCCACTACTCGCTCATTGCGCTACAATGAGAAGGCAACTGCCCTCCGGTAGTCGTCCGCCCTCACGGGCCAATCTGTATTGAAAAGCGATGTTCGATAACTTAAGCGACAAGCTCCAGCGCGTCTTTAAAAACCTGCGCGGAGAAGGAAAACTCTCGGCGGAGAATATGGAAGCCGCGTTGCGCGAGATTAGCGTCGCGTTGCTCGAGGCCGACGTCCATTTCCGCGTCGCCAAACAGTTTATCGAGGCCGTGAGGGAAAAGGCGATGGGTTCGGAAGTGCTGACCGCCCTTTCGCCGACTCAGCAAGTCGTCAAAATCGTGCGTGACGAGATGGTCAAGATGCTCGGACAGCATCAGGCCAAGCTCCGCACCGCGAACGAGCCCCCCAGCGTCATGATGATCGTCGGGTTGCAAGGATCCGGCAAAACCACCTCCACCGCGAAGCTGGCTCGATGGCTGTCGAAGAACGGGCATTCGCCCGAGATGGTATCCGTCGACGTCTACCGCCCGGCCGCGCGCAAGCAACTCAGCGTGCTCGCCAAGGACCTGAAACTTTCGATTTACGAGGGCGCTCCCGAGGAAACCAAGCCGGTGGATCTGGCGCGATCCGCCCGTAAGGACGCGGTCCAGAGCGGACGCGATGTACTGTTGGTCGACACCGCCGGCCGCCTGCATATCGATGAAGAATTGATGACGGAGCTGACCGAGCTGAAAGAGCTGCTCAACCCGACCGAGATTCTGTTCGTCGCCGACGCGATGACCGGTCAGGACGCCGTCAAATCGGCGGACGAGTTCAACAAGCGGCTCGGCATCACCGGGACCATCCTCACCAAGATGGATGGCGACGCCCGCGGCGGCGCGGCGCTCTCGATTCGCGCGGTGACCGGCCAGCCTTTGAAATTCGTCGGCGTGGGCGAAAAACCGGACGCTTTGGAGCCGTTCCATCCCGACCGCGTCGCGCAGCGCATTCTCGGCATGGGCGACGTGCTCAGCCTGATCGAGAAAGTCGAAGAATCGATCGATCAGAAGTCCGCCGAGGAAATGCAGCGCAAGCTGCTCGACGACGATTTTACGCTGGCCGATTTTCGCGATCAGATGAAGCAGATCCGCAAGCTGGGACCGCTCGAATCGCTGCTCGGGATGATGCCGCAGATCGGGCCGATCAAGGATCTGAAGAACATGAAGGTCGACGAGGGCGAGATCACTCGCCTGGTCGCGATCATCGATTCCATGACGGCCAGAGAGCGCGCCAATCACATGATCATCAACGGGGCGCGGCACAGGCGGATCGCCAAGGGATCGGGCACTTCGGTGCAGGACGTGAACAACCTGCTCAAGCAGTACGCGCAGGCTCGCAAGATGATGAAAAGTTTTACGGGTGGCGGAGGTTTCCTCGGAAAGCGCTTGGGGAAACTGAAGCTGCCCATGGGTTTTGGTCCACAATAAATTCAGCCGCGAATGTACGCGAGTGAACGCCTGTTTTCCGCGTTCATTGGCGTTCATTCGCGGTCTATGAGAGGATTTTAGAATGCTGATGATTCGTTTGGCGCGGTTCGGCGCGAAAAAGAAGCCGACCTATCGCGTCGTAGTGATCGAAAAGGACCGGGCGCGCGACAGCCGGTCGGTGGAAGTGGTCGGTACGTACAATCCCGTGGCGAAACCCGCGGCCGTGAACCTGAAGCACGAGCGCATCGCCCACTGGATGAAGAACGGAGCCCAGCCGTCAGTCACCGTCGCACGTCTGATGAAGTCGAATCCGGCTCCCGCTGCGTAAGATTGCTGCTACAATCTACGCAACAGGAGGTTGTAACGGGTGAAAGAATTGGTGACCGAGATCGCAAAGGCTCTGGTCGATATTCCCGATGAAGTGATGGTTCGCGAAGTGGAGGGCGAACAGGTCACAGTGCTCGAGCTGCGCGTCGCACCTAGCGATCTGGGTAAGGTTATTGGCAAGCAGGGCCGGACGGCACGATCCATCCGGACTCTGTTGGGCGCAGCCGGGATGAAGCTGAATCGCCGGTTTACGTTGGAGATTCTGGAATAACTCTGTTCCCAGGTGTTGAACCGCTTCCTTTGGTCGCGGCTCTCCGGCAGCGGATGCGAGCCGTGACCAAAGGGAGCGGTTTAACGCCGATCCATGAGTGATGGCCGGGTAGCTGTCGGAAGATTGATCCGTCCGCGCGGAAATCGCGGCGAGCTGATCGCTGAAATTTACAGCTCGCAGCCGGGCCGCGCAGAACGGCTGAGTACAGTTACGCTCGATCTCAATGGCCGGGCGGAAGTGGTTTCGGTCGAAGAGGTCTGGTTTCACGACGGCAAGCCGATCTTCAAGTTTGCCGGAATCGATTCCATCGACGATGCCGCGGAGTGGTCTGGCGCGGATATGCTGGTTCCGGAAGCGGAGCGGGCGGTCCCGGAGCCGGGCGAGTATTCGCACGCCGATCTGATCGGCTGCCGTCTGGTTGCGGACAGCCTGGTTGCGGAAAAGCCGATCGGTACCGTGACGGGAGTAGAGGAATACGGCGGTCCCCCGCTGCTGAAAGTGCAAATGGAGGACGGCCGCGAAATTCTGGTCCCGTTCGCGAAAGCGTTCTGCCGGGAAATCGACGTCGCGTCGAAAACGATCCGCGTCGAATTGCCCCAGGGTTTATTGGAGTTGCCGTGAAATTTCACGTGCTGACGATTTTCCCGGATTTTTTCCGGGGGCCGTTCGAGCACGGCGTCATCCAGAGAGCGCGCGAAAAGGGATTGATCGAAATTCAAATCCACGATCTGCGCGACTGGACGTACGATCGTCACCGGACCGTGGATGACCGCCCGTTCGGCGGCGGCGAAGGCATGCTGCTGAAGGCGGCGCCGATCTTTGAATCCGTGGAATCGATCTGGCCGGCGAAAAGGGCCGGGCAGAAAGTGGTTCTGTTGTCGGCGCAGGGGCGCAAGTTCGATCAGGCGCTGGCGCGGGAGTATTCCAAGCTCGATGAACTGCTGCTGATTTGCGGCCGGTACGAAGGAGTCGACGAGCGCGTGGCGCAGCATTTGGCCGACGATGAAGTCTCGATCGGCGATTATGTTTTGTCGGGCGGGGAACTGCCTGCTGCGGTGGTGGTCGATACCGTGGCAAGATTGATAGATGGAGTTTTGGGCAACGAGATGTCGGCCGTGGCGGAATCGTTCGAAAACGGCCTGCTCGATTGTCCCCAGTGGACCCGGCCCGCGGAGTTTCGCGGCTGGAAGGTGCCGGAGGTTCTGATCGGCGGAAATCACGAGCAGATCCGGCGGTGGAGATTGGAAGCGGCCCGCGAAAAAACGGCGCGGCATCGCCCCGATCTTTTAAAACGAGATTAGCGAGAGGAAATTATGCAAAACGCGGTACTGACGAAAATTCTCAACAAGAATAAGCGCGCGGCGGAGCACCCCGATTTTCGCCCCGGCGACACCATCCGGGTGCATGTGAAGATCAGGGAAGGCGACAAAGAGCGCGTCCAGGCTTTCGAAGGCACTGTCATCGCCAAGCACAACAAAGGCATGGGCGAGACCATCACGGTCCGCAAAGTGAGCTTCGGCCAGGGCGTCGAGCGCATCTTCCCGGTGCACGCTCCGGTGATCGATCACATCGACATCGTGCGCACGGGCCGCGTTCGCCGCGCCACGAGGACGAGGCACAGGCGCGCGAGCGCCGGCGCTACGTCCGCACGATCGCCGACCCGGCGTCGGAGGCCGATCGCCAGTCGATGCTCGGGCGGATCGCGATCCGCAAGGTCGCGGTCGGCTCCGCCCCGCGGGTGATGGCCGGCGCCACGCTCGGCGAGGCGACCCGCGCGATCCGGTGCAGCACGGACCGCGACCGGGTCGCCGACCTGGCGGTCGACACGCTCGAACGCTTCGCCCCGGCGTGCGAGGCCGCGATCCTGCTGGTGGTCCGCGGCGCGACCGCGATCGGCTGGAAGGGCTTCCAGCGCGCCGGCGGCGGCCTGCCCGAGATCGCCGTGCCGATGGACGACGCCGGCCTGGTGCCGCGCGCGGTCGAGCTCAACGTCTCGCTGCGGCGCCCATCCACCGAGCTCGATCCGATCGACCGGCTGCTGCTCGCCTCGCTCGGCCGCAGCGACGGCGATCTCGTGATCGTGCCGATCGCGATCGCCGACCAGGTGATGTGCGTGATCGCGATCGCGACCGCCGACGACGCGCCGGTCGCGTGCGCCGAGTCGATCGCCGCCGCCGCCGGCGCGGCGTTTGCCCGGCTGATGCGCGACGCCAGCCGGTGAGCCGGCGCGCCCACCCACCGCGGGCCTTGACGGTCCGTCCCGGCTTTGGCAGGTTCCGCGCGATGGCAGCGACCGACGAAACCGAACACCCCGGGACGGCGCGCCACAAGCACCGCCATGACCTCGGCCACGAGGATCACGGCCCGAAGCTGGCGGCGCACACCACCCACGCGATCCAGGCCCTGCTCGGGCTGTGGATCGCCCTGACGCTCGCGCTGGTGGTGTACGCGCTCGTCGACGCCGCCGGCAGGCGCGATCCCGGGACGGCGGATCGGGGGGGCGAGGTCGACACGCGTGCGCGCCCGGCTCCGTCCGGCTCGTCTGGCCCGTCTGACCGGCCCGGTCGACCGTGACGCCGCGGCCGTGACGCGCAGCGCTGTTGCGCATGGCTTGCATCCGGCGCGCGACCGCGGTTTTCGGCGCTCCGGGCGCGTTGAGCGCTACCGCTCGGTCCGCGAATCGGTCATGGTTGCTGGATGTGCGCCCACCGGGGCCGGTCGCGCCGGGCCGGGAACGTTCCGGACGCCATGATCGAATGAACCGAGAAGCGAGCATCGGACGATGATCCCGGATGACGTGATCACACAGATCCGCGATGCCGCCGACATCGTCGCGGTGATCGGTGAGCACGTCCAGCTCCGGCGGGCCGGCACCAGCTTCAAGGGCCTGTGCCCGTTCCACGGCGAGCGGACCCCGTCGTTCAATGTCGTCCCGGCCAAGCAGTTCTTCCACTGCTTCGGCTGCCAGAAGCACGGCGACGTGTTCACGTTCGTGATGGAGCTCGAGGGCAAGAGCTTCGTCGAGGCCGCCGAGCAGCTCGCCGGCCGGTTCGGCATCGCGATCCCGCGTATCGAGGAGCCGCCCGAGCAGCAGCGCGCGCGCGTCGAGCGGCTCAGGATGCTCGAGATCAACAAGCTCGCGGCGGCGTTCTACCGCGAGCTCCTGCTCGATCCCCGGCGCGGCGAGCCCGGGCGCGCCTACCTCGCGCGGCGCGGCGTGACCGCCGACACCGCCGAGCGGTTCCAGCTCGGCTACGCGCCGGCCGAGTGGGGTGCGCTGGCCGACCACCTCAAGGCGCGGCGCGCCGACCTCGAGATCGCGGTCAAGCTCGGGCTGATCGCCCACCGGCCCAAGGCCGGTGGCTACTACGACCGGACCCGTGAGCGGCTGGTCTGCCCGGTGATGGTCCCCGGCGGCGACATCGTCGGGTTCTCGTCGCGCCTGGTCGGCGCGCCGGCGCCCGGCCCGGACGGCAGCGAGCCGCCCAAGTACATCAACAGCCCCGAGAGCGCGGTCTACAAGAAGGGCAAGC
>JAIQFJ010000595.1 GCA_020073325.1 Terriglobia bacterium | reverse complement strand
CGTTTAGTTTGTCGATGCCGTCGTCAGCGGCGACCACCTCGGCGGAAACGCGCGCGCGACTGCGCCGGTTCGACGATAGGATGCGGTCGATTCCAGGAGTGCGGGCGGTCTCGGTGACACTGGGGTCGCGGCCGATGATTCACGATTCGTTCCTGCCGTTCTGGATCGAAGGACGGCCCAAGCCGGCGAACGACAACGAAATGCTGTTTGGGAATACTAAATGGAGAGGATACGCAAATCGGAAAATTGCGCCTATACTCTTTCCCAAGAAGTAACCCCCGTTGGCAGAAAGGCGGGCGCACCCTCTACCTCAAAGCAAGCGAACAAGCGCCCGCCCCACTCCCCTTAGGAAATAATGCGATTTCGCACTGCGTAGAGAATCAATTCCGCGAAATTATGAAGATTCAGTTTGTCTTGCAGGTTCCGGCGATGTGTCTCCACGGTGTGAAGGCTGACGTTCAGCAGCGTGGCGACTTCCTTGTTCGATTTCCCTTCGGCGATCAGTTGAAGAATTTCGCGCTCGCGCGAGGTGAGCACATCGAAACTGTCTTCCGCATTACGCTCCCGGATCTCGCGGACGTAATCCTCCACCAGCATCCGGCTGATATCGGCGCTGAAGAAGGTTCTTCCGGCGCAAACCGTGCGGATCGCGACGACCAGGTCGCCTTCGGAGGAGTCTTTAAGAAGATAGCCGCGCGCCCCGGCCCGCAAGGCTCGGGTGACGTAGCCGCCGTCGGAATGCATGCTCAGGACGAGAACCGCGATGTTCGGAGCGAGCGAAGTGATCCGCTGCGCCGCCTCGATCCCGCTCAGGTTCGGCATCGCAATGTCCAGGACCGCCACGTCGGGTTTGGTCTCTTCAGCCTGTTCGACCGCCTGCCTGCCGTTTTCCGCCTCGCTCACCACGAGGAAATCCGGTTGGCTTTCGAGCAGAAGCCGCAGACCTCTCCGCATGACGGTGTGATCATCGGCCAACAAAATCCGAATTTTTTTCACACTTTTCCCCGCTCGCACATCGAACGTTAATTCGATTCCCCGGGCGTCCCATACACCACCGGGGCACAAACCACAAGTGTCAATAGTCTACCCGAATCCCGTCGATTTCGTACCCTTCTACCATCTCGAAGGTCAAGAAATACCAATTTTCTGGTATACGATCCCCGGCGGATGAGCGACCATAGCAGGAATGGGATGGGGACCTACACTGGGTGTCGTTCTATTGACTGCCGCCGCCGGCATGGGCGCCGCCGCCGGGCTCGCCAATTTCCTGATCTACTGGCAGCAGATTCCGAATCGCGAAGGAGCGTCCGGCTATTTCGCCGTCACGCTGATCGGATTTGGACTGGCCGGGGGAATTGTAGTCGGGCTGATCACTGCGCTTCTGGTGCGCTCCGGATTCTGGAAAGCGCAAGGATTCGCGCTCGGGGCGGTCGTTCTGCTCACGGTTGTTGCCGGAATTCTCGCGGTGGTCCTCGATGACAATGGTCCGACGCTCGACGGAGAGAAATTAGTGGCTGAGGTCGAGTTGAAGTGTCCCGCGGGTTGGAAGCCGGACAACAAAGGAAAATGGCGCGACGGCAGCTTCTGCTGGATTCAGGAGAAGGCGGCCGACGGTCCGCAGGAGGTGAACCCGATCGTACTTGGAGCGTTCGCTCTAAAAGAGAACGACGGGCAGTGGTCGGTGTCCTGCGCCGTGCCGCTTACGAAGTCGTCGAAGAACCGGTATCTGCGAGTCTTCGTCGGCCGTCGTGCTGACGTCACGATTCGGATCCCTCTTCCGGCGCGCCCCAAAGCCGCGCATCGTGAATGGAGCCCGTGGAGCGCGAACGGATTCCTGGCGCAGTCGAATCAGCCTGCGGCGGCGGACTATTCGTTCCGCTATCGCGTTCAGGCGGAGAGCGCCTACGATCGCGAACACCCGGATCCGGCGGCGGCGTTCCAGGAGGCTCGGCAGCGCGCGCTTGCGGCGATGCCGAAGGATGCGCCGGTCGAGCAGTGGCTGCCGTTTTTCGAAAACGAACGAGGCCAGGCGATCGCGTATTCGGCGGGATCGTACCCGGAGGTGGAAGCGGTCAAGGCGCAACCGCTGGCTCTGATTCCGCTGTTACGGTCGAGCGACGCCGCAACCGTTCGCAGGGCCGTCTTCGCGGCGGGGGCGCTGGAGCAAATCCCCGGGCCCCTGATCGAACCGCTGGCCGCCGCGGGACGGCGCACGATTGAAATGATGCGTGAGGCTCGCGCCGGCGCTCTGCCGGAGGATCCCGACCTGGGCGCGGAGGATCGGGCCTATACGTTCTTCTTCTACTGGAAACTGGCGATGGATCGCGCCGGAGCAGCGGGGGCGGCGGCGCGCCATGCCGTGATGGAACAGATCCGGCAGGCGGCGGGCGAAGGCTCGGGTGAGGGCGGAATCCGGCGGATCGCCGAGGAGACGGGCAAGGAACTGGGGCACTAGTAAGCTGTACCGGCGATTTCGAAAGCGAACGGGTCCGCTCACTCGCGTTCGCGGTTCAGTGCTACGCGATGGAGTTGCAATGTAGACCACAGAACCACGAGCGCCAGCGAGTGGCTAGCGCC
>JAIQFJ010000188.1 GCA_020073325.1 Terriglobia bacterium | reverse complement strand
CACGCCCGCAATCACCAGAAGAATCGCGATACGGTACGGCACCGGACTGAGGCGGGCCCACTGGTAAATGGGCAGATAGAACACCGCACCCATGGGACGATAGCCGCCGCTCCAGAAATTCACGATGTCGGCGAGGCATTTCCAGAACCCGCGATTCCAGTAATAACGGAGGTTCATCGGATCGTCGGGGGCCCATTTGGAATTGATGGCGGGGATCGCGAAGTAGAGGAAATAGAGCAGCAGGCCCGGCAGAACGATTCTGGTGGTTCGTTTATCCATCGACTCAGACGATCAGCATACAGTCGCCGTAGGAGAAAAATCGATAGCGCTGCTCCACCGCATGGCGATACGCGGCCAGGGTCAACTCCGTCCCGGCGAAAGCGCAAACAAGAATCAGCAGACTCGATTTCGGCAGATGAAAATTCGTCAGCATCGCCTGGGTGCGGCGGAACTGAAATCCGGGCGAGATGAACAGCCCGGTCGCCGAGGATCCGGGCGGGCTTTCGATCGCGCGGACGCTGGTGGTCCCCACCGCGATCACACGGCGCGCGGCGTCCATCGCGCGAACGGTTTCGTCGGGGACATGAAGACGCTCCGAGTGAAGATGCACGTCTTCCGTTTTCTCGGCGTGCAGCGGCTGAAAAGTCCCCAGGCCGACGTGCAGCGTCACTTTGGCGACTTCCGCGCCCGCCGCGCGGCAGGCTGCGAGAATTTCGGGAGTGAAGTGCAGCCCCGCGGTGGGCGCCGCTACCGATCCGCGTTCGTGCGCGAAAACCGTCTGGTAGCGCTCGCGATCCGACGGCGTATCCGCGCGGCGGATATACGGCGGCAGCGGGACGTGGCCCACGCGATCGAGCACTTCGAACAGATCGCCGGTGGGATGCAGGTTCACGATGCGCTCGCCGAAAGATCCGCGGCCCAGAATTTCGGCGCTCAGTTCGTCTGAAATGCGGATGCGCTCGCCGGTGCGCATCTTACGGCCGGGGCGGACCAGCGCTTCCCACGTGACGCCGTCGATCTGCCGCGTCAGGAAAATCTCGACGCGTCCGCCGGTGCCATGCTCGCGCGTGCCGTAGAGCCGCGACGGGAACACCCGCGAATCGTTCAGCACCAGGCAATCGCCGGGAACGATGTAGCGCGGAAGATCGCGGAAATGGCGGTCCACCCAGATGCCGGACGCGCGATCGACGACCAGCATCCGCGCTCCGGCCCGGTCGGCGAGCGGCTCCTGCGCGATGAGTTCTTCGGGGAGCTGAAAGTCGAAATCGGAGACGAGCAAGAACCATTATCACAACCCCGGCCTCACGAGTCCGCGTGAAAACCGTCGCGATCCGCCGCTCCCTATGGTCGCGGTTCATATGTGGCCCCTGATCGGGATTGAACCGCGACCGAAGGAAGCGGCGAGCGCCGACGTTTTCACGCTAACTCTTATGGCAGCTCCCGTGGCCAGCGAGCCGCGCCTGTGAGGACGGGGTTCCGAAGCCGCTACGATGAAACCGTGAGGGTTCTGGGAATCGAATCATCTTGTGACGAAACCGCGGCTGCCGTGGTCGAGGACGGATCGCGCATTCTTTCCTCCGTCGTTTCGTCGCAGATGGCGACACATTCGAAATACGGCGGAGTGGTGCCTGAACTGGCCTCGCGCGAGCATTTGCGCGCGATCGTTCCCGTGGTGCGCGCGGCCCTTGAAGAAGCTGGAACGCGCCTCGATCAGTTATCCGCGATCGCCGTGACGCAAGGACCGGGACTGGTCGGCTCGCTGCTGGTCGGGATCACATATGCGAAATCGCTGGCGATGGTCCACCATCTGCCGCTGATCGCGGTGAATCACATCGAAGGACACATCCACGCGGTGGTGAGCCAGAATGAGATCGAGTTGCCGGCGCTCGCGCTGATCGTCAGTGGCGGGCACACGCATCTCTACGAAGTGCGCGAAGGATTCGTGTATCGCCTGCTGGGGCGCACACGCGACGATGCGGCAGGCGAGGCGTTCGACAAAGTCGCGAAGCTCCTGGGGTTCCCGTATCCCGGCGGTCCCGTGATCGATGCGCTCGCGCCGTTCGGCGATGCGCACGCCGTTCGCTTCACGCTGGCGAAAATGAAAGGCAACACGCTCGACTTCAGCTTCAGCGGGATCAAGACAGCGGTTTTGCGCTGGGTGGAAGCGCGCGACATGGCGTGCGAGATCGCTGCGCGGCGGTCGCTGGTCGATCCGACAATCGAACAATTGCGCGCCATGACGCCGCAGCCGACGCTCGACCTGCTCGCCTCCTTTCAGCGCACGGTGATCGACGAATTGTTGCGGCGCGCGGTGCGCTCGGCGGAGGAGATCGGCGCGCGAAGCATGATCGTTTCGGGCGGCGTCGCGTGCAACACCGGACTGCGCGCGGCGGCGCGGGCGCGTCATTTACCCTATCCCGTGCTGTTTCCGTCGCCGGGCCTTTCCACCGACAACGCGGCGATGATCGCGGCCGCGGCGTTTCCCAAGCTCGCACGAGGCGAGTTCGCGGATACCGCGCTGAAGGCCGACGCGAATCTGCAACTATGTTGATCGCCGCAGATGATCCGCGGCTATGTTGATCGCCGCAGACGATCCGCGGCTATGTTGATCGCCGCGGATGATCTCCCGCCATCCTGTAGGGCGGCTTGCGCGGCATGGTAGCCGCACATCCCATGGACGCCTCCACCGGGCGGCGTCGAGGCGGAACAAATGTAGACGCCATCGAGCGGAATCCGGTAATACAACGGCGTCGGACGAAACGCGAGCTGTCGCAAAGTATGGGCGCCGCCGATGATGTCGCCGCCGACCAGGTTGGCGTTGTGATGTTCCAGATCGGCGGGTGTCGAAACACAACGGGCGAGAATCGACTGGCGAAATCCGGGCGCGAATCGCTCGACCTGATTTTCGATGCGGGACGTCATATCGAAGGCGGATGCGTTCGGCACATGGCAGTACGCCCAGGCGATATGGCCGCCTTCGGGCGCGCGTGAGGCGTCGAACTGGGTCGGCTGCGTCAGGATCACCGTTGGCTCGTCGGGAGGAATGCCAGCCCATGCCTGGCGCTCCGATGTCGCGATCTCTTCGAGCGTCCCGCCCAAGTGAACGGTGCCGGCCCACGCGCATTCGGGCGATCGCCAGGGGATGGGCGCGCGCAATGCCCAATCGATTTTGAAAGCCGCAGGACCGTAGCGAAACCGTTTGAGCCGCAGCGCGAATTTTTCCGGCAACCGGCCGTCCGCAATTTGAAGAATCTGTCGCGGCGTCAAATCGAGCATCACCGGATTGGCCGCTCCCAGTTCGGTAAGCGACGTGACGCGCGCTCCCGTGACGATGTTTCCTCCGAGCGATTCGAAATACGACCCGAGTGCATCCGCGATTTTCTGCGATCCCCCCCGCGGCAGCGGCCATCCCACCGCATGCGCGGCGATCGCCAGGACCCACGCGTACGCGCCGGATCCCACATCTTCGAGCGGCATGACCGAGTGCGCTGCGAGGCCGCCGAACAGCGCGCGCGCGGCTCGCGTCGTGAAAATGCGCCATGCCATCGTCGCAGCGGGCCACAGCGCCAGCGCGGCAAATCGGGTCATCAGAATCGGATGTTTCGGAAAATGCAGCGGCCGCGCCAGCACATCCTGCGACAGATCCTGCCAGGCGCGGACGAACGGAACCACGGCCCGCCGATACGCCGCACCGTCCTCGCCGAGCCTTCGACACGTCGCGCCGAGGTCATGAAAAAGAGCGGCCGCGGATCCATCGTCCAAGGGATGCGCCACCGTCACCGGAGGATGGATCCATTCGAGTCCATACTCAGCGAGAGGAAGCGAGCGGAACGCCGGCGAACAGAGAGCCATCGGATGAATCGCCGAGCAGACGTCGTGAAGATAACCCGGCAGGGTCAGTTCCGCCGAGCGCGCGCCGCCGCCGATCGATTCGTTCGCTTCATAAATTGTCGTTGCCAGACCGGCGCGCTGCAGAACGATGGCAGCGGTCAGGCCGTTGGGTCCCGATCCGACGACGGCGGCTTCGCGGATATCGTCCCTCCGATTCTATTTCTGCGCGGTGGATCGCGTGGACTGAGCCTGCTGCTGGGATGGTCCGTTGCCGATCGGGATCTGCTTGCGGTGCGCGTGCGCCTGGTCCACGGGAATGGTGACCTCGAGGACGCCGTTTCGCACATCGGCTTTGGCCTGGTCGGCCTTGACGTTTTCAGGCAGTGGAATCGCGCGGAAGAAATTGCCGTAGAAACGCTCCGACCGGCGGAAGCCTTCGCGCTCTTCCGTTTGTTCGCGCTTGCGCTCGCCCTCGATCACCAGTGTGTTGTTCTCCACCTCCACCTTGACGTCCTTCGGGTCGATGCCGGGCAGGTCGGCACAAACCACGATGTTGTTGTCACGCTCGCGAACCTCGATCGCCGGCGCCCAGACGCGCTCGCCGCGGGTGATCGGCATATCGCTGCCTTCAAAGACCTGGTCCATCCAGTCCGTCATATCGCGAAGCAGGCTGAACGGACTCAGGAAAGCGCTGCTTTGCGGACGCAACATCTGCGGATTCGACTCGCGGCGAGCGAGTGTTCTTGGTTCATTCGCCATAAAAGTACGACCTCCCAATATTAAGTTGTAGACGGATGTCTGGAGATTAGATCGACGAGACCCCGCGCCGTTTCCGAAACATCGGGTCGAAAACATCGGGTCGAACCGAACCGGGAAGTAATCGGGTATCGTGGTGTGATGCAACTTGGAATGATCGGACTTGGCCGTATGGGCGCGAACATGGTTCGGCGCCTGATGCGCGGCGGACATCAGTGTGTCGCTTTCGACCACAGTGCAGCCAACGTACAGCAACTGGCGACCGAGGGCGCCACGGGGGCGGCATCGCTCGACGACCTGATCGCGAAACTGGAGCGCCCGCGCGCCGTGTGGCTGATGGTTCCGGCCGCCGTGGTCGACGCAACGCTTCACGACCTGGCCGGCCGCATGGATTCCGGCGATGTCATCATCGACGGCGGAAATTCCTATTACATCGACGATATCCGCCGCGCCAAGGAACTGGAGCCGCGCGGGATTCGTTACGTCGACGTCGGCACCAGCGGCGGCGTCTGGGGTCTGGAGCGCGGCTACTGCCAGATGATCGGCGGCGACAACGAAACCGTGCAGCGCCTGGATCCGATCTTCAAGACGCTGGCGCCCGGCCGCGGCGACGCGCCTCGCACGCCGGGCCGCGAAAACGCCGGTGGCACCGCAGAACTCGGTTATCTGCACTGCGGACCTCCCGGAGCCGGCCATTTCGTCAAGATGGTCCACAACGGAATCGAATATGGCCTTATGGCTGCATACGCCGAGGGCATGAACATCCTGAAGCACGCCAACGCCGGAAAGCAGGGCCGCCTGGCCGACGCCGAAACCGCGCCGCTGCGCAACCCCGAGCACTACCAGTACGACTTCAACCTCGCCGATGTCGCCGAGGTGTGGCGCCGCGGCAGCGTGGTGGCCTCCTGGCTGCTCGATCTGACGGCGATCTCCCTGTTCGAGAATCCCGGCCTCGAAAAATTCTCCGGCCATGTTTCCGATTCAGGCGAAGGACGCTGGACGATTCTCGCGGCCATCGAAGAATCCGCGCCGGCGCCGGTGCTGACCGCCTCACTGTTCGCGCGGTTCGACTCGCGCGGCGAATCCGAGTTCGCGAATAAGCTTCTTTCCGCGATGCGTTACCAGTTCGGCGGACACGTCGAAAGATCTGCAGCGAAATAGCGCGCCTGGAGCAAGCTTCTGCGCTTGCCATGCCCGGACCTCGATCCGGGCATTCGCGTCTTTCCTATGCGGTCCTATGCGGCGATTTCCTAAGATCGGCGTCCTCGCCGCGCTTGCCTCCGCGCTGGCGATGCAGGCGTGCTTCGTGCGTCATCGCATGGTGGCTCCGCCCGGCAAGCCGCCCAATCGCGAACTGCTCACGGCGACGCGCGAAGATCTGATCGCGCGGCTCCACGCCGCGTCCGACCCGATTCACTCCTTCGGCCTTCGCGCCGACCTTTCTCCTTCGGTCGGCGCCCTCTATGGCGGCGAACTAACGGATTACGCCACCATCCGCGCCTCCATTGTGTTTCGCCGCCCGGCCGATATCCGCGTCGTCGGGCTCGACCCGGTGGTCCATTCGAAGACGATCTTCGACATGGTCTCCATGGGCAATTCGTTCAAGGTCTACATCCCGACCAAGAACGCATTCTATATCGGCAGCAACACGGCGCCGCCCAGTTCGAAGAACAAGCTGGAAAATCTCCGCCCCACGGCTTTTCTCACCTCGCTGATCCTCGCGCCCCCCGCGGCTTCCGATCGCACCATGATCGGCGACAACACCGACGAAACCAAGGCGCAATACATCCTCTTCATGATTCGCGAAAATCAGGGCCAGCTGATTCTCGAACGCAGCGTGTATTTCGATCGCTACACCCTGACCATCGTGATGCAGAAAACGTTTGACGAATCGGGCGCGGTGGTGAGTGAAACCCGCTACTCGGACTGGAAGGGCTTCGATGGGATTCCGTTCCCGTCAACCATCGTCATTCGCAGGCCGAAGGACGGGTATGAGATGACGATGACCATCGTCTCGCTGCGGTTCAATCAGCCCGATGTGAGCGCGGAACAGTTCGTCCTGGAGCAGCCGCCGGGCGTTAAGGTGGTCGAAATAAAATAAAAGCCGTTAATGAGCGCGCAGAGACGTCCATTAACGGCTTGGAAAAACAGCTCGCGAAAAGCTACTTCACCGACGCGACGGTGACCGTGTCGCCGGAAACATCGCCGCTGACAGTGACCGTCTTGCCGGCCATCTCCTTCAGCTTCGCCTGCGACGCGGAATCGATCTTGTAAACCTTGCCATCCTTGGTGACCAGAACCGCGTCACTGCCGCGCGCAATGCAGCGCTTGGCGCAGGCGGCCGAGGAATCCGACGCATCCGCGTGCTTGGCTCCGCAGCTCGAGTCCGCGACGAATCCGGTAATCTCCGCGCCGAAAGCCGAAATACTGGCCAGCGCGAGCATTCCAACGAGTTTCTTCATGGGGTGCCTCCCGTTTGAGTTCAGACTCTTCGAACTATATCACCATTTGAGCGGCTTGGCATCGCGCCATAACCGTTCAAGGTCATAATACACGCGCGATTTCTGCGAAAAAATGTGCACCAGCAGGTCGCCGTAATCGACCAGCACCCATTCAGCGTTGCCATAGCCTTCGACGCTCGCCGGGTACTCGCCTTCTTTTTTCAGCCGATCCTGAATTTCATCCGCGATGGCCTGGATCTGCCGCGTATTCGCGCCGGTACAAATAACGAACGTATCGGTAAACGACGTGGCCTCGCGCACGTCGAGCACGGTGATCTCGCGGGCTTGTTTCGATTCGGCGGCGTGGACGGCGGTGAGCCAGGAGGGATCCGGTTCTTTAATTTTTTGCGGACGCGCCAGGGAAACGATCTCCTGCCTGTATCTTACACCACAAGATCGCGAAATAAAGCAGAAAAATCAGCGTTGAACGCTAAAACGCGCAACATCTAGCCGCGGCCGAAGGAAGCGGTCCAACCGCCCGTTTTCACAGCCGCTGGTCATATTACAATGGTAAGAGAGCATGTGGTTCTTACTGCTTCTCGGCGCCGCTGTTTTGGCCGCCGCTGAATCTCCTAAAATTATCGAAGCCCGCCAGCAACTGGAGCGCGTCCGCGAACAGGCGGCCGCGGGACTGATCCCCGCCATGAAGGTCGCCGAAGCGCAGCAGACCCTCGATGACGCCGCCGACGAGGACGTCCTCGATCACACTCTGTACGGCCGTCTGGATATTCAGGACCTGAACGAACAACAGGCCGCCGCGATGACAGAAGCCGCCGCGCGCCGTCTTGCCAGGGTGCAGGAAAAAGTCGATCGCGGACGAAAACTGGTCGAGCAAGGCGTCGCCGAGCCGTTTCTGTTTGCGGACCTCGAAACGGAGTTGGCCGCTCGCAGGCAAACCGTCGATCAGGCGAACGCCCGCGCCGCATTGGTGCTCGAAATCGTCGAGGTCGCCAGTTCCGAAGCCGCCGCCGCTCCTCCGCCGATCGAGTGGAAAGCCAAAGAGCATTTCGAAGGCGATGGATTGCTCGAGCCCAAAGACATCCGCGACATTACGCTCGCGTTCGAGAAGCAGTTTCACGAGCCATTTCCGGTCAGCGCCCGCGGATCGACCGCGGTCCATCGCGCCATGGGTTTCGATCACACCGGCCGCATCGACGTCGCCATCGCGCCGGATTCGAACGAAGGCGTGTGGCTGCGGAAATATCTGGAATCGAAGTCGATCCCCTATTACGCGTTCCGCGTCGCGATTGCCGGCAAAGCGACGGCTCCGCATATCCACATCGGCCCCGGCAGCACGCGCATCGCGACGGACTGAGTTTTCCTCCGCGAAATCCCCCGGCCGATTGCTGGACATTCGATTCCTGTACAATCGACCGTTTATGCCCACACTCGAAGTAATGATCAGCGCCGCGCAGATTCAGAAACGCATCGAAGAATTGGGCGCGCAGATCGATCACGATTATAACGGCGGTCCCGTCTACCTGATCGCGATTCTCAAAGGCGCCTGCTTCTTTCTGGCCGACCTCGCCCGCGCGATGAAAACTCCCGCGCGCATCGAATTCGTCGGCATTTCGAGCTACGGAAAAGGCAAGACCAGCTCAGGCGAAGTGAAGCTCACTAAGGACCTGGACGTTTCCGTCGAAGGCCAGGACATCGTGATTGTCGAAGACATTGTCGATAGCGGCGTGACGCTGAGCTATCTGCTGAAAATTTTCGCGCAGCGCAAACCGAAGTCGCTGCGTATCGCGACGCTGCTCGATAAACCGGAACGCCGCCAGCGGCCGGTGGAAGTACACTACGTCGGCTTCAAGATCCCGGATGAGTTTGTGGTCGGCTATGGACTCGATTATGCCGAGGATTATCGCAACCTGAAAGACGTCTGCATTCTGCGCGAATGAGTCAGTACGACATGCCCGCGGCCGTGAACAGCGGCCCGTTGGCGCGGCCTTCGGCGGCGTCTTTCAGCCGGAACATGAGCCCTCCCCAGGTGGTATTGCAGGAAACGAAATAGTCGGTCGCCGCGGCCCAGCCTGCGTGCGTAAACCGCAGCTTGCAACCTTGTCCGGCCGGCGTGATTTCGAAGATCAGACGCGTGCCGCTCCATTCTTTCCCGCTCTCGACCAGCCACTTGGCGCGCGAAGGCGCCGCGCTCGATTCGAGCTTGAGCTTGTAAATCGTGTCGCGATTGAAGAATCCGAGATCCACGGTTTCGGGACCGTGGCTGACGTCCTCGGCCCACCATTTGCGGAGGCCGTCGGCAGTCGCAACCAGTGAATAAACAGCTTCCGGCGCAGCCGAAATCTGAAGAGTATGATCGATATCCGGCATTGCTCCTCCTCAGTGCGTGCCCACGTGAAACGGATTGAAGTTGCTCTTATAATCGAACGCATCCAATCCTTCCGACCGTTTCAAGAACGCGACCACCGCATACGTCGCCGGCGTCGCCACCACTTCGTAAATCACCTTGCCGATATACGCCGACACCGCCAGCTTCGCGAGCGTAGCGAGCGGGGCCGTTCCCGTGAACCCGATCGCCACCAGAATAATCGTGTCGACGAACTGGCCCGTGATCGTCGAGCCCACCGTTCTCGTCCACAACATTTTTCCGCCGGTCCACAGCTTCATTTTGGCGAGCGTATAGGAGTTCGTGAACTCGCCGCACCAGTAAGCGATCAGGCTCGCAACGATCAATCGCGGGATCTGATAGAACACGGTTCGAAACGCGTCCTGGTGCTCCCAGCCGGGCGCGGGCGGCAGCCACACCGTGATCAGTCCCATCAGCGCGAGCAGACCGTTGGCGAGAAACCCGAGCCAGATCGCGCGCCGCGACGCCGCGTAGCCGTACACTTCGGTGAACACGTCGCCGAAAATATAAGTGATCGGAAACAGCAACTGCGCTCCGCTGATCACGAACGGACCGATCTGGCAGAGTTTCTGCCCCACCAGGTTCGAAATCAGCAGCACGACCAGAAAAATCGCGAGGAGCAGATCGAAGTGGCGATACGTCCGAAGATCGCGCGCCTGTTCGGCGTGCGGATGTTCCGAAGCAGAGAGGCTCATGAGAGTCTCTAATGTTAGCGTTTTTCCGCCCCCAGCACGCCTTCCGCGATCGCCGCTACCAGTTCATCCTCCACGGCGAATAAATCCTGCCGCCGGCTGTCGACCGATCCCGCCCACACATGCAGCCCGTCGGCGGACGACACCAGTTGCGCGTCGCAGCGGAAACGTTTTCCGGCCTGCCGCAGACTGCCTTCGAGAATCAGACCGGCATTCAATTCGCGGCCGATCGCGCGCGCGTCGACACTGCGGTTGCGGAACTGCGCGACCGAGGTGCTCGACACCATGCGCCATCGCTTCACCGACGCGAGTTTGGCGATCAGACGCGACGTGAGCCCGTCGGCGAGCAGTTCCAATCCGCCATGACATACGAACGGAAGCACGGCCATCGACTCCTCGAGCGCGCTGCCGCGGAACTCGAACGTGGGAAGATAACCGCCTTTAGGAAGATCGATGCGAATGGAATCGCGGCAACCTTCCTGCGCGTAATATTGCGCGAGTTTGGCCCGCAGGCGCCGCGCCTCGACGCGCACCACCGGATCGCACGACGGGTCGTAATCCGGACGCCGTCCGAAAATTTCAATCGCGATCAGCGTTTCCTTCGAAGCGCCGTTCGGCCCCGCCAGCGCCTGGTCCACAGTGAATCGCAGGAAACGCGAAAGCTGCGCGCACTTGCGAAACCCCGTGCTCTGGAGCACGCGGTCGAGCTGTCTGCGAATTGCGTCGTCCGTGCAATCAATACCGGGCGGCGCGCTTGCGGTTACGGCACATCCCATCGCGCAGGTCAACAAAATTAAGACGCGCGAACGCTGCTTGTGTTTGCCTGAGTGCGGTAAGAAATCGGTGCGAGATGCGTGCTACCCGCTCTTACTTGCCGCGGCGGAAAGGCCGGTTCATTCTGGGTCCGCTATGAAAGTGCTGATTTTCGCCGCATTTGCCGTTTTCGCGAAGGCCCAGACGCTCGCCGATGTTACAAAATGGCAGGATCTCAACTCCGAAGGGATCCGATTGGTTCAATCCGGAAACTACGCGGCTTCGGAAGAAAAATTCCGCGGCGCGCTGATGGCCGCGGAGGCCTTCCCGCCTCAGGATTTCCGGCTGCGGTCGACGCTTTCGAACCTGGGATTCGCACTCGAAGAGAAGGGCGATTATCAGGCCGCTGAAAAAATCTATCGCCGTGTGCTGGAGCTTCGCGAGGAGTACTTATCGCCGGAATCGGCCGACATTGCCGCGTCGCTGAACAATCTCTCTTCCGTGCTGCATAGCGAAGGGCGCGATTCGGAGGCGGATCCACTGGCGCGGCGCGCGGTCCTGATCGCGGAAAATGCGCACGACGAAAACGTCACCGCGGCGTCGCTCAATACGTTGGGACTGGCGCTCGCGGGTCAAGGTCAGGACGCGCGAGCAGAACCCGTGCTGCGGCGCGCGCTCGCGCTGTTTGAAAAAATCGGCGGACCCGATTCCCTCGACGTCGCCAAGAGCGCCAACAACCTGGCGGCGATTTACACGCATCAGGGCGAATATTTCAAGGCCGAGGAACAGGAGCGCCGCGCCCTGCCGATCTATGAAAAAAATCTTCCGCCCGGGCATCCGCTGATCGGGTCGGTGCTGAACAATCTTTTCGTGATTCTGGGGAGACAGAAGCGCTTCGACGAAGGCGAGCCGTATCTGCGCAGGGCGCTCGAAATCGAAGAGCGGGCCGTGCCGGACAGCATGCGCACGCAGCAGATGCGCGCAAATCTGGCGGCGCTCGAAGGCGTGCGCGGCAACTGGCAGGCGTCGGCGAATCTGCTCAGGCAGGTGATCGCCGTCGAGGAGCGCACGCTCGGACCGAATCACCGCTCGCTGGCCGTGGCTCTGGCCAATTATTCGGAGGCGCTCAAGCATCTCAATCAGAAGTCGGAAGCAAAGCAGGCGGGCGACCGTGCGAACGCGATTTTGAAATCTTTTCGTTAATGCCGAGCCCGTGAGATGCTCAACTTGAGCAGATATGTGGGGCCGCTCGTCGAGCGGCGAGCCGGCAGCC
>JAIQFJ010000187.1 GCA_020073325.1 Terriglobia bacterium | reverse complement strand
ATCGTGAGCGAGCTTCTGATACTCCGGCGGCGGCATATTGGCCGCGGTCGCGGTGATCGAGAGAGCGACAACCGCCAGAACCGTATGTTTGGTCATAGAAACATGCCATTATAGAGAAATGCAGCACCCCTGGGAAATCCGCAGTACCTCCGGGCTAGGGAGGATTAGGGATTTACCTAGGGCATTTGCAGTTAAAAAACCTCTCTTGATCGTCGATACTCCAGGTGGGGGCAGAGAGCCCCGAATGGCATGAAGGTAAACGATCCCAATCTCGCTTCGCTGGCGGCATCGTCGACGGGCACGGCTCGGACCCAGGAGACCGAAAGGACCGGGAACAGTTCCCGGACCGGCGGCGCGACGGGCTCGAACGGCTCAAACGATGATGTCCATCTTTCGGAATTAGTACGGAGTTTGCGGTCGCTCGCGGCAGATTCGCCCGAGCGCCAGGCGCGTCTCGAACAGATCGCGCGGTCGGTCGCCAACGGCACCTATCAGGTGGACGCCAAGGCAACGGCCTCGAAGATCGTCGACGATGCGCTCGAACCCTAATTCCGCCCGCGAAAAAGTAGCGGCGCTGCGTGACGCGCTGCTTACGGCTACGCCTGAAGCGATTGAGGCATGTTTGCCCGGACTGGTCCAGGCCGCGTCCTCTATCCCCGACGATCCCGCCGAACTGGCTGCATTCAAAGAAGATCTCCGTGCGGTTAAGAATCTCGTCGAACATGGCGAAAAGGTAAATCGAGGGCTCGCCCGGATTCTGGGAGCGCAGATCGCGGGCTACACGCCGAAGGGCGAGGCGGCTCCGGTGGAGGCGTCGGGCAGCGTGAACCTCAAAGGATAAATATGGGCGGCATTACCAGCGCGTTGTATAACTCGGCCAACGCGCTCGAGGTTTTTTCGCGGACGTTCAACGTCATCGAAAACAACATCACCAACGTGAACACGCCGGGCTACGCGAAACAGGACCAGTTGCTGATCGCGCAGCCGTTCGATCCGGCTTCGCGGCTCGCCGGGGGCGTCACCGCGGGGCCGATGATCAGTTCGCGCTCGGAATATCTGGAGCAGGCCGTTCGCCTGCAGCAGCAGGCTTTGGGAAATGCGGGCCAGCGATCCGCCGACCTGGGACAGATCCAGCCGCTGTTCTCGCTGACTTCGAACTCGGGCGTGGCGGGCGCGCTGAGCGCGTTCTTCAACAGTTTTTCCCAGTTGACCGTGAATCCCAACGACACGATCAGCCGGCAGGCCGTGATCAACGCGGCCGGGCGGCTGGCAACCAGCGTCAACACCACGACCGCCGGGATTACGCAGGTTTCGACCAACGTCTCGATTCAAACCAGCGATGTGGTTTCGCAGATCAACACGATCGCCGGGCAGATTGCCAAGATCAACGGGCAGTATCAGGCGAGCGTCGCCGCGCAGCAGGACGCGGGCCTGGACGCACAGCTTCATGCGGACCTGGAAAATCTTGCGCAGTTGACCGATTTTTCGGTGATCAGAGGCTCGGGCGGCGCGCTGACGATCGCGATCGGCGGGCAGGCTCCGCTGGTGATCGGCGACCAGGCGCTGCCGATCTCGGTGGATTCCGCGTCGAATCAAACCACGATTCGCGACGCCAACGGCAACGAGATCACGTCGCAGATCACGCAAGGCAAACTGGGCGCGCTGATTCAGGAAAAGAACACGACGATCCCCGGCTACATGACCGATCTGAACACGTTCGCGCAGTCGCTGGCGGATAACGTCAACGGCCAGCTGGCCCAGGGCGTCGATCAGAACGGAGGCGCGCCGCTCACTCCGCTGTTCAGCTATAGCGGCCCGACGAATGCGGCCTCGACGCTCGGCGTGAACAACCTGACGCCGGACCAGATTGCCGCGGCTTCGGCGGGCGCTCCGGGCGGAAACGGAAACGCCATTGCGCTGGCGCAGATGGCGACGTCGCCGCAGATCAACGGCTATTCGTTCACGCAGTTTTTCGGAAATTTAGGATCGCGGATCGGCAACGACATCGCGGCGGCGAATCAGGATCAGCAGCAGGCGCAGGATCAGTTGACGCAGGCTCAATCGCAGCGCTCGGCGCAGAGCGGTGTCTCGCTGAATGAAGAAGCCACCAAGCTGCTGCAATTCCAACAGGCCTATCAAGCCGCCGGAAAACTGGTCAGCGTCCTGGACAGCCTGACACAGACGGCCATCGACATGGTGAAGTGAAATGACATCAAGCCTCAACTCCATAAACCAGCAGTTCATCGATAATCTGAACCGCGTGATCGACCGGCTGAACACCGATCAGCTCGATATTTCGAGCGGCGTCCGCATGCGCCAGCTTGCCGATCAGCCGGATCAGGTCTCGTCGCTGTTGCAGGCGCGCGCGGCGCTGGCGGCGTCGCAGCAGGTTTCGACCAACCTGGGCAACGTCAAGACAGAGGTGGATACGGCCGAACAGGCTTTGCAATCGGCCGTGCAGCTTTTCGACCAGGTGCAGACTCTGGGCGCGCAGGGCGCCACCGGAACACAGACCGCCGGCGCGCGCGCAACGCTCGCCTCACAGCTTCAATCGATCGAGCGGCAATTTGTGGGAATCGCCAATACGAATATTCAGGGCCGCTATGTATTCTCGGGCGATACGGACCAGACCGCGCCGTACAACTACGATTCGACGCAGACGAATCCCGTGAGCGCGTATCAGGGCGCCGATTCGACGCGCGTGGTGCTCGATCCCAACGGCAGCACGTTCCCGGTTGCGCTCACGGCGCAGCAGATTTTCGATGCGAACGATCCGTCGGGCAACGTGTTCAGCGCGCTGAACGGGCTGGTGACCGCGCTTCAGAACAACGATGAAGCGGCGATTCAGACGTCGGTGAACGGATTGAGCACGGTGGCGACGTATTTGAACAATCAGCTCGCGTTTTACGGGAACACACAGGACCAGATCGCCTCCGCCACCGATTACGCCAAGACGCAGCAGACGCAAATCCAGGCGCAGATCAGCAATTTGGAAGATACGGACATGACCTCGGCGATTCTCGATTTGACGCAGGCGCAGACCCAGGAACAGGCGGCCCTGGGGGCTCGGGCGCAGATCCCAAGAACGACGCTGTTCGATTTTCTCGCCTAGGAGGGCGGGCTTGAGCCCGCGCAGGGCTTTAGCCCTGCTTTTTCGAAATGCCAGGAGCCCTTAGCCTCGTGCTTCAGATCAGGTCGGGGGACGCGGACCGTTCATGCGGAGCTAAAGCTCCGCGCGGGCTGAAGCCCGCCCTCCGTCATTGTGGATTGACCTTCAATATCGCGCGCGCGTCGATTTTGTGGAACTGCATCGGATAACTGGTCGCACCGTAGTAAGCGCCCCATTGGTCTTTATAGTGCTTCGACAACGGCTGCCCCGATTCTCCGATCGTGATGTTCTGCAGCGAACGATCGAGGTCTGAGAAATCGACAATCATCCGCATCGACGGGCCCAGGCGAGCGGTGGACTGCTTGACCGTCGTGGGCGATCCGCTCATCGGGACGGGGCCGATGTCGAAATATTTCCCGATCAACGGCAACTGGCCTTCTATGGGATTCACGATGTGCAGGCGATTGTACTGGCCGTAATCCCAGCGCGAGATTTTCGAGCCCTCGATTTTGGTGCCTTCCTCCATCGCGGAGGCCAGGCATTTCAGCAGCAACGCGTCGTAATCGTCAAACCATCCGGCGGGACGTTCGCGCAGCAATTTTTCGACGACCGCGGGCGCCATGGGGAGGGTGTAGGCGTCGGCGAGGCCGGGTGCGGCTCGCTCGGCCAGCGCTTTTTTGAGTTGCTCGTAAACCAGCGCGACGATCATCGGCGCGGCGGTTTCTTTTTCCATCTGTCCGTTCCAGGATCGAAGCAGAGTGACGGCTTCCCCCGATTGCTTGCGCGCGTCGGCGGCATGGACGATTTGCTGGGCAAGGAAGTGCGAAAAGGCCGAATACACGTCCTTCTGCACGGATAAGATCTCTTGCGGCTGCCACTTAGGCTTTCGGTCGAGCAGCGTTCGAATTTCGCTCGCGCGATAATAAGCCGCGAAATCGCCGGAGACCGGATAGCGGTAATCGGCGGGAAACGGATTTTGATTGGCGGTGACGATTTCGCCGCCAGCGGGATTGAAGAAATGCGGAAGATCATCGAAAGGAACGAAGCCTTGCCACTCGCAGTCGCCCGAGGCGCCGTCGGCAGGGACGTCACCGCGACAGTTCGGCGGGCGGACCGGCAGATGTCCGGTGGCGTGATAGCCGATGTTGCCGTCGACGTCGGCGTAGACGAAATTCTGGCCGGGGCCGGGAAAACGGGCAAGAGCGGCGTTGAATTCGTCCCAATTGCGGGCGCGGTTCAGGTCGAGAAAAGGAAACGGAAAGCCGGCCTCGGCCGCGGCCCAACGCAGCGCGTAGCTTTGGTTTTCATCGCTCAGAAAGACGGGACCATGGCGCGTGATCCATTGTTCGAGAATCACGGGTTTCGATCCTTTGACGGCGATGGCTTCGCGATCGAGACGCGCCTGCTCGACTTTGCCTTGAAACGCATAGCGTCCGGTGCGCGGGTCGATCTGCTCGCGATAGAGATCCTGGACGTCGAACTGCAGGTTGGTCACGCCCCAGGCGATGCGCTCATTGTGTCCGACGATGATCGCGGGGACGCCGGGGAGCGACACGCCGCTGACGTTCAGGTCGCCGGCGTGCAGATGGATCATGTACCAGGTGGCGGGGATGGAAAATTCCAGGTGGGGATCGTTGGCGAGAATCGGTTTGCCCGTGGCCGATCGCGCCCCGGAGAGCGCCCAGGCGTTCGAGCCGGGCTGCACCTCGCCGCCGGTCCGCGTGGGAAAAAGGTATTCGACCTTGTCGCGATCGCCTTTCTGCAGCATGTGGAGCTTGTTGATCTCCTCACGCCAGCTTGTGGTGAGCGTGCGATACATGTGCAGGCCGGCGAGGACGGAATCGCGAATCCTCCACGGACGCGGGTCGTAGTTGAGCAGCTTGAATTCGAGCGGCAGTTTTCCGCGATGCGTTTCGATGTAGTGATTCACGCCGCGCGCGTAGGCGGCGAGCACGGCGCGATCGGCGGCGGGCATGGACTCGACGGCGTTATCGGCGAGACGAGCGAGCCGCAGGCGGCGCGATTCCTGATCCGAAGCGAGCGCCTGCTGGCCGACCACTTCGGCGAGCTCGCCTGCCGCGAGGCGGCGCAGAGCGTCCATTTGCCACAAACGATCCTGCGCAGTCACGTAGCCTTGCAGAAAAATCGCATCTTCCCAATTCGCCGCCGTGATGTGCGGAACGCCGATCGCGTCGCGGGCGACGGTCGCTTCGGCGCTCACCGGCGCGGTGATTTCGCCGGTGGTTTGCGCCAGCGGCCGCCAGGCGTACCAGTAGACCGCGCCCGAAAGAGCAATCAGCAAAACGGCTATGCTCAGATTAATTACACGCAGGAAAGGCGTGGAGAAGAACACTCGCCTGATTGTAGCCGAAAATGTCGCTTCGACTGATTTTATTGTTCGCGATCATCGCGGTGAACGCCTTTTTTGCGTCGGCGGAAGTCTCGCTGGTATCGGTGCGGCGGTCGCGGCTGCGGCAGCTCGCCGAACAGGGCAGCACGACGGCGAAGGCGGCGCTGGGGCTGTTGGCGAATCCGGAGCGATTGCTGAGCGTGACGCAGGTCGGCGTTACGCTCGCGAGCCTGGGACTTGGATGGGCGGGCGAGGACACCGTCTATCAGATGCTGATGAACGCGTTTCACCCAATGATCACGCCGCGCAGCGAGCCGTGGTTCCATGCCGGCGCTTTTGCGATCGCGTTCCTGATCATCAGCTTTTTCCACGTGGTGGTGGGCGAAGTGGTGCCGAAGAATCTGGCGATCGAAAAAGCGGACCGGCTGGCGCTGCTGATGGCGCCGGTGCTGCTGATTTTTCTGCGCGCCTCAGCGCCGTTTGTGTTCGTCATCGAGAGATCGGCTGGCGTGCTCTCTCGCGTGCTGGGATTGCACGGCGGCCACGCGGGCGGCGGGCATTCGGCCGAAGAGCTGAAGTTCATCATCGAATCGAGCCGGCGCGAGGGGCATCTGGAAGGGTTCGAGCAGGAAGCGATCCAGCGAATCCTCGAACTGAAGGACGTGAACGCGCGGGAGATCATGACGCCGCGGATCGACGTGGTTTCGGTGCCGGCGGATGCGACGCTCGACGAGTTGCTGCGGCTGAGCGTCGAGCACAAGTATTCGCGCGTGCCGGTGTATCAGGGCAAGCCGGAAAATATCGTCGGCGTGGTGCACTACAAGGATCTGATGACGGCGTGGCAGGAGCGCAAGCTGGCGGCGGACCGTCGGCAGCCGGCGCGTCCGTTCCGGCTGCGGCGCTTTCTTCGCGACCCGCTGGTGGTGCCGGAAACGAAGCCGTTGAATCAGCTTGTGGACGAATTTCGCCGGCAGCATACGCATCTGGCGCTGGTGGTGGACGAGTTCGGAACGATCACGGGGCTGGTGACGCTGGAGGATGTGCTGGAGCAGATTTTCGGCGAGATCGGCGATGAGCACGATGTGCGGCGTCCGCTGCCGGTGGCAGGCGCGCCGGTGATCGAGGTGGATGGCAGCACGAACATACGCGATCTGTCGGCGCAATACGGGATCGATTTGCCGGGCGATGCTGGGTTTGAAACGCTGGCGGGATTTTTGCTTTTCCGGTTCGGCTATATTCCGGCGCCGGGCGAATCGGTGACGTTTGGGAATCGCACCTTCATTGTGCAGGAAATGGATCGGAATCGCATCGCGCGGGTAAAAATTCTGACGGCGCGTCCTGCGGAGGCGAATGAAAAGCCTGCTTGAAGAGATTCGCGCGGGCGCGGGTGCTTCGGCGGGACTCGTTCCTGACAAGGGGCGATTGGCCGCTCCCTACGGTCGCGGTTCAAAGGTTCGAACAGACTGATTGGCGACGCGGGTGAGCATTTCTCGGATCGTTTCCCGGGTGGCGGGGTGGCGGAAATCGGGCGCGAGTTCGGCCAGCGGTTCGAGAACGAAGCGGCGTTCGGCGATTCGCGGATGCGGGATTTCGAGATCCGGCGTGTGAACGGCGGCTTCGGCGAAAAACAGAATGTCGATGTCGATCAGGCGCGGGCCTTTGGCGACGATGCGTTTGCGGCCCATTTCGCGCTCGATTTTCTGAATACGCGAAAGAAGCCGGCGCGGCAGCAGATCGGTTTCGATCTCGATCACCTGGTTGAGGAACCAGGGCTGATTCGGAACGTCGCGCGGTTCGGTTTCGTAGATCGAAGAGGCGCGCACGGGTTGAAGGCGCTGGCGCGCTTCGGCAAGATTTTTCGCGCGATCGCCGAGGTTCGAGCCGAGTCCCAGGAAAACGGTTTTCAAAACAGCGTGCTCTGCGAATTGCGCATGCGGCGCGGGACCTGGAAATGATCCCAGGCCTGATCGGTGGCGATGCGGCCGCGCGGCGTGCGGTTGAGGAAACCGAGCTGAATCAGGTACGGCTCGTAGACTTCTTCGATGGTGTCCGATTCTTCGTCGATCGAGGCGGCGATCGTATTGAGGCCGACGGGGCCGCCGCCGTATTTTTCGAGAACGGTCATCATGATTTTCTGATCGATCTCGTCAAGGCCGAAGCGGTCGACTTCGAGCAGATCGAGCGCGCGATGAGCGACGTCGAGGTCGATGTGGCCCGAGGCTCGCACCTGCGCGTAATCGCGAACGCGGCGGAGAAGGCGGTTCGCAATGCGCGGCGTCCCGCGGGCGCGGCGGGCGATCTCTTCGGCGCCGTCTTTATCGATATCGACGCCGAGGAGGCGCGCCGAACGGCGGACGATGCTGCTGAGTTCGGCGACGTCGTAGGGATTGAGACGGAGAACGAGGCCGAAGCGGCTGCGCAGCGGAGCGCTGATCAAGCCTTGCCGCGTGGTGGCGCCGATCGCGGTGAAGCGTTTGACATCCATCGCCACGGTGCGCGCGCCGGGACCGGTGCCGATGAGGATGTCCATGCGGAAATCCTCGAGGGCCGAATAGATCATTTCCTCGACGTCGGGCTGGAGGCGATGAATTTCGTCGATGAAGAAAACCTCGCGCTCCTGGATGTTGCTGAGGATGCCGACCAGATCGAGTTTTTTCTGCAGAACCGGTCCGGAGGTCTGCTGGAACCCGACGCCGAGTTCGGAGGCGATGATTCCGGCGAGCGTCGTTTTGCCGAGTCCGGGCGGACCGTAGAGCAGGACGTGATCCATTGCCTCGCCGCGCTTCTTCGCGGCTTCGATGGCGATGGCGAGATTTTCCTTGACCTTGGATTGACCGGCGAAATCGGCGAGCAGATTGGGGCGGAGGGCGGCCTCGAATTGACGGTCCTCTTCGCGGAGAGAAGCGGAGACGATGCCCTGGTCGCGCATGAAGTTTCAGTGTAAATCGAATCCGCCGTCAATGAACGTTTATCGAACTAATTTCAGGGCTCGGCGGAAAAGCTGATCGAAGTCGTTCGATTCGGAGGCGGATCGTGCTTTGGCGACGGCGGCTTCGGCGGAGGGGCGGGATGCGCCGAAATTCATCAGCGCGGAAAGGACGTCTTCTTCGGTGGAGCTGTAGGTTGCTTTCGGCGGCGCATCGGCGCGCGCGGGGAGACCGGCGAGGTCGAGCTTGTCGCGCAGTTCGAGCACCATGCGCTCCGCCGTTTTTTTGCCGACGCCGGGGATGCGGACAAGCTGCTCGATGGCGCCGGACCGAATCGCGGCGACGAGGTCGGAGGCGGTGAGTCCGCTGAGCGTTTTCACGGCAAGGCTCGGGCCGATGCCGCTCACGGTGATCAATTTTTCAAACAGCGCTTTGTCGGCAGCGGAGACGAAGCCGAACAGTGCGAGCGCATCTTCACGGACGTGCGTGTGGATGTGAAGCTGCACGGGCTGGCCTTTTTCGGGGAGCGATGAAAACGCGGAGACGGGAATGGTGACTTCGTAGCCGACTCCCTGCACGTCCACGATTACGGCGTTGGGATGTTTTTCGAGAAGCGTGCCGCGCAGATGAGCGATCATGAAAGTTCAGGATAACGAATGCGGCGGCGATTTTTTGTGGATGAAGTGCGCAACGGGCACGCGCAGATTGAAGGCGATGACGCGCGTCATTTGACTCGCGTGTTGCGGGTGGAAGTCGGGCAGCGCTACGAAATTTCCGACAATCGCAATGTTTATCTGGCGGAGATCGAGACGGCTCGCAAAGAGAGTGTCGTGTTTCGGACGCTGGAAAGGCTGGAGCTTCCGGCGCCCGGTCCGCGGTTGATTTTATGCGCTGCGCTGATCAAGTTCGATCATTTCGAATGGATGATCGAGAAGGCGACGGAACTGGGAGTTTCCGAAATCGTTCCGGTGGAGACGACGCGCGGCGAGCATGGGCTGGAGAGAGCGGCGCGCAAACGGATCGAGCGATGGCGGCGGATTGCGCTCGAGGCGAGCCAGCAATCGCGGCGTGCTTTCCTGCCTGAGATCGCCGAACCGGTGAGGCTGGGGGACGCGCTGGAAACGGAAGCGGCGCATCGCGTCGTTTTCGACGAAGAGGCAAGCGAGCCGGTGAGCGTCCCGGCAGGATTCGACTCGCTCGCATTGCTGATCGGACCCGAGGGCGGCTGGACCGACGAAGAGCGCGCGCAGTTCACGGGATGGACGCGCGCGTCGTTGGGGCCGCTGATTTTACGGGCGGAGACGGCGGCGCTGGCCGCGCTCGCGATTGCGGGATCGCAATGGAGCGCGCGGTGACGCGAAGAGAGTTCGCGGCGGGGATCGCGCTGACGGCGAAAAGTTACGCGCAGATTCGAGGCGCGAACGACCGGCTACGGATCGGCGCGGTCGGCTGCGGCGGACAGGGGATGGCGCATCTGAACACGCTGGTGAAGATGCGTGAATCGGACAATGTCGAGGTCGTCGCGGTATGCGATGTGTACGATAAGCGGGCTGACCTGGGCGCGAAGACGACCCGCGCGAGAATCGTCAAGGATTATCGGCGGATTCTGGACGACAAGGATGTCGATTCCGTATTGATCGCGACGCCGGAGCACTGGCACGCGCGCATGACGATCGACGCGGCGGATGCGCGCAAGCATATTTACTGCGAAAAGCCGATGACGCACACGACCGACGAAGCGAAGAAGGTCGCAGCGAAGATTCGGGCGTCGGGCGTGAAGATGCAGGTGGGCGTGCAGGGCATGTCGGACGATTCGTACGAGACTGCGAATCGATATTTCAAAGACGGCACACTGGGGAAAGTCATCCTGGCGCAGATCGATTATTCGCGGAATCATCTGGGCGATTTCTGGGCCTACCCGATCGAGCCGGATGCGCGGCCCGGAGAGAATCTGGATTGGAAGGCATGGCTGGGGCCGGCGCCGAAGCGTCCGTTCGATGCGGCGCGATTCTTTCGCTGGCGTCATTATTGGGATTATTCGGGCGGGATCGCGGCGGATCTGTTCGTGCATCGCGTGACGCGAATCATTAAATCACTGGGACTGACATTTCCGGAGTTCGCGGCGGCGGCGGGCGGGAAATTCGAGTTCACGTCGAGCGCGGCGGAGATTCCGGACACGCTGAATATCCTGCTGGATTATCCGGGCGGACTGGCGGTGCAGTTGGTGTCGTCGCAGGCGAATGAACGCAAGATCCAGCATTTGCTGCGCGGCCACAAGGCGACGCTGGAGTTTACGGACTCGGGTTTTACGATCACGCCGGAGCAGATTTACGTGAACGAAGTGAAACCAGTGGAGCATCATAAGACCGGCGCGGAGGCTTTGGATCTGCACCATCGCAATTTGTGCGGGGCGATTCGGATGAATGAAGCGCTCAAATGCGATGTGATGCTGGGGTATTACGGCGTGGTGGCGTGCGCGATGGGAAACGCGTCCTATCGGCATCGCAAATATATGAAGTGGGATGCGGCGAAGGAACGAATGGTCGCCTGCTAGACTAACGTATTGGTCAATCGACTCGTCTTCGAAAACCTGAAGCATCGTCCGATACGAACCCTGCTGAGCGCGATCGCGATTGGGGTTCAAGTCACGCTGATGCTCACGCTGGTGGGCGTGAGTCACGGGATGCTGAACGACGTCGCCGCGCATTCGCGCGGAAGCGGGGCCGACGTTTTGATCCGGCCGCCGGGAAGCTCCATTCTTGGATTTTCCGGAGGCGCGATGCCGGAAGGGCTCGTCGGCGTGGTGCGCGGACTCCCTCACGTCTCCATCGCGACGGGCAGCTATTTCGCCTCCGCCAGCAGAGCGCTCACTTCGATCGCCGGAATCAATCTGTCCGAGTTCGATGAGATGAGCGGCGGGTTCAAATACCTGGCCGGCGGTCCGTTCAAAGGACCGGACGACTTGATTGTCGACGATGTAGAGGCGCGCAACTCCAATCTTCATGTCGGCTCGGTGATCGATTTCGGGATCAAGTGGCACGTGACGGGAATCGTCGAGTCCGGGAAATTGTCAAGAATGTTCGCCGATCTGAAATCGCTGCAGGAGAAATATTCGGCGACGGATAAGGTCACGGTGATTCTGGTAAAGGTGGACGATCAGGCGAACGTCCAGACGGTGATTGACGAGATTCGAGCGAAACTCGGGGAGGATTATCCGGTCTGGTCGGTGGAGCAGTACACGTCGCTGCTTTCGGCGAACAATGTTCCGATGCTGAAGCAGTTCACGGGCGTCGTGATCGGCATCGGCGTGGTGATCGGGTTCCTGGTCGTATTCCTTTCGATGTACACGGCGGTGCTGGAGCGGACACGCGAAATCGGGATTCTGAAGGCGCTGGGTGCATCGCCGGGGTACATTCTGAGCATTCTCATGCGAGAAACGGTTTTGCTCGGGGTGGCCGGCGTGATCGTCGGCGTTCTGATGACCTACGGCACGCGGGCGCTGATCAACACGTTCGCGCCGAGCTTTGTGACCGAAATCGTGTATGCATGGTGGCCTATCGCGGGATCGCTCGCGCTGGCGGCGGCGTTGATCGGCGCGCTTTATCCGGGGCTCAAGGCGGCTCGGCAGGATGCGATCGAGGCACTCTCCTATGATTGAGATCCGCGATCTGAAAAAGATTTATCACGCCGGCGAAGTCGACGTGCACGCGCTGCGCGGGGTGAATCTTTCCGTGGCCAAGGGCGAGTTCGTGTGCGTCGTGGGACCCAGCGGATCGGGAAAGTCGACGCTGTTC
>JAIQFJ010000186.1 GCA_020073325.1 Terriglobia bacterium | reverse complement strand
ATCCTTCAAGCGACGATGTCCTGATTTCGGGCGGCGTCAAAATGTTCATGGACGGTAGCGGCGGCGCCCGCACCGCCTGGATGCATCAGGACTGGAACAAGAATTTCAAGGAGAAAGACACAGGAAATCCGGGCTATCCGACGACCGACCCCGCGGTCTATCGCAAGATCGTGAAAATGTTTCACGAGGGCGGCTTCCACGTGAGCACGCATGCCATCGGCGACCGCGCCATCGATTGGGTGGTCGACACGTACGCGCAAGTCTTGAACGACAAGCCCACGCCGGGACTGCGCCACGGGATCATTCATTGCAATACGCCGACGAATCATGCCATCGACACCATGGCGATGCTGCAGAAGAAATACGACGCCGGTTATCCCGAAGCGCAGGCGTCGTTTATGTGGTGGATCGGCGACAACTACGCCGGCAACCTGGGACCGGATCGCGCCGGACGCCTCATGCCGTTCCACACGTATCTTCAGAAAGGCATGATCTGGGGCGGAGGATCGGATTATCCGGTGACTCCATTTGCGGCTCGCTACGGTCTGTGGGCTTCGGTGGAGCGAACCACGCTCAACGGCGTCTACGGTGCGAAGCCGTTCGGGACGTCCGAAGCGATCGACGTTCACGCGGCGCTTCGTTCCTACACGATCTGGGCGGCGCGGCAGTTGTTTCTGGAGAATCGCGTCGGTTCGATCGAGAAAGGCAAGGACGCCGACATCGCGATTTGGGATCACGATCCGTACACGATTCCGGCGGCAGATCTGAAAAATCTGAAGTGCGACATGACGATGCTGCGCGGCCGCGTCGTCTATTCGTCAACCGGATCGAACTGAAGCACGGGTTGGAAAACCCAATGTTCGATCGGCCAGCCCCGGCCGTCAGGCCGGGGTTCTTCAGCGCCACACGCTCAAACCTGCAACCCGCGCGAAATCTCGCTCTGCAGCCAAGCCTTAGCGAAACGCCAGTCGCGCTCCACCGTGCCAAGCGAAACGTTCAGCACACGCGCGATCTCCGGCGAATGGAGCCCTCCAAAAAAACGCAGTTCCACCATCTGCGCGTGCCGCGGATAGTGCTCGGACATACGCGACAAAGCCTGATCGACCGCCAGCACGTCGACGCGCGAATTATCCACCACAATAGGCGCGATCGAATCGCCGGCTTTGCGTTTCGCTGCATTCCTGCGGCGCGCATAGTCGATCAAAACGCGTCGCATCAACTGCGCCATCAGCGCCGTGAATTGCGCGCGCTCCTGCCAGTCGACGCCGCGCAGCGACTCGATGTGCAGATAAGCTTCGTGGACCAGCGCCGTGGGCTGCAGCGTATGATCGTCGCGCTCGCCCTGCAGATAGTGCGCCGCAAGGCGCCGCAGGTCGCGATACATGAGCACCGTCACGCGTTCGATGGCAATGTCGTCCCCGGCGCGCCATTCCTTCAGCCACTCGGTGACGCTCTGCTGAATCTCCATAACTCCCGCTACGATCCGTCAAGTCTAGCAAACGGAATCGCGGGAGTTGGTCCTACTGAACGGTCAATAAATCTCCCGATGGCGTGGTCGCGCCATTGTAAGTGCAGCTCAGCGAGTTGTCGCCCTTTGCATCGCCGGGGATCGTCAGATTGAATTGATAGAGCCCCGGGCTGATCAGCGCTGCGGCGACGGCGACAGTCGTGCTGCCGATCTTGCACACCGGCGTCGACGGCAACAGGCCTGATTGCGCCGACGATCCCTGCGTCAGCGACGCGGTGGGCAATCCCCAGCCAACACCGAACACCACCACCGTTTCGTTGGGGCTCGCCGGCGTCGACAGACCGGGATAAAGCGTCGACGGACCGAGCAGCGCGCCGTTGGTGTGAATCGCGACGACATAGCCCTGATCGCTGAAGCGCAGGAACGAAGGGACCGCCGCGCTCATGTTCGTGGTGAAGGGAGCACTGGCCGTCGAGCCATTGGTGACCACCACATCGACGCTGCCCGTCGCGTTGTCGAGCGGGCTCAGCACGTTGATCTGATCCTGCGCGCAGATCGAGCTGGTGACGGCGCTGCAGTAGTAGTAGATGTACGCCGGCTTGCCGTTCACCGTGACGCTGATCGAGCCGATCTGCGTCGGCATGCTGCCCTGGGCGAATTCGGGCGCGCTATTCCAGATGACTCCTTCGGCCGGAGTATTCGCCGGAACCAGATTCGAGCCTCGAATCTCGAGCCACGCGTTCTGCGCGATCCCGGCACTGGCCGGAGCGCCCGCTACGTTGACACGGCTGATCACGCCGCCCGCTCCGCCGGACTGCACCGCGCGGCTCAGCAGGTTGCCGGCTTTGTCGTAGCTGTAGACGATCGCGCCTGTAGATCCGTAATCGGCGCGGATCAGGCGGCCGGCGCTGTCGTAGCTATAGTTCACTGCCGCGAAGGCCAATTGAGCTGCGAAAAGGATGCCTGTGTATTTCATAGAAACTTTCCCTTCATTTCTGGCTTGCACGCCCAGGCGCCAACGTAGTCTTTCGTGCACCTGCAACTCCGCCCGCGAGTGGCGCTCTGATTGCGACGGCCGAATCTCGTCGGATCAATCCGGCCGAATCCTGTCCAATCAGTCCCGCGGAATCCTGACCAATCAGACCTGCCGAGTCCTGACCGATCAGGCCCGCGGAATCCTGGCCGATTAAGCCTGCTGAATCTTGACCGATCAGTCCCGCTGAATCTTGCCCAATGAGCCCGGCAGAATCTTGCCCGATCAGTCCTGCCGAGTCTTGCCCAATGAGCCCGGCGGAATCCTGCCCGATCAGACCCGCCGCTCCCGTTCCCGCGATTCCACCGAGCAAATTTGGTGCCGTGCCGAGTACATCCTTCGATGTCGAGGACGCAATAATCGGCTGCGCGGGCTTCGGAGGCGGCGTCGGTGCCGGAGGAGGCGGTGGCGGCTGCGGAGGCGGCGGATTGAGCGCGTTTTCCAGATCGTCCCACGTCATGTCCGGATTTCCCGCCAGCGTCTGAAGAATCGCCACGATATTCAGAAACACCGGGTCCGCGATGACGAAAAGTCCCTCCGCTTTGTACAGGCTCTTTGCCGTGGTAAAGAGCGCAACCGCATCAGGGGAATCCGTCCACTTCGCCGAATTTCCCGACGGATCGACGAATGCGAGCGGATTGCCGTTGGCGTACGGATACGGATTCGCGGAATACACGCCCGCGCCCGTGAACGCATCGCGCGAGAGGAATCTTCCCGCCGCCGCCTCGTAATGACGGCTGCGGAGATAATACAGCCCCGGAGCTTCCTGCATGGCGCCGAACTCGCCTTGCCATGTGAACGGATTGTCGGTGGCCCCGGTGTGGTCGGCGATTTCACCGTAAGGTGTGATCGCGTAGGAGTCGCTCACTGCGCCGCTATCGTCGGTCAGGAGCGCGGTGTTGCCCATTTCGTCGAAGTGATAAAAATGATGCGCGTTGCCTGACGCCTCGATGCTATACAGCAGCCGCCCGTGCGGCGTGTAGACGTAGTAACGCAGATCGCTCGACCCCTGCCGCACGATGGAAAGCGCCGGCAGCGGAAGCAGGTAATTGAAGACGAAGCTCCGCGTGGATCCGGAGGACGTCATCGAGCTGATCTCGCCGATGCCGTCGTACGTCAGCGTCGCCGAAGTGGATGCGTCGCTGAATCCCGTCATTTGCGACGCGAGATTCCACGTGTAGTTACGGCCGTTCTGCGATGTCGCACGACCCATCGTGTCGTAGGCCGCGCCTCCCGAGACCTGCTCCGCGGCATCGTAGGTGAACTGCTGCGCGCCCGGCTTCAGGCTCGGCGATGCCGGCAGGTTGCGATTCGCCGACAAAATTTTCCCGGCCGCGTCGCGTGTCAGGCTGACCGACCCCAGGTTTCCAAAAGCGATCTGCGCGATCCGGTTATCGGAATCGTAAGTGTAAGAGTTCGCCACGCTGTTGGGATACTTCACGGAAGTGACCCGCCCCGCGGGGTCGTAGCTGAACGTGGTTTTGGCGCCGGTCCAATCCGTGATCGACGTGACTCGGCCGCCGCCATCGTACGCGTAAGTGACCGTTTTGCCCGCCGCATAGGTAAGCGTCGCGGGACGTCCCGCGGCGTCGAGCGTGATGCCGATCCCGTTAATGCTGGTGGGCTCGCCTTTCACATTGCGCGTCACCGAAACACCATCGAGCGACGTTCGCAGCCCGTTCGCATCGTAAGTTGTGTTGACGACAGTGCCATCCGAATATTGTTTTTTAGTGATTCGCCCATCGGCGTCGCGCGTGAACGCCACGGTTCCCAGCGGCAGTGTCGCCGAGCTGAGCAGCTCTTTCGAATAGGCAAAAGACGTTGCATTGCCGAGCGGGTCCGTGACTTTGGACAGTTGCTGATCGGCATCGTAGCTGTAACTGGTCGTGTTGCCGTTCGGATCCGTGATGGACGCAGGCGGCCCGTTCGGATTCCGCGTGATCGACGTGCTGATCCCGGCAACGGCGCTGCCGGTGATCTGCCCCATCGCGTTGCGCGTCAGCGCCTGCGTTTCACCCAGAGCATTCGTACTGCTCATGGGACGGCCATTGGAATCGTAAGAAATCGCAGTCTTGTTTCCGCCCGGACTGATGCTGGCGACCGCGCGTCCGTTCGCATCGTAGTTATACGTCCACTTGCGACCGGTACCGTCCGTGGTCGCGACCAGGTTGCTTTCCGCATCGTAGCTATAGGACGTCACGACGCCCGCGCCATCCGTGATCGAGGCCACGCGGTTCACCGCATCGTACGTCGACGTCAGGCTGTCTCCGGCGCCGTTGGTGCTGGTGGCGAGCCGGTCCACAACGTCGTACGTATACGACGATTTGTGTCCCAGCGGATCGGTCGTGCTCGACAGCCTGCCCGTGGGCGTGTAGGCAATGGCATATTTCCCGCCCGTCGCATTCGTCGCCGAAGAAAGCCGCGAATCGGCATCGAAGGATCGCGAGACGGTCGTCCCCGCGCCATCGGTACGCGAAATCACGTGATCCGCCGCGTCGTAGGCGATGGTGGTCGCCGCGCCGTTCGGAGCGGTTTGCTGCACCAGCCGCTTCAGCGCATCGTACGAATTCGTCGTCTTGTTTCCAAGCGCATCCGTGACGGAGGCCAGCGTCGAATCGGCGTTCCATGCATAGGTCGTCGTGCCGCCGTTGAACGTCACCATGGTCAACTGACCCTTGCCGTCATAAGTGAACGACGCTTTGGTTCCATCGCGAAGAGTCCGCGATAACCGATTTCCCGTCGCGTCGTACGTGAAGGATTCGCTGCTTCCGTCCGCGTAGGTAATCCCGGTGAGGACGTAGAACGTGAATCCTGCTTGCGCCTGCGCCGCGTAGGTGAACGACGTCGGGTTGCCCAAAGCGTCCGTGGACGACGCAAGATAGCCGCTCGCCGCGTGATACGTATAGCGCCGGGTGCTCCCGAGCTTGTCCGTAACACTGGTGCGCCGGTTCGACCCGTCGTAAGACACCTTGGCGGCGGCCCCGGTAGGATCGGTGAGCTGCGTCAGGTCGCCGTTGGCATCGTTGCCGTGCTTGGTGACTCCGCCGTTTGCGTCCGTCAGCGCCGAGCCGCCGGCGGAATCGTAGGAAATATTGCTTGCGCGATTCAGCGGATCGACTTGCGAAATGACGCGCCCGTTTGAGTCGTAAGTCTGCGTCGTCAGCACCTCGCCCAGCGGATACTGCTTCTTCGTCATCAGCCCGATGAGCGATCCCGCCGACGTATACGTGTAATTCCAGACCTGGCTGTTCACGTCTGTTGCGGAGGTCAGCAGATTGCCCGTGTAACCGAACAGCACGGATCGCGACGTCTGATCCTGCACGCGCGTCAGCAGCGTGCCGGCATAAGTGAACGACAGCGTCCGCCCCAGGCCGTCGGTCGCGCTCGCAGGACCGTTCGGCCCCAGCGTGATCGTAATCGCGTTGCCGCGCCGATCCTCAATGGTCGTCAGCGCGCCCGCCGCATTGAACGTGTAGATCAGCTTGTCGGCCGGATTCATCAATTTATAGTTCGATCCGGATTGAATGAACTGATAAGCGACCGCATTCGGCGAAGCGAGCTGCCATGCTCCGTTCGAACTGGTGAACGAAACAGTTTCGCCGCCGAACAGCAGCACCTGCGCGTTGGTTCCCGACACGGTGAGCCGCAGATCGAAATTGCTCATCCAATTCGTGCCGAGGATCGACTTGAATCCTCCCGCCGACAGACCCGACGAGTAGTAGCGCGCGAAGCCGAGCCGCAGAGGTCCGCCTAGTTTCATGTCGGCCATCGAGTCGTGGAAATGGCCGGTCGCGCCATCGACCGGATCGGGAGCGACGTCGCTCGCGGACGTTTCGCGGCGCGTCTGCGGAATGAATCCGGCCGGAGGCGCATTGGGCGATCCTACTGTCGCCACCAGGACCGCGCCCTGCGGATTCCCCGTTTCGTCCGCGGGAAAGCCCGCGCCGGCGCACGCGACCGTATTTCCATCGGCCGACGCACAGCGGCTGTTACCGACGTAATAGACCGGCGGCGGAGCGCTGAAAGTGGTACTGGCCGCGACGGCACTGGCATCGTCGCTCATCGTCTCCAGCGCCAGTTCCGGCTGGCTTAAGTCGGATTTCCGCGACAGGCCGAACGCCACCGGCTCCGCGATCGCGGAAGATGCCGGCTTGTCGTATTGATTCGTCGTTAAAACTCCGATCATCACCGGCAACCCGTTGCTGATGACGACGGCATCACCCGAATCGGGACCGAGTCCGCCGAGATACGTCGACGCGAGCATCGCGCCTTTGGCGTCCAGCTTGGTGAGAAACGCATCGAAATCCCCCGCGAGGCTCTTCTGAATCGCTTTCGAACTGGTCGGGAAATTCGTCGATTGCGTCGCGCCGGTCACCCACACCACGCTTCCATCGGCCAGCGGAGCGATGCCGTTCGCCATATCGGACCCGGATCCGCCCAGATAGGTGAGGAACATGACGGTGCTGGCATTCGGGTCGAGCTTCGCCGCAAATCCGTCGGTGGACCCCGCGGACTTGGTTGCCATGGCGCCGCTGGTCGCGGGCAGATTCGAGGACGTGGTGAAGCCGGCCAGATAAATGTTGCCTCCGGCGTCGAGAGCCATCGACATCAGCAGGTCATCACCGCTTCCGCCGAGATACGTCACGAACGACAGCGCCGATCCGTCGCCCTTCATGCGCACCAGAAACACGTCGGCCGCGCCGCCGGCGTTCTTCGACTGAACCGGAGTACCCGCGCTCTTCAGATTCCCCGATGGGGTATAGCCGCCGAACAGGATATTGCCCTGCGCATCCAGCATCCCCGACGTGACATTCTCGTCGCCACCTCCGCCGAAGTAGGTCGAAAAAAGAAGTTTCGAGCCATTCGGGTCAAGCTTGGCGACGAACGCATCCGCGCCCCCGGCGTTGGTCCCCTGAATCGGCGTGCCGGCGATCGGAAAATTGGTCGAGCCCGTGGTTCCCATCACCACAACGTTGCCCGCGCCGTCGATGGCGATCGCGCCGCCGCGGTCGTCACCCGATCCGCCCAGATAAGTGAGCCACTGCAGGACGCCGCTGTTCGAAAATTTCACGACAATCGCGTCCGTGTTGCCGCCGCCATACGTCTTCTGCGCCACACCGGCCGTCGCCTGGAGCGACGAATCCGCCCAGCCCGTAACGTAGATGTTCCCTGCCGCATCCGTGACGGCCGCGGCGGCCCAGGAATAATTCCCGCCCAGGTTCTTATAGACGACCAGCGGATCGATCACCAGGTCACGCGTGCGATCATAAGCGCCCAGGTCGAACCCGATCGTCGATCCCTCGACGCGAAAGTTTCCCGAGACCGCCATCGTCTCGGAGCCGTGTCGCTGATAAACGCTGGGACGGCGATGCAGCCATTGCTGCCCGCCCGACGCCAGGATCAAATCGCCTTCCGGCGAGAGCCGCACGTCGGCTCCCGTGACGCGATACCGGATCGCCGAGGGATCGGCGCCGGGATGGACCACGAAATCGTACTCCAGCCGCTCGCCGGAGCCGTGGATTACGAAATCGATCCCCGGATAGATTCCGTTCAGCCGCGCGCGCTCGAAGTGCCGGACGCCTGTCCGCCATTGCGTCGAGTCGCCGACCAGATAGTTCGTCACGGCGGCCGCACCGGTTTCTGCCGTCCAACCCGAGGAGTGCGAAGCGCCTTCGAATCGCATCTCGACGCGAGCCGCTCCACGATCGGGCTGAACCACGACACCGCCGTCGACCAGCAGAAGGCGATAGCCCGCGGCCCGCGCTCCCATTTGGATCTCGGCGTCGAATTGTCCCTCATTAGGTTCGAAATAGACGGGGACCCGCGGCGTCGCGAGCGTCCCGCCGATCAGCGGCAATGCTGCAAGAATGCCGGAGAAAAGATTTCGCATCGACTGCATAGCCTAAAAGGCGAAACCCGGCTCCCGGAACCTTAATCGATCGGCGATTATTTTGAGATACACTGCGACTGTCTGGAAGGAGGAACCATGCGCCGCCGAGCCCTGATCCAATCCTTAATCGCGTGCCTTCCGTTGCGCGGCGTCCGGCTCTGGGCGCAAACCGCGACGTTCCCCGGCACGCACGACGCTGCACTGAAAGAACTTGCCGCTACGGTTCTGCCCGCGTCGCTGGGGCGCGCTGCGACCGATGCGGTCGCCGTCCAGTTCATTCGCTGGGTCCGCGAGTACCGGGTCGGGGCCGAAATGCAAGCCGGGTACGGGTACCCGGTGGTGCGGTACAAACCCGAATCGCCGGCGGCGCGATACATGGCGCAACTCGAGGCGCTGGCCAAGGACCCGCTTTCGTCCTCCGATCAGGCGACCCGTCGCAGGCAGCTCGCGTCTGGCTTGGCTGAGGCGAAGATCGGCAACCTTCCCGGATTCCCCGACGGCAAGCACATCGTATCCGACCTGATGAGTTTTTATTTCATGAGTCCTGAAGCGAATGACATCGCCTACAACGCGCAGATCGGCAAGGACAAATGCCGCGGTCTGAAAAACTCCGCCCCGATGCCGCCGCCGCTCAAAGGAGGAAAGAAGAATGCCGCGCTTTGAAAGCGACATCTGCATCCTCGGCGGAGGCATCTCGGCAGTCTTTCTCGCGCAAAAACTCTCCGAGCTGAAACCGGGCCTCAGCATCACGATCGTCGAAGCCGGCAAGCGGCTCTTCGATGCCGAGAATCGCTTCGAATATCGCCGCCGCGCGATTCTCTACGGCGAAAATCCCTACCCTGGCGACTTCATCGAGGATCAGGCCGGCGAAGGCGTGATCACGCGAACCATGGCGGTCGGCGGATCCGCGATGCACTGGCAGGGACACGCGAATCGCTTTTCCCAAGAAGATCTGCGCCTGCGCTCCATGTTTGGCCTCGCGGTCGACTGGCCTTTGGAATGGAAAGAGCTGGAGCGCTACATGTGCGAAGCCGAACGCCGCATCGGCGTCGCCGGCGAGCCGAGCCCTCATCCGGAAGACGCGCGTTCGGAGCCGTATCCCATGCCGCCGATGCCGCTTACGTACAATCTGGCACACATGAAAACCTGGGCGGAGCGCGCGGGCATCGCGTTTCAGGCGTGTCCGCTGGCTCGCAACACCCGTCCCTACGACGGCCGCGGCGAATGCCAGCGCTGCAACACGTGCACGATGTGTCCGACAGGCGCGCGCTATTCGCCGGATTACACCTACAAGCAGCTTCTTGCGAAAAAGAAAATCACGCTGCACGATCAGACGCTGATCCGGCGGCTGATTCCGCACGACACCAACAACACCATCGTCGCCGCCACCGGCGTCCGCACGGCCGGACAGAATGTGGACGTGGAATATCGCGCGCGGCTCTTTGTCGCGGCGTGCGGATACGCATGGTCGCCGCATCTGCTGCTGCTTTCGCAGAGTTCGCGATATCCCGACGGACTCGCCAACAGTTCCGGACTTGTCGGCCGCTACATGACCGGCCACCAGTTCATCACCGCGCAGATCGAGCTGAACGAAAAACTCTATCCCGGCATGAACGAGCCCTATCCGATTCTGTCTCGCCAATTCTTCCGTTGCGCGCCCAATAAACCATTCGTCCGCCACGATATTCAGATTTTCGAAAGCGCCAGCGGACGCCGCCCGCGGCTCAAATCGGAAAAAGGCGAGATTCTATTCGGCGACGATCTCATGCAGGACTGGCGCTCGCGCACGGATCGCGGCGTAGCGCGCGTTCGCATGTATTACGACTCGCATCCCTCGCGCGACAGCATGCTTACGCTCGATCCGTCGAAGCGAAATCGGCATGGCGATCCGATGCCGAAAATCGTTCATCGCCTGGACGACGCCGCGCAGGCACGCGAAGCCGCCACCGCGCAGCACATCCAAGACCTCTACGAGCAGATGGCCAAGGCAAACGACACGAAAATTCTCTCCGTGAACAAAGCCGATTACCAGGATCATCCTGTCGGCGGATGCAGAATGGGGATGGATCCGAAAGAAAGCGTCTGCGACAGCTACGGGCGCACGCACGACCATCCGAATCTCTTCGTCGCCGGCGCGCCCACGCTGCCGACCGGCGGGTGCACCAACGTGACGATTACGTTCATGGGCCTGACGCTGCGCACCGCGGATCACATCGCGAAAACGATTTAAGGAGCGGCAGATGCTCTAAACCTTATCCGACGACCCGTTCGCCGCCATATGAATCGCCGCGCGGATCCGAGGATACGTCCCGCACCGGCAGATGTTGCCGCTCATCGCCGCATCCACGTCCGCATCGCTCGGGTGCGGATTCTTCTTCAGCAGCGCGGCAGCCGACATCATTTGCCCCACCTGACAATAGCCGCACTGCACCACGTCGATCTCTGTCCACGCATGTCGCAGTGCCTCCGCCTCTTTGCCATGCAAGCCCTCGATCGTCGTCACTTCGCGATCGCCGACCGCCGAAAGCGGTGTCACGCAGGACCGCACCACTTCGCCGTTGAGATGCACCGTGCAGGCCCCACACAGCGCCATACCGCAGCCGAACTTCGTCCCGACCATTTTCAATTCGCCGCGCAGGACCCACAACAGCGGCGTGTCGGGCTCGGCGTTCACCGTGACCGTTTGTCCGTTGATCTTGATGGTCGCCATGGATCCTCCTATGCGAGCTTCAGCGGCAAGGATCGCAGCCGCTGTCCTGTCAGCGCGAAGACCGCGTTCGCCACCGCGGGCGCGATCGCCGGCACACCCGTTTCGCCGATCCCCTGCGGATGGTCCGTGCTGGGAATAATGTCCGTCTCGATCGCCGGGCATTGATTCATGCGCAGCGGAGCATAATTGTGAAAATTGCTCTGCTGCACCTGCCCCTTCTCGAGGGTGATTTCACCCTGCAGCGCGGCGGACAGGCCGAACACCACTCCCCCCTCGATCTGCTGACGAATCAGATTCGGATTCACCGGAAATCCGCAATCGACGACGCACACCACACGGTGGACAAGAATCTTATTGTCTTTGTCGAGTGAAACTTCGGCGACGTTCGCCACGACACTTCCGAAGCATCGATGCAGCGCGATCCCGCGCGCGGTTTTCGCCCCATCCGGTGCAGCGTCCACCGGCTGCCCCCATTTCGAAAGCTCTGCTGCGCGCCGCAGCACGCGCATCATGCGCGGATTGCGCCCGAGCAGCGACGCTCTGAACGCCACTGGATCCTGCCCCGCCGCGGCCGCCGATTCGTCGATGAAGCTTTCCGTGAAAAACGCGTTGTGCGAATACGCAACCGATCGCCAGATCCCCACCGGCACCAGCGAATCGACAGATTGATGCGCGACCCTCGCCGCCGGAAAATCGTAGCCCGTATCGAACGCGCCCTTCACCGATCCGTCGATGAACGACGGCGCGCCCATGCTCGACCCCGCCGAGGTCGCCTGCCACGCCACCAGTTTTCCCTGCGCATCGAACCCCGCTTTGTGCCGCGACACGAACGCGGGACGAAAATAGTCGTGCGCCATGTCCTCTTCGCGCGACCACATCGTTTGCACCGGCGCTCCGTCCGCTTCACGCGCAATCGCCGCCGCCTGGCGTACAAAATCGAGATGCGCCCGCCGCCCGAATCCTCCGCCGAGCGTCGTCACTGTCACCTCCACCCGATCCGCTTTCACGCCGAGAACCTTCGCCACTGCATCGCGCGCAAAGCCTGGAAATTGCGTGCCGACCCAAACCTTCGCGCCGCCGTCTTTGAACTGCACCGTGCCATTCATCGGCTCCATG
>JAIQFJ010000185.1 GCA_020073325.1 Terriglobia bacterium | reverse complement strand
GGCCGACTCGGCTGGTGCGGCGAAGGGCATCGCGTATCTGGAACGGTCGCTCGCGATCGATCCGAATTTCGCCCCGGCTTACGTAGCGATGGCGGGCTGCTACGGTCTCGAGGTCATTTATTACGCGATTCCTCCGGCCGAGGGCTACTCGAAAAATCGCGAGGTACTGCAGAAGGCGCTGGCTCTCGACGATACGCTGTCCGAGGCGCATACGCTGCTCGCCGGCGTCTACGCGTGGAACGACCGGAACTGGAATCGCAGCGAACTCGAATACCGGCGGGCGATTGGCCTCGCTCCACAAAATCTGATTGCGCATCAATATTATGCATCGTTCCTGGGAGCGCTGGGCCGGCTGAAAGAGGCCGATGCGGAGATGAAGGAAGCGCAACGCGTCGATCCGCTGGACACGTTCGCAAAATGGGGCGCGGCGCAGATCAAGTACTGGCAGGGCGATTTCGGAGCCGCCGAAGCGATCCTCAAAAACGTCCTCGCGCAGGATCCCGATTTCGCGCTGACACCGCAACTCCTGGCGGAGGTCTATTGGCGCGAATCGAAATTTCGCGAATCGGAGGCGCTGCTGCGCGCCCGGCTTGTTCGCCAGCCGCTGGATTATCTTGCTTCTGGCGACCTCGGCTACACGCTCGCCAAGTCGGGCCGCGCGGATGAGGCTCGCGAGATCCTGAAGCAGCTTCGCGCGCAGGAGCAGCAAGGTCTCGTTCCTCCGCAGGCCGCGGCCATGGTTTACCTTGGCTTGAACGATCTCGACCGGGCTGTGGATGAGCTGTGGAAAGCCTGTGAAGAGCGCACGCTTCGCGCTCCCTGGCTGGTGGCCGACCCGATTTATGCTCCGCTCAAGCAGCATCCGAAGTTCATCGCGCTGCTCGCGCATGTCAACCTTTCTTCTCAATCACTTCCGTCGCGTTAATCGGTCCGGTTCACGGTAAATTCGCGGCGATTCCCTTCCGCCGCCGACGGGCCGTCGCGCAAGATGGGCAGGCTTATGAAATTCCCCATCGGTCTGCTGCTTGTGGCGATCGGCCCTGGCCTGTTCGCCGCGAACGTGATTCCGCCCGGTACCGGCGGCCCCAACTGGACGATCGTTTATGACGACCTGACCGAGGAGCCGATGGGCGGCGGGGCCGCTGTGGTCGTGACCAAGCTCGGCAACGGCTGGGGCACGGCGCTTCCCGGTACGAGCTGGATCGGCCCGGCAGCCGATCAGAGCAACAACACGAGTCCCCAGGTTCGCCCCGGGACCTGCTGCCGCGGCTCGGTCACCTATAAGCTCGATTTCGACGTCGCCGATCCGTCCAGCGAGGCGCTGGCGATTTCCTTTTACGCGGACGATAAGGTGACCGTTTATCTCAACGGCAACGTGATCTACACCGGCGGGGCCTACAACAAGATCGTCACGCTGCAGGTCACTTCCGGATTCGTCCAAGGGGCGAACTATTTCCATTTCGACGTGGACAATTCGACCGGCGGGCCCACCGGGCTCGATGTTTCCTTCGCGGCGCCCGCTGTGACCACGTCGCTGAATCAAAGCTCGGCGCCGGGGAAATATCACCTGGACGCGGTTCTCGATCCGGTGGATAGCGGCAGCGGCCAGTTTTACGAAACCGAAACAGACATCGACCTGGGCGGACCGATGGGGCTCGCGTTCAAGCGCTACTATTCGTCGCAGCTTTCTTCGACCGGCGCGACCACGGCGCTGGGCACAAATTGGATGAGCAATTTCGACGCGAAGGCGGTCGTCTCGGGGACTAACGCGAAGGTGCTGCTGTTTGGAGGGCTGGTCGTCAGTTTCACGAATTCCGGCGGAGCCTGGCAGCTCGTTTCGCCCAAGCAGACGCAGTATCAATTCCAGGCGAGCGGGTCGAACTATCTTCTGCTCGATCCCGATGCGAATCGAATCTACACGTTCTCTTCGACCGGCGCGCTGACGCAGATCAGCGATCGGCGCGGGAACTCGATCACGGTGGGCGCCTCGCAGATTTCAGACGGCCTCGGCCGGACGATCGCGTTGACGTATACGAACGGTGTTCTGACGCAGCTCGCCGATCAGTCAGGTCGCAAGGTGGTCTTCGCATACAGCGGGGGCACGCTGGCGTCGGTTATCGACGTCTACAACCAGACCACGAAATACACCTACACCGGAGCCGCGCTGATGACGGCGCGGCAGCTTCCGCTCGGCAATATTCCGACGTCGCAGACTTACGACAGCCAGGGCCGGGTGGTCACGCAGACCGACGCGAACAATCACGTCACGAAGATTTCCTACGACGGCACGGGCGGCACGACGATCACCGATCCGGCCGGCAATGTGACGAAGCACGTGAATGATTCGACCGGCGACCCCACGCAGTTGAGCGATCCGAATGGCGGCGCCGCGATCGTTGCTTATGACGGATCGAACCGGCGCGTCAGCGTGACGGACAAGCTCGGCAACCGGACCAGTTATACATACGACACAGCCTCGGGCAAAGTGGCGTCGGTGACGGATGCGCTCGGCAACACGACGTCGTATGCCTATACTTCGCAGACGCAGAACGGATTCACGTTCTACAATCCGACGAAAATCACCTACGCGGACGGTACCTCGCTTTCGCTGATCTACGACGCGAACGGCAACCTTCTGACGCGCACCGATCGCGACGGCGGAGTCACTACGCTGACCTATGACGCGCTCGGCAAGATCATCAGCCTGACGGATGCAAAGCAGCAGAAGTCGACATACACGTGGAACGCCGATGGAACGATGGCGACGAGCGTCGACCCGCTCGGGAATCAGCGCAAATTTTCCTACGATGCATTGAAACGCGTAATCTCGAGCGTCGATCCGAACGGCGGCACGACCGGCTATGTCTACGACAAATCGACCACAGGCCCGATGATGGTTGTCTCGCCTCCAGGGCTCGGCGGCACTGCGATTTACGATGACTCGAATCGCCAGGTGCAGGATGTGGTTCCGCCCAGCGGCGCCGATTTCCATACCGACTACACGGCCACCGGCCACGTTGCGGCCTACACCGACGCATCGAAGAACAAGACGACCTACGGCTACGACCCCGACGACCGGATCAGCTCGATCACCAACGGCTCGGGCGAGACCGTCAGCTACACCTATGATGTTTCCGGCCGCGTTACGGCGTTGGCAGACAAGAACGGTCCTCGCGCGAGCTATTCTTACGACGCCGAAAATCGCCTGGTGAGCGTCACGGACGCGACGAATCGCAAGACGTCGTTCGGCTTTGACGCACTCGGACGCGTGACCTCGATCACCAGTCCGACGGGCGGCGTTTACAAGACGGCGTACGATAAAACCGGCGCGGTGGTGAGCCGCACGAATCCGTTGGGAGATACGGAGACGATCACGCGCGATGCGTCGGGACGACTGATGGCGGCGACGCTCGGCGGGCTCACGACGACGTTTACTCGCGATCCGCGCGGAAATATTACGGCGATCAAGACTCCGAGCGGCAATCAATGGAGCTTCGCTTATGACGCGCTTGCGCGGCCGACCAGGCTGACCGATCCGCTGGGGCAGTCGACCAGCCTGACCTACACCGGCACACAGCTCTCCAGCGCGACGCTTCCTCTGGGCAGCGTGACTTTCACGCGCAACGGGATCGGCAAGATCACCAAACGCGTGTATTCGGACGGCACGACCGACACAGCGACATACGATAATGCGGGTTTTATGACTGGCGCCAACGGCGTCACAATCACGCGCGACAAAGGCGGCATCCCGATCGCGATCAATTCGATCGGCATCAATTCCGACGGCGCGAATCGGCCCGCAACGTTAACGTACGCGTCGGGCAAAGTGATCACGTATGCTTACGACGCCGGCGGACGGCTGGCCTCGATTTCGGATTGGGCGGGCGGGAAAACGACACTAGGCTATGATGCCGCGGGGCGCGTCACGTCGCTCGCGTATCCGAATGGAGTCACGACCACCTACACTTACGACGCCGACGGGCTGCTGACGAACATCGCGACGGGTACCATCGCGTCCATTTCGCTGACGCTGGACGCGGCGGGAAAAATTGTTTCCGCCGATCGCAATCTGCCGCGGGCGCCGTCGCTTCAGGCGTCGAGCCAGCAGTTCGCTTATGACGCCGCGGGGCAGCTCGCGACGGCGACCGTCGACGCGATGGGCCGCGTCACGGCGCAGGGGAATCGAAAGTACACGTGGAATCTCGCATCGCAGCTCACCGGATTTTCCGACGGCGTCAATTCGGCGACGTTCACCTACGACGGTCTGGGTGAGATGAACTCCAGCACGGCTTCCGGAGCCGCGCAGAATTACGTGTTCAACTATCTGTTCGAATATCCGGCGCTTTCGGTCATTCGGCAGGGCTCGGCCGATGTTCGCTATTACGTTTACCTGACGGACGGGACGCTGCTCTACAGCATCGACGCGTCGAACAACGCGCGCCACTTTTATCATTTCGACGAAATGGGCAACACGACGTTCCTCACCGATGATTCGGGCGCGGTCAGCGACTCCTACGCGATCACTCCTTACGGCGAGATCGCCGATCACGTCGGCACGACGGACAATCCGTTCACGTGGCAGGGGAAATTCGGAGTGATGCAGGAAGGCACGGGTCTTTACTACATGCGGAGCCGCCACTACGATGCTTCCGCGGCTCGCTTCCTGTCGCGCGATCCCGAATGGAATCCCGACCCTCGCACCAGCGAGCCTTACGCCTACGCCGCGGGCAATCCGCTGAAGTTCGTCGATCCGATGGGAACGTCGATTAACTTGCCGCGCAATTCTCCTGCGACGACGAAAGCCGCCGAAGCGTTCGCGACGGCGCTCGAGTACAGCATTTCGGCCTACGTATTTACGCATCTCGACACGATCGGCCTGAGCTTCTTCAACTATCTTTCAGACCTCGAAACGGCGATCCAGGACCATCCGAGCCTGGACTGGTCGGACTACACCGATCGCGCGTTCTTTCCATTTTCGACGCCGCCTCCGCCCAAGCCCGCTCCGCCGCCGCTCAAAGTGAGCCCTCCCGTGAAACCCGCGCCGGTGCAGGTTGCGGGACTCGTAAAGCTGGCGACGCCGACGTGCGTCAAACTCGGCACGTGCTCAACCCCGAGCGCCCTTCTTGCCGCAGCCCCCGCCGGCGTCATCAGTAACGACGGAGGCACGGCGGTGAGCCATGACGGGGGAACCGTGGTCAGCAACGATGGCGGAACCGTGATCAGTCACGACGGCGGAGGCGTGGTCAGTCATGATGGCGGAACCCTCATCAGCCAGGATGGCAGCAATGCGATTCATGTCGCGTCGTCCGTCATCGGCGAGAACAGCAGCGGAGTCCTCGTGCGCGGAACCGCGTCGATCATCAGCGACAACAGCGAGGGCCTGGTCCCCCACGGATCCAGCCTGTTCAGCAAGCAATAGGAGATCTTCATGCGAATCGTAAACCTACTCTTCGTTCCCGTTCTGTTGAGCGCCGCGGTGAATTACTCCTACGATGCCGCCGGGCGCCTGACGCGGATCGACTACGGCGCCGCCGGATCGATCAACTATACCTACGACAAATCCGGCAACCTGCTCAGCCGCACCGTCAGCGCGGGGGCGGCGACGGGCGGGACGATCACGAAGGTCAACACGGCGTTCGTCGACCCGTCGCAAGGCATCGCGCAGAATAGCTGGACGGAAATTCACGGCACCAATCTGGTTCCCGCAACGATGCCGGCGTCGGGAGTGGTGTGGAGCGCGGCTCCGGAATTCGCGCAGGGACGCATGCCGACGCAGGTGGGCGGCGTCAGCGTCACGGTGAACGGAAAATCGGCCTACATTTATTTCTTTTGCAGCGCGGCGACGAATCCCGCATGCGCCGACGATCAGATCAATGTTCTGACTCCGCTCGACGACACCACCGGCAATGTCGCGGTCGTGGTCACCAGCGCGAACGGGACTACGGCGCCCTTCAATGCCAACATGACTGCGCAGGTTCCGTCGCTGTTCCGCTTCGATACGTCGGGGCATGTCGTGGCAACGCACATCAATTACAGCCTGCTTGGTCCGGCGTCGCTTTATCCAGGACTTTCGACACCGGCGAAGCCCGGCGAGCAGATCGTGCTGTTCGGCACGGCATTCGGGCTGCCGTCCACGCCGATCAGCGCCGGATCTTCTTCGCAGAGCGGCAGCCTGCCGGCTCTTCCGGTCTGCAAGATTGGCAACGATCCGGCGGCGGTCGCATTCGCGGGACTCGTCGGACCCGGCCTGATGCAGTTGAACGTTACGGTTCCGCTGACAGCCGCGAGCGCCGACGACGGAATCTCGTGCACTTACGGCGGCTCGTCGACGCAGCCGGGGAACGTCGTCTCGGTCCAGTAACCCGCGCCATCATGGCGTCGCGTCGAGGATGGCCGGATGTTCGTCACGAAGAAACACATTCCGCAGGAGACCCAACAGGCGGGAAGGGCACGGATGATTTTCCAAAGCGTGCGCGGAATCGAACTGGCGCACTCTTGTTGCAGGCGCACGCTCCATCCCGGCGGCACCTGCTCGAAATGGTATTTCTGGACGGCGGGCACGCTACCGATACTGCTTGTGATCAAGCAGCTAGTGAGTCGAGCCCCGTAAGGAAGCCAGGCCCCGAGAAAGCGTCAGAAAACGACGCTCGTTGATGAGCGCGATTGCGTGACCGAGATCACGCTCGTATTCAACGTCCAGCAGCTTCTGGCCTTTCTTGTCCGCTTTCCAGTGCGGCGACTGATCACCGACAACCACGATATCCGAGCGATGGCTCACGCGGTCCTCGACGGTGGCTCCGGCGCGGCGCGCAAGGCGTTTGGCTGCTGTTCGTGAGATAGCCAAAGTGCCAGTGAACACAACGCGCTTGCCCTTGAGCGTGCGTACACGGCTCATCGATCTTTCCTGAGACGCCTGACGCTCCAGGCCCGCCAGCATTTCGCGCGAATCCGGGAAACGTTTGCGCCGATCGCCAATTGCGCGTTGAATCACCGATTTCGTTTCCGGACTGCAGGTCAGGCGCTTGACGGCTCTGGCTGTCACGGCTGATTCGGCGGATCCCGAAAGCAGCGCGACATATAGACACCCGATCTGGTAGATATCGTCGGCTGGTCTCCAGGAACGAGTCTTGCCTTTCTGAATGGCCACCGGCGCGAAACGCCGAGTGAAGGCGTCCGCACGCACATCCTTCTCGCCGGCACTATGAAGAGCGATCCCGAAGTCGCCCAATTTGAGCACTTGTTCGGCCGTGACGAAAACATTGCGCGGCGTGATGTCGCGATGGACAGCGTTGGTGGAGTGAAGCAAAGTCACGGCTCGCAGGAGCCGAATGATTTCCCGCCGGGCCTTGGCCTCGAGCCAGGGCTGCGGGTAACGTCGCAGATAATGAAGTAAATCTCCGCCCTCTACCAGTTCTGAAATCAGGCAATAGAGCGGTTTCGGAATATCGTGGGCCAGCTTCGCCGGAGCCACCCACGCGAAGGACTCGTGAACGTGCACGATGCCCGATTCATTCTTGAGCAGGTCACCGAAGTATGCTTCACGATGCCACTCTCTCGGCTCGGCGGCTACTTTCAGCACGCATTTGGTTGATAGCCTATTGCCGCCAGAAACGTGCTCTACCTCGTAGACTGCGCCGAAACCTCCAGCGCCCAGCAGTTCGCCGACCCTATATTGCCGTCCACTGATGGCGCTGCGCACCAGCAGTCCGACGGTCAATCGCAACGCGGGATCGCGAGGCGTTGCAACGAAGCGACGAGTTTCAGTCGAGAGCGTTTTGGTGCTCTGTAGACCAGTCCCAGGGGGAGTCCGACCGGAAGCTGACGTGGTGCGTCGCGAGATGGTTTGCGGTTTCAAGCGTACGACGATCCTTCCAAATATTGGCTTTAACCCATTTTCAACCCAAGCGTACAAGGCGGAGGAGCGACCCTCGTATAGGGACTCGATGTACCTCTCGCTCGCGGCAAAGTTCATGGGGGAAAGTTCAGATCGAAGGATACGCGGCGCGGGCGGAGCATGACACTCGGGCCGCCAGCGGCATCGTTTCGCGGGGGAACTTCGACGCGCTGGGGCGGGACTTCAGCGAACAGGATAAACCGGAGACCAGCCCTGGTGGCGATCGTGAACCAGACTGTCGCGCGACCAGGGGAACTCCCGATATGCCGAAGTTATTGCGGCCTGGCGGACCCTTTTAATCGGGAGCTTCCCGTGGCTGTGAAAGATCTTACGGCTTGAGAACAGGATCGCGGTTCACAATCTGCGGCTGGTACGAGAACACCTCGCGGCTGGAGGGGTCCACGTTGACCTTAAGCCAATTCACGTCGCCGAGGGTGGGTTGGTGGTCGCCGAAGGTTTCGACACGCGTGAAGTTGGTGATGCGCTTCCCGGTGCTGTCCAACAGCGGCTTGTCTACGCGGAAGTAGTGCGAGTCGCCATGGACGTAGGCAACGGGTTTGCCGAACGTGATCACCTCGGCACGAAGCGCAGTCAGGAAATCATGGAAGCCGTCCGTCAGCTTCTGCGCGTCGTCTTCCACCAGGGTATTCGCATTGCGTGTCGGTGCACGGGTAACGTCCGTATCGTCAAAGCCCGGATCGGCCTGCGTGATGAACATCACGGCCACGCAATTCTGAGCGACGGCGGTCGCGAAGGTGTCCTTCATCCATTGGATGCCCGCCGCATTGCGGGCGGCATATTCCACCGGATCCGGGTAATCGTCGCAGAGGTTGTTGCAGGAGCCCTGAATGTTGATCGTCGCGTACACCACCCTGCCCACGATCCAACGACGGTTCTCAACGCACGGAACGTCCGTGTAGGTAGCAGTCTGCGTCTTGGTGACGTCGCTGTCCGGGCCCGAATTGCCGTTGGCACTGGCGAAACCCTTGCACAGCGGTGTTGCCTGAACTTCCTGGAGGAATCGGGTCTGGCCCATTGTGAAGGGCGTGTTAAAGAAAAATGCGCGCTCCTTATCGAGCTCCTGGAGCGAGTTTCTTCCTTGCCCGCCCAGGCTCTGGCGATCGCAATCGGTCCAGTCGTTGTCACCAGGCGTGAAGATCGCGGGAGCACTGAGGCTGGCGAAGTAGCCGGCCGCATTCGTGTAGATGCTGTTATCGGCGCAGTTCGGCGATCCACTGCCTTGCCGCAAATCGCCGTCATGGGCCGTGAAGGCGAGATCCTGCGAGTTCATATCGGCGATCAGGTTCGGGAGAACGGCGGCCTGCTCGGCGGAATATGGCAGGTCACCCCATAGGCCGATGGAGTAGGCGCGGTTGCTGTGGTGGTTGGCGCCATAGGAATACTGTTTGTTCTTGCCATTGGCGTTGCCATTCCCGTCATCTCCGTGAAGGTTACCCGGCACGGTGAAGATCAGGGCGGTCAGCGCGAGTAGGGTGGCCGACGCCAGGACAGACTTGCGCGACCCCCGGGGTGCGCTCGAAAATTGATTCATTCGTTTATTCCTCTCTGGAGTGAAACTCTTCGTGCAATCCCGGAATTCTACCCCGCATCCATTTCTAGAAAGTGAACGGACGGCTACAAAACAAGCGTCTTTCCTGATGGCGGTACCGGCAGTTCCGCAGCACCTCGGGGAGATCTCGTCGAAGGTGCGGCCATTGCCGCCAGCGGGGCTTTCTTGCCTGCTCGCTGCTGCCGACGCTGGATGACAACATCGACGTACTTAGGGTCAAGTTCGATGCCGAAGCAAACGCGCTCGGTCAGTTCCGCGGCCGCAAGTGTTGTCCCGCGGACGACGGCCGGGCGCGCGGAAGGCGGAAATTTACGCCGAAGAGCGCGCCGGAAGAATGGGACGCCTTATTGGCAGACGCTCGAATCCGGCTCGCAGATTTCCTGGGGCGGGCACCGGCAGGGCTGCTTCGGAAATCATTCGCCGCGGATCGCCGTGATCGGATCGATCCGTGTTGCTCTGAGCGCGGGCAGCAAACTGGCGGCACAGATCACCAGCAGCAACAGCGCGGACACGGCCGCGATGGTCGGTACATCAGTCGTCGATACGCCGAACAGCAGCGACCGGAGGAGCCGCGTGACAGCGATCGCGAGCCCCAATCCCACCGCCAGGCCGACGCCGGCCAGCTTCAGTCCCTGGCCGAGCACCAATCGCAGCACACCCGCGCGGCTCGCGCCGATCGCCATGCGGATCGCCATTTCGCGCTTCCGCTGCGCTACCGAATAGGCCAGCACCGCGTACATCCCCACCGCTGCTAGCCCCAGTGCGAGCGCTCCGAAGAAGCCCAGCAGCGATCCGCCCATCCGCTGCGCAAAGAAAGACACGCCGATGGAGTCTTCAAGCGGCTGAAGCCCATACAGAGGCAGCGAGGGGTCCAGCGCATGGACGGCCTGTTCCACCGGCCGTGCAAGCGCGGTGGGATCGCCCGTGGTGCGAACCAGAAAATTCACTTCCGAAGCGAAGGACTGCGTCACTGGAAAAAACACGGAAGGCGCCGCAGGCTCGTCCAGGCTCTGAAATTTCGAGTCTTTAGCGACGCCAACCACGGTGAGCCATTCGCTCGACCGGCGCACCCGCTGGCCGAGGGGATTGGATTTGGAAAAATATCGCCTGGCGAAGGTCTGATTCACGACCACCACATGCTGCGTCGAGTCGGTATCGGACGGCGCGAAATCGCGGCCCGCGATCAGCGGCGTGTTCATGGTGTGAAAATAATCCGGGCCAACCACGTGCGTGTAGACGATCATCTCCTCGTCTTTGGCGGGAACGTAGCCCTCCACCGTGAACGCGGCGGAGCTGGTGCCGGCGAGGCTCAGAGGAAGCCGGCGGATCGTGCTGACCGCGGCAACGCCGGGAAGCGCGGAGATTTTTTCGGTCATCTGCCGCAGCGCGACGCGGCCGCGCGCGACGTCGTAGCCGTTGGGCAGCAGGTCGATCCCCGCCACCAGCACGTTGCGCGGATCGAATCCCGGATCGGCGGCGCGGGCGCGGTTCAGGCTCTTGAGCAGCAATCCCGCGGCGATCAGCAGCACCAGCGACAGCGATACCTGCGTCACCACCAGCGAGTTGCGCAGCCAGGTCCGGCGCGCGCCCGCTGCGCCGCTGCCGTCGTCCTTCAGCGCGTCCACAATCTGCGGACGCGAGGCGCGCAGCGCGGGGAGCAACCCGAACAACAGCGTGGCCAGCAGCGAGACTCCCAGTCCGAACAGAAACACGCCGGCGTCCGGATTGGCCACCAGCGCGATGGGAAGGTCCGTCGAGGGCATGAAGCCCGCAAGCAATCCTGTGGCGGCGGGTACGGCGGCGAATGCGGCCGCGCAACCGAGGATCGCGATCAATCCGTTTTCCACCAGCAGCAGACGAATCAGGCGGCCGCGGCTGACGCCGAGCGCCAGGCGGATGGCGATCTCGCGGCTGCGCCCGGCCGAGCGCGCTAATAACAGGTTGGAGAGATTGGCGCAGGCGATCAGCAGCACCACTCCCACCACCGACATCAGCAGAAACATCACCGGGGCGAGAACGCGTCCGCCCCCATCTCTCCACACCGGCGTCGCGATGGCGCGCGAAAAATCGTCAGACTTATGCAGCTCGCGCGTGAGCTGCGCCGAAATCGTGGTGAGCTCCGCCTGCGCGCGGGCGGGCGACACGCCGGGCTTCAGGCGAGCCCATCCTTCCAGCCAATGCGAGCCGCGCTGATCGAGCGATCCGGCGCCGCTAAAAATCGCCTGCTGCATCATCGCGGGCACCCACAGATCGAACCTCAGGCCGAGCGTCGAGCCCTGGAACGGGCCGGGCGCGACTCCGATGATCGTGAATTTTTGTTTGTTCAGCAGAATCTCGCGTCCGACGGCCGCGGGGTCCGCGCCGAAGCGCGTCTCCCACAGACGATGACTGATCACGGCCACCGGATGGCTTCCGGGATTGCGGTCCTCATCGGGCGTGAACGCGCGGCCGAGCGCGGGCTTGACTCCCATGGTGTCGAAATAATTCGCCGAAACCAGCGCGCCCCACACGCGCTCGGGCTGGCCGCCCGATCCCAGGCTCATCGCCGTGATGCGGCCCACGGCCAGTTGTTGCAGGCTCTGCGCGCGGCTGCGGTAATCCAGATAATCAGGCCACGAGAAGCTGAGGTCGTTGCCCTGGTGCGTGCGCCAACGGATCGACACCAGATCACTCGCCTCGACGCCGGGCAGCGGATTGAAGACCACCGCTTTGAGCCACGTGAAGACCGTGGCGTTGGCGCCGATCCCCAACGCCAGCGTCAGCACCGC
>JAIQFJ010000184.1 GCA_020073325.1 Terriglobia bacterium | reverse complement strand
ACGTCACCTTGCGATACCACTCCGCCGATTCGTCCCACTTCTGCTGCTCGAATTTCAAATGGCCCAGCGCCAGGTGATTTTCCACCGTGGCCTCGCCCTTTGAAACCGCGTTCTCCAATTCCTTTACGGCGTCGTCCAGCTTGCCTTCGGTGGCGAGCTTGATCGCTGTCGCCAGCGCGCTCGACGCGACCGTCCGCGCTTTTTTCGACGGATCTCCGGCAGCATCGCCACGAGGAGCTTCGACGCGAGGAGCATCGCCGCGCAGAAGTCTTTCAATCAACTCGTCATCGACGATAATTACCGTTTTTTCGTTGTTTTCAGCCATGCTTCGAGTCTCCGTTCCTACTTCCGAATCGCCAGCGGCACTACGTTGACGCCGCCCTTGAGCGACATGCGCTCGCCGCGCTCGTTATACAGTCCGACGCCGCCGATTTTGATGCGGGCATCGGTCCACTCGTCCACCTTCTGATCCTGAACCCATGTCGTAAACCTGTCGCCCACCGCGTCAAAGCGGATCTTATACAAGGTGTCGACGTGCACCGGGATCGAGAGCGGCACCTGCGTCCGAGGCTGCTCCTCGCCGTTGATCACGGCGAATCGCACAAAGGCGATGGTCGGGTCGAGGCCGGGCTTCACCACTTCCAGGCGATTGACGTAAAAATTCTTGCCGTCCTTGGCGCGATAGACCCAGCCGATCGACTTCGTCTCGATCTGCGCCTGAAATTCCACGCGATAATCGCTCAGCGCGAGCGACGGCCGCAGCACCGAAATTTCGTGCACGCGGCGTACGCCGGGCTCGGCTCCCCAATCGGTGATCCATCCTGCATCGACCACGGTGAGCGGGCTGCCGGCTTCGACGACTTGTCCGGCGGATCCGGCGGAGACTCCCTTGCCTTTGCCGTTGAACATCACGATGCCGACGATTCCGGCCACCACCAGCAGCGCCGCACCGGCCTTCGCCGCGAGCGGTAGACGGCTCCAGAAGCTGTTCGAGCTGTCGATGGAAAGGCTCGGTAACCCCAGGTCCGGCGGATTGTATGCCGGCGCGAGCGGTTTGGGAAAATCCAGCTGGGGCTTCGTGGATTCTTTGGCGACTTCCTTGGCCAGCGTCTCTTTGACGGATTCTTTCGCAACGGCCGCAGCCGGCTTCTGCTCCACCTTGGGCTCGGGCTTTTGCTCGACCTTCGGTTCAATCTTGGTGTCAGGTTTAGGTTCAGCCTTGACTTCGGCGGCGGCGGCTTCCTTTTCGATGATCTTTTCGGCCGGGCGTTCTTTCGCGGTCGCGGCGACAGCGACTTTTTCTTCCGGCTTCTCCGGCTCCGTCACGCGAACGTCAGGCTTGCGGCCTTTCCCATTGGCGAATCGCGGATCGGGACGGCCGTTGCCGCGCTTGGGGTCGGTCTTAGTGACAACGGACCGGTCTACTTTCTTTTCTTCCGGCTTTTTGTCTTCGACTGGGGATGCCGGGCCGAGCGTCATCGTCGCGCGAAGCGGCAGCGCGCTCGAGCGCGGGACCTGAAGATCGATTCCCGCGGTGGCGGCCGACGGAAAAACCTGCACCGGCTTGCCGCGTCCCGCCGCCAGGCCATGCAAGGTGATCGGCAGCGGTTTCGTGATCAGTTCCGGCATCGGGTCCGGCTTGGCTTGGGGCGGGACATCCACGACAGCGGCCGGAGCGATCACCGGGGCCATCGCAGGCGCCTGCAGGGGAGCGGGTTCGACAAAAACCGTCTTCGCTTCGGCGACGGCGGGTTTCTCCGCGCGCACCGGTTCGGCGAAGACAGCCGCCGGCGATGCTTTGACTGGCTTGGCTGGCTCGTCCTCCATTCCGGTGGTCCCAAAAGGGACCTGCGCGAGCGCGCCGAGTTCGGCTTCAAACGGAAATGCGCAGTCCGGCTCCTGCCATAAAGGCGCAGCTTCTTGCGGAGGATGGGGGAAGATCAGAATTTCCATGGGCTCCTCGCAAATGTCCATCAGTCCTGTCTCACCGCCGGGCTTCAGCGCGAACTCAGCCACCGGAGCGCCGCGCACAAAGTCGCGGACTTCCAGTTTGCGCTCCGTTTGCCGCAGCGGATATTCCGCCACGCGCGCGTAGGGCGCCCACTCGACATGGCCGGCCGGAACCAGTTCCATTCCCCGGTCCTCGCCATTCCGCGCCGGCAGCACCGGCTGGAAAATATGCTCGAATCCATAATCTGGATGCGCAAGCGAGGGCGTTTCGGCTGCGGTCGGTTGGGGCATTTCGAAGAAAAACCCCGCGGCTTCGGCGGGAGCCTTTTCTTCCCGCGGCTGTTCCTGCGGAGGCGGCTCCAATGCGACGGCGCGCACCGGTTCCGGTCGTTCTTCGTATCGGGAAGCAGGCTTGAGTTCCGGAAGTTCGGCCGGAGCCCGCTCCACCACCGTCTCGCGAACAGGCTCAGGAGCCTTGGCCGCGGGCGGAGCTTTGGCCCGTTCCTTCTTCGGCTCCGGAGTTTTTGCCTCGGCCGTCTTTTCCGTCGCTGCTGGCTTAGACTTCGCCTCGGCCGGAGGTTGAGACTGCAACAGGCGATTCAGAGCGAGCTTGTTGTATTCTTCCTGGTACTGCTGCCGATGAGCGTCGGAGCAGAATTCCCCGCCGCCGGTCCAGCGCTTCAGGAGGGCCAGCTCCTTACCGCAATACAGACACCGCATGTGCCTTTGATCGTCCCTTCTTACCTCATGCTAAAGAGCACTCTTACTTCTTTCCATGCGGTAAAGCACTTATGTACCGGTTTTGAGGTAGTCGCCTTATGGCTCCTTAGGTCAATCACCTTAGGCGATCGGGACAGCGCGGGGCGCGTCGATTTTTCCGCAACCTGAGGAACGATCCAGGGAAGTCTCTTTATGCCAACTTAATGTATTCCCCTACGCACCTCGATTAAAGTTATTTCCCTACCCGACGATGATATGTTTGCTCCAGCGCAATTTACGAAGCGAACGTGCAGAGCAACTAGAGGAGGCGGTATGGCGAAAGGTGAAGCGTTAAAGGGTCACATCGAAGCCCTGCGCAATGCGATTCCGGAATTGAAAGGCGTGCTGCTGGCGTCCAACGAAGGACTGCCGATCGCGCACTCCCTGTCCAACGGCGCCGACCCGAACCGCGTGGCCGCGATGGCCGCCGCGGCTTCGAGCCTGGGTCGCCGCATCAGTGAAAGCATGAACTCGGGGACGCTCGGAGAAGTGTCCATCCAGGCCGACGAAGGCGCGCTGTTCGTCTACTCGGCTGGATCGAAGGCCGTGCTGGCTGTGATCAGCCCGCAAGGCGGCAACGCCGGCTTGATCCACATTGAAGCGCGCACGACCGCGAAAGACATCGGCGATCTGTTCTAAGAAATTCGAGCTGGGGCGTCGAAACACGAACGCGCTCCATTGCTGTCGCGCCTGAAACCATTCCCGGGCGATCTGAAGCGACAGTGATGGAGCGCGTTTTTTCTACGCCAGCTTTTCTTTCAGGATCCGATTCACCGCCGCCGGATCGGCCTGGCCTCTCGACGCCTTCATCGCCTGGCCCACCAGGAATCCGATCACGGCGGTCTTACCCGATTTGTATTGCTCCACCTGCTTCGGATTGGCCGCGATCACTTCGTCGATGATCTTCGTCAGCGCGCCTTCGTCGCTGATCTGCGCAAGCCCTTCGCGTTCGATGATCGCGTCCGCAGTCTCGCCGTTCGCAAACATCTTCGGCAGAATTTCCTTGGCCAGCTTGCCGCTGATTTTTCCTTCACCGATCAGCGCGACCAGGCGGCCGAGATTCGCGGCGCTCACCGGCGATTCACCGATGTCCGCGCCTTTCAGCAATCCGGCCAGATCGCCCATCACCCAGTTCGCCGCCGCGCGAGGATCGCCGGACGCTTTGGCGGTTTCCTCGAAATAATCGCTCATCGCGCGCGTCGCCGTGAGGACGCCGGCGTCGTATTCACGCAATCCGTACGCTTCGATGAAGCGCGCGCGCCGCGACGCGGGCAGCTCCGGCATCCGTTCGCGAACCTGGGCGATCCACTGGCTGCTGATGCGCAGCGGAATCAGATCCGGCTCGGGAAAATAGCGATAGTCGTGCGCGTGTTCCTTGCTGCGCATCCCCACCGTCTCGCCAGACTCATTGTTGTACAGCCGCGTTTCCTGAATCACGCGTCCACCGGACTCGATCAGCTCGACTTGGCGGCCGATCTCGTAATCGAGCGCCATTTTCAGAAAACGGAACGAGTTGAGATTTTTCACCTCGGCCTTCGTGCCGAATTTTTCCGCCCCGCGCAGCCGTACGCTGACATTGGCATCGCAGCGCAGGTGGCCTTTTTCCATGTCGCAGGTCGAAACGTTGATGTATTGCAGGACCTGCTTCAGCTCGGTCAGAAACGCGTAGGCTTCATCGGAGCTGCGCATATCCGGCTCGGTCACGATCTCGATCAGCGGCGTGCCGCTGCGGTTCAGATCGACGTAGCTGTATTTGGAAGAATCCTTGAAGCCGTCGTGGATACTCTTGCCGGCGTCGTCCTCCATGTGAACGCGCGTGATGCCGAGGCGCTTGCCGCCGATATCGACGTAGCCGTGCTCGGCCAGCGGCTGATCGTATTGCGAAATCTGGTAGCCCTTGGGCAGGTCGGGATAAAAATAATTTTTCCGCGCGAAGATCGATTTGGGATTGACGGTGCAGTTCAGCGCGAGCGCCGCTTCGATCGCCATATCGACGGCCTTGCGATTGAGCACCGGCAGCGCGCCGGGCAAACCGAGGCATACCGGACAGACATTCGAATTGGGCTCGGCTCCGAAACTGGTCGGACAGCCGCAGAAAATCTTGGTATTCGTGGCAAGCTGGACGTGCACTTCGAGCCCGATCACGGGCTCGAACTTCGCCAACACGTCGGACAGCGTCATACTAGCGGACATGTGCCTTTATTATAAGGGCGGGTTGGGAGGCAGATACAGTTTGTCCCCTGCCATCACAGGCGGGGCTTGTTCCCGCCCCGCAAGCCCCGCCTGTAAGAGTCTGCGTGAAAAAGGGTGCCCGCTCGTTGTCACTCGCGGCTCTGTTTCGGCACTGCGCAGAATCATCAAGTTGCCGCTAACCCCGACACAGAGCCGCGACTGCAAGGAGCGGGTTGCCGACCTTTTCACGCAGACGCGTAAAGGTGAGGGCTCGTGCCGCGAGCCATATTCGTCGACCGTCCTGATCTGCCTGACCCTCATCCTTCTCTCCTCAACGCTGCCCGCGGCCGACCTCCTGCTTCGCAACGGCCATATCTGGACCGGCGACCCTCAACACCCCTGGGTCGAAGCCGTCGCGATCACGAAAAACAAAATCTCCGCGGTCGGCACAAACGCAGAAGTCGGCACAGCAGCTCAAACCATCGATCTCCGGGGACGCCTGGTTTCGCCCGGATTCAACGACGCGCATATTCATTTTTTGAACGGCTCGCTGGGGCTCTTTCAGGTCGACCTGTTCAATGCCGGATCGCTCGAAGAAATGCAGAAGCGCGTCGGCGCGTTCGCCAAGTCGCATCCCGACGAAAAATGGATCACCGGCGGGGGCTGGGAATACGGCTGGTTTCCGGATCATCGCCTGCCGACCAAGGAAGATCTGGACAAAATCGTGCCGGATCGCCCGGTCTACCTGAAAGCTTTCGACGGCCACACCGGTTGGGTCAATTCCGAAGCGCTGCGCCGCGCCGACGTGAACGGAGCGACGAAATTCGACGGCTTCGGCGAAATCGTCAAGGACGCGCACGGCCGCCCCACCGGCGCGCTGAAGGAAAACGCGCAAAGCGTGGTTACCAGAATCATCCCGCAGCCGTCGCGCGAGCGGAAAATCGCCGCATTGATCGAGGGGCAGAAGCTGGCGGCATCGCTCGGAATCACCAGCATCCAGAACGGCATGGGCTCGCCCGACGAGCTTTCGCTGTACGAACAACTTCTTAAAGACGGCAAGCTCACGCTTCGCACCAACATGGCGATGACCGTCACGCCTTCGGACGATCCCAAGGCGCTCGAAACCTACGCCGCGCTGAATCGATCGCATCCCGGGCCGTGGCTGCGTGCCGGGGCGATCAAGCTGGTGATGGACGGCGTCGTGGAATCGCATACTGCGGCGATGCTCGAGCCGTACGCGGACGATCCGAAAACGTCGGGAAATCCCGTCTGGACGCAGGAAAAACTCGATAAAATCGTGCAAAATGCCACAAATCTCGGCTTGCAGATCTACACCCACGCGATCGGCGACCGCTCCGTCCGCATGACGCTCGACGCGTATGAGCGCGTCCATCCCCAAGGCAAGCGTCTGCGGATCGAGCACATCGAGACCGTCTCGCCCGCCGATCTGCCGCGATTCGCGAAACTCGGCGTGATTCCGTCGATGCAGCCCATTCACGCTGATCCTGAATCAGCCGAACCGTGGGAGCGCGCTGTCGGTCCCATGCGCATGCGGCTCGCTTTCGCCTGGCGCGATTTCGAAAAGTCCGGCGCGCTGCTGACTTTTTCGAGCGACTGGCCCGCCGCGATCGACTTGAATCCGATCCACGCGATTTATTGCGCCGTCACGCGCCAGACTGCCGAAGGTCAGCCTGCCGGCGGCTGGGTCCCCGAACAACGCATCGGTGTCGAAACCGCGCTGCGAGCTTATACGGTAATGGGAGCCTACTCGTCGTTCGATGAGAATCTCAAGGGACAGATCAAGCCCGGAATGCTGGCCGACATGATTGTCTTCTCCGCCGACCTGTTGCGGATCGCCCCTGCTCAGATCCCGGCAACCAGGGTTTTGCTCACGATCTTGGACGGACGTATCGTCTTTCGTGACAAAAGCATCTGATCTGCGGACCCTAAAGGAGCGCCTTACTAGGAGTTTCACTCGAAATGTTCTAGGAGAATCCCCTAAGTCCTAATGCCTGAGCAAGCGTGAGACGATGGATCACCAGAGATCGCAAGGAACCGTTCGCCCGCGAAGAATCATGACTTCTAAGACTAATTCGCTCGCTATTTTGAAGGCTCTTACGCGCCTGTTGTTGGTCTGCGCGCCCCTGTTGTTGGCCTCGCCTTCCAAAGCCTTCGCCTACGCCGATCCTGGGACGGGAGCATTCATCTACCAGGCTGCCTACGCCGCGTTTCTAGGCGGAGCCTTCTATTTCCGCAAGTTTCTCGACCGCTTCTGGGGACGGCGCAAGTAGGCCCGTGCGCCGCGCGGAGCGATCGCGATGACCGCCGCCCACGATTCCGCTCCTCCGTCGAATTTATCGTTCCGCGATCCGGGCGGAACCCTGATCCAATACAACGGCCGCATTCTGAGAGCTGTGCATCCGCGCGCCGCGGCCGACCTCGAAACATTTCTCCAGACAGATTGCGCGCGGCAGGCGATGGATTCGGGAAAACTGGTCCGCTCCGTCCGCGTGTCGCCCTCCGAGTATCCGTGGATCGAGACCGAATGCCTGCTGGAGCACGAGCGGATTCCCTTCCCCAGCTATCCCTACGAATGGCCCGCTGAAATGCTTCATGCCGCCGGCGAACTGACGCTGGAACTGGCGCGCGCCGCAGTCGTGGAAGGATTCCGCCTCAAAGACGCCACGCCGTATAACGTTCTGTTCCGCGGCGGCGATCCCGTTTTCGTCGACGTTCTTTCTTTCGAGCCGCGCGCCCCCGGCGATTCGGCTTGGATCGCCTACGCGCAGTTCGTGCGCACCTTTCTGCTCCCGTTGATGGCCGCGCGATACTTCGACATGCCGATCGACCGCGCGCTCTCCGGCCATCGCGACGGACTGGAGCCGGAGACGGTCTATCGATGGGCAGGACCGCTGCAACGCCTGCGGCCGCCGTTCCTCGGTCTGGTCTCGCTTCCGAAATGGCTGAAGGGCCGCGAGACTGCGGCGACGTACCAGCCTCGCGCGTCGGCGTCGCCCGAGAAAGCGCGCTTCGTCCTCGACGGAATCTTGAAAAGCTGCGAGCGGCAACTGCGATCGCTTCAACCCGCAGCGACGGATTCTACCTGGTCCGGATATCTGGATCACAAGTCGATTTATTCCTCCGAACAGCTCGCGCAGAAGGAAGCCTTCGCCGCGGAGGCGCTCGATGTGGCGCGTCCGCAAAGCGTGCTCGACGTGGGCGCAAACGAAGGACATTTCAGTTTTCTGGCCGCAAAGCGCGGCGCAGCGGTGGTCGCAATCGATTCCGACGCCGCGGTGGCGGGGTCGATCTGGCGCCGGGCGCGGCGGGAGCAGGCACCGGTCCTGCCGCTGGTTGTCGATCTGACGCGCCCCACTCCGGCGATGGGATGGCGCAATCAGGAATGCGCGTCGTTTCTCGACCGCGCCAGGGGATCGTTCGACATGGTGATGATGCTGGCCGTGCTGCATCACATCGTGGTGACCGAGCGGGTTCCGCTCGAGGAAGTTTTCGCGCTCGCCGCCGAAATCACGCGCGAGTATCTATTCATCGAATTTGTCGCGCCTGACGATCCTATGTTTCAGAAGATCGTGCGCGGCAGAGACGAATTATATTCTCATTTGACTCAGGCCGGGTTCGAGGCCGCCGCGGCGCGGAGCTTCGACCTGGTGCGATCCAGACGGATCGACGGAATGCACCGATGGCTCTATCTCTATCGCCGGCGGCAAAACAACAACTGAAAGATTTCCTGATCTGTTTCTCGCTCGGCAACCTGTGCTTCCTGCGGCGCTGGTACGACCTGGAACATCTCAAAGAACGGTCGATGGAATATTACCGCAGCGGTCCGGCCGACCCGACGCTGCTGTATGCCACCATCCTCGGCGGGCTGATCCTGACCGCGGCGTTCTGGCTCGCCTGGCAGTGGGTGGTCCGCAATCCTACGCCGGGAAAATTGAGGATCGCGCACACCGGATTCCTGTTAATGCTGATTTTCCCGCTGGAATCGGTCCGCCGCTATTGGAACACCGAAGGCGAGCGCTACGACCTGGGCACCAACATCGCGCTGCTGGCCATTGAAGCGACGCTTTTCGTCGGCATGATTCTGGCCGCAAGAGGCAACGCGCGCATGGTGAATGCCGCAAAACGCGCCGCGCTTTTGTTGACCTTACTGCTGCCCGCTCTGCTGATCGATTTCACATGGGCCAGATTGAGCGCGCCGCCGCCAAGCGCCTTTGTGCCTCGCCCGCCGCTCGCTATGATCCAGCCTAAAACGCCGCGCCGCGTGTTGTGGCTGCTGTTCGACGAATTCGACCAGCGCCTGGCGTTCGACGTCCGGCGTCCGGTGGTCGCTCTGCCGGAGCTGGACCGCCTGCGCGCCGAATCGCTGGTGGCCGATCACGCCACTCAGACCGCTTCGTGGACCATGATGGCGCTGCCCTCGCTGATCGACGGACGGATCTACTCGCGCGTCGAACTGGTGAACCTGAACACTCTGCGCCTGTTTCCGGAGGACGGCACGAAGCCGGTGTCCTGGCGCGACGAGCCGAATGTCTTCGGCCGCGCTCATGAACTGGGCGTAAATACCGCGCTGGTCGGCTGGCATCATCCCTACTGCCGCGTGATCGGCGATATGGTGACCCAGTGCACCGAAGTTCCGAACGGGCATCCGACCGCGGCGCTGCTGCGCGAGATCAGCGTGGCGGATGAAGGTATCGGCAAGGCAATTCTGTTCTTGTTCGAGCTGCAGTTCTCGAACGTGGTGGACATGCTGCGCCTGCGCGACGAGTCGAACACCGCATCGCGCGACCAGTACGTTCAGCGCCGCCAGCAGAAGCAGTACTTCGAGATTCGCAAACAGGCGTTCGATGCCGCGGTGGATCCGAAATTCGGCCTGGTTTTCGAACATTTTCCCATTCCGCATTTGTATGGAATTTATAGTCGCGAGCGCGGCGATTTTGCTCTAAATGACAAATTGAGTTACGCCGATAATCTCGCGCTGGTGGACCGCACGCTGGGCGAGCTGCGTCGTGACATGGAACAGAAAGGCGTGTGGGACTCGACTACCGTGCTCGTCAGCTCCGATCATGGCCTTCGGCCGGATGTGTGGAAAGGCCGCCAGGGCTGGACCGAAGAGCTGCAGGAACTGACCGCCAGCGGACAATCGCCGCAGGTGCCGTTCATCGTGAAGTTCGCGGGGAATCATCAACCGGTGAATTATGACCGGCCATTTTCGGCGGTCGTAACCGCGGATTTCGCACTGGCGATTCTCTCCGGAAAGATCTCCAATCCGGCTGAAGGCGCGTCCTGGCTGGACGGCCGCACTGAATTAACCGCTAAATCTGTGAGATAATCCTCAAGTTTATGTCCGGTTTTCGGTACGGATTTCGGATGCTGGTGCGCGAACCTGCGTTCACGCTGACGGCGGCGATCGTTCTCGCGCTGGGAATCGGCGCGACCACCGCGATCTTCACACTGGTCCACAACCTTTTACTGGAACCGCTGCCTTATCCCGACAGCGGCCGCCTGATCTGGATCTCGGGAACGCCGCCGAAAATGGCGTCCGGATCGTCCGGGCTGGTCGGGCAGGATTTTACGGAAATTCGGAATCGCAGCCATTCATTTGAAAAGGTAGCGGGAATCATCGCCGGCGCGTGGATCGTCAGCGGCGACGGCGACGCGGAAACCATTCAGGGCGGGCGCGTCAGCCCGGGATTTTTCGAAACGCTCGGCGTCATGCCCGCGCTGGGTCGCGTGTTCCTCCCGGACGAGCATCGGCTGGGGCACGAGATGGAAGTGGTCTTCAGCCATCGCTACTGGCAGCGGCATTTCCGCGGCGATCCGGCGATTCTCGGGCGGCGCGTCACGCTGGACGGAATCCCGTATGAAGTGGTCGGGATCGCGCCCGCGGGATTTCCGATGGAAGCGGATTACGACATGTGGGCTCCGCTGCAACTGGACTCTTCTTATGTGACCGCGCGGCGCAGCCGGCAGGTGCGCGCCTTCGGCCGCTTGAAACCGGGCGTGACCGTCGAGCAGGCTAAGGCCGAGGCGAATGCATTCGCGGCGGATTTCGACAAACGCTTTTTCAACGACAAGGGCTATGCGATCACGCTCACCACGTTTCTCGACCGGGCGGTGGGGGGCGTGCGCCGGTCGCTGTGGATTTTCGCGGCGGCCGTGGGATGTCTGCTGCTGATCGCGTGTTCGAACGTCGCCAGCCTGCTGCTGGCCCGAGGAGCCGCGCGCGTCCGCGAGATGGCGCTGCGCGCGGCCATCGGTGCGAGCCGCGCGGCCATGATCCGCCAGATGCTGATCGAAAGCGGAACGCTGGCGCTGATCGGCGGGGCGCTGGGGCTGCCGCTGGCGATCGCGGGAGTCCGCCTGCTGATCCGCTACGATCCGCGCGCCTTGCCTCGCGCGTCTGAAATTCACATGGATGCGACGGTGCTGCTGTTCGCCGTCGCGATCTCCGTCATCACGGGAATGATTTTCGGAATTGTTCCGGCGCTGCGGGCGACGCGCGTCAGCCTCACCGATGCGCTCAAGGACGGCGGTCACGGCGGCTCGTCAGGACGCGCCGGCAACCGCTTCCGCTCGACGCTGGTGATTGTCGAGGTCGCGTTGGGCGTGGTGCTGACCGCCACCGCGGGACTGCTGGCGCGAAGCCTGCAGGCGCTCAACTCGATCGACCCCGGTTATCGCGTGCGCAACGTCCTGACCCTGCAGGTGGCGGCCATGGGTCCGAAGTATCGCGACCTGGAAGAGTGCCGCAAGTTTTATCAGCAGCTTCTCCGCACCGTGCTCGACATGCCCGGTGTCGAAAGCGCGGCGGCCACCAACTGGCTGCCGCTCAAGTCCGATCGCAACTGGGCGGGCGTGTGGCCCGATACACAGCCGGCCCGCACGGAGGAGACCAAGGTCCTGCTCGACAATCGCGTGATCGCGCCCGGATATTTTCACGCGATGGGAATTCCGGTGCTGGCCGGACGCGACTTCGACTGGACGGATCGGCCCGACACGCCCAAAGCGATGATCGTGAACGACGTCTTCGCCCGCGAATTTTTTCCGAACGGCAACGCGGTCGGACATCAGGTGGCGATGGACGTCGGCGGCGCCCCGATGGTGTTCGAAGTGGTGGGTGTCGCCGGAAGTTTTCGCGAACTGAGCCTTTCCGAGCCGCCGCGGCGCGAGGTTTTTACGGCCTATACGCAGACCACCATCGCCGGCCAAACGCTGGTGGTCCGCACGCTGGACGACCCGGCCAGCCATGTGGGCGCGATCCGCGCGGCGATCGGGAAACTCGATCCGAACGTGCCGATTTACCAGGTCCGTACGATGCAGGAGCAGGTGGACCAATCGCTTGCACAGCAGCGGCTTCGCGGCATGCTGCTCACGACGTTCTCCATTGTCGCCCTG
>JAIQFJ010000594.1 GCA_020073325.1 Terriglobia bacterium | reverse complement strand
GTTAAAGTCGGCGAAGCCCTAACAGGCGGCCCGGCCATCACGCAATAATGTCGCGGATCACATTACCCGATACGTCCGTCAGCCGAAAATCGCGGCCGCTGTAACGATAGGTGAGTTTGGTGTGGTCGATCCCCATCAGATACAGAATCGTGGCGTGCAGGTCGTGCACGTGGACCGGCTTCTCGACCGCCTTGAAACCGAAATCGTCGGTGGCGCCGTAGATGGTTCCGCCTCTTACACCGCCGCCGGCTAACCACATCGTGAAGCCGAACGGATTGTGGTCGCGGCCGTTTTGCGCCGCGCCGGCGCCATTGCCGATCTCGTGCACCGGCGTGCGGCCGAACTCCGATCCGCACACCACCAGCGTGTCCTTCAGCATGCCGCGCGATTTCAGATCTTTGATGACCGCCGCGAACGGCTGGTCCGAATCCTTGGCGTTCTTGCGGTGCGCCTGGATATCGGAGTGTGCGTCCCACGGGTCGCCCTTGCCGTAGTAAACCTGCACCATGCGCACGTTGCGCGCCGCCAGGCGCACGGCCATCAGGCAACCGCGCGCCGTGCTGCCGGTGCCGTACATCTTCAAAGTCGCTTCGGATTCCTTGCGGATGTCGAACACCTCGGGCGCTTCGGTCTGCATCCGGTAGGCCGTCTCCATCGATTTAATGGACGCTTCAAGCTGAGGATCGCGGACGTTGCGAATCTGGTCCAGCTTTTCGAGCAGGTCCATTTCGCGGCGCTGCTCCTGCAGGCTGAATTTTTCGTTATAGATGTAGGAGACGAGCTTCTTCGGATCGAATTTCTTGTCGATCAGCTCTTCCGCCTGACGTTCGGAGACCTTGTCGGATATGAAAGTTCCCTGATGGATCGCGGGCAGGAACGCGTTGCTCCACAGCGGAGGCCCCACCGTGGTCGGCACGTCGGGACACAGCACCATGTAGCCGGGAAGATTGTTGTTTTCCGTCCCGAGCCCGTAGGTGAGCCACGCGCCCAGCGAAGGACGGCCGGCCTGGCTGAACCCGGTGTTCATCATCAGCATGGCGGGCTCATGATTCGGAATATCGGTGTAGACCGAGCGGATCCAGCAGATATCGTCCGCGCATTCGCCGACGTGCGGAAAAAGCTCGCTGATCTCCATTCCGCACTGGCCGTACTTTTTCCAGGCGAACGGCGATTTCATCAGCGTGCCGGTCTTGCGCTCGGTGGCGATGGATCCGCCGGGAAGCGGCTGGCCGTGATATTTTTCGAGCGCCGGCTTGCGGTCGAAACTGTCCACTTGCGACAGTCCGCCGTTCATATAAAGAAAAATGACGCGCTTGGCCCTGGGCGTAAAGTCGGTGCCGGCCCGCGCGACCGAATCCGCAATCATGCCGGCGAACGCCATCATGCCGAATCCGTTGCCGACGCGGCACAGCGCTTCGCGCCGGGTCAAAGGCGATTTACTCTTGTGGGCAGTCATCTTAATTCACAAACAGGAATTCATTGGAGCTGAGCAAGACCTTTACGTACCGGCCAAACGCTGTCGGCGGCAGCATCGGTTTCTTGTCCTCACCCTTCGCCCGGGGACCGATGCCCGACATCATTCCTCCCGCCGTGAAGCCGGGTTCATCAGAATCGTCCTCTTCGGGCTGCTCCTTCTTGGGAGGCTTTGCCTTCTGCTCTTCGTACTCCTGCATCGGCTCCGCGCGCAGGTAATCCAGGCCCAGTTTCACCTCGTCCGGCGACGCCTCGCGACCGTACACCAGGCGATAGGTCTTGCGGATGCGAGCCGTCGTGTCCGCCTCGCCCGCGACCTTTAGCGCCAGCACCTCAGCCTGCTGCTGGACGAAATCGCTGTTCATAAAAAACAGCCGCTGCAGCGGGACCGTCGTCGTGAAGCGTTTCTCGGCGGAAATATTAGGACTCGGAAAATCGAAAAGCTGAAGATAATCGTCCAGCCGGTAGCGGCTAACCTTGCCGTACACCGTGCGGCGCTTGTAATCGGGCGTCAACGGCTCGGCCGGCCCGCCCATCTTTGTGTCGAGCGATCCCGCCGACGCCAGAATCGAATCGCGGATCTGTTCCGAATCCATCCTGTGCCGGTTCGAGCGCCAGTAGAAGCGATTCGCGGGATCCTTGTCTTCATTTTCTTTCACACTGCTGCTGCTCAACTGATACACCGTGCTCAGCATGATTTCGCGATCGAGCTTCTTGAGCGACATTCCGTTCTCGACAAACCACTGCGCGAGATATTCGAGCAACTCAGGATTGGTCGGACGCTCCCCGGCAATTCCAAAGTTGCTCGGCGTATCGACAATGCCTGTCCCGAAATGCGAGCGCCAGACGCGATTCACGATCACGCGCATCGCGATGGGCTGCTTCACGATCTGTTCCGCCAGGTCGAGCCGTCCGCTGCCGCCCGCGAGCGGAGCCGGATCGAGCACCGATAGGAAATGCCGCGGGACTTCCTCGCCGAGATTATAGGGACTTCCGCGAAGACTCAACTTCAAATCCTGCGGCTTCTCCGCAACGATCACGCCGTGAACATATGGGAAATGCGGAGGCTGCTCCTTCTTCAGCTTTTCGATATCTGCCCGCAGCGCGTCGATGTACGATTTCCGTTCGG
>JAIQFJ010000183.1 GCA_020073325.1 Terriglobia bacterium | reverse complement strand
AACAGATTCGATAGCGACGCTTCCTGCACCTGGCCAAGAAGAAAATCGGCGTAAGAAAGACCCGTGCTCCCCACGCACAGACCCGAAGCATCGTGAGCACAGGTGAACTGGCCGTTGAAATCGACCTCGCCGCGCGTGGCCGGGATATCACGCCATACGTTCCGCATGTTGCGCCAGTCTGCCCCGAATTTCAGCGCGTGGGAACCGCTGTTCCACGAAAATGTGTCGCGGAACTGGACCTGCGTCGGCGTTTCCAGGCCCGGCAGATAGTCCGGCGAGCCGATGAACGTGTATCCGCGAATGGACGTCTGTGGAAGGCCGCCGTCGGAGAGCGGATCGCTCGGAATACCCGGAATGAAATCGGACGGCTTGCCTTGCCCGAAAGGCTCCTGGGTGATAAACGAGCGGTTGCGATTGAAAGAAACGCGAAAATCGTTGACGATCCTCGGCGAAAGAACTCGGGTCCAGGCGATCAGCGCGCCCTGGCTCGCGATCGACCGGTTGCCCCATCCGCCTGTATTCGTCCCGTCGGCGAGGCCCCCGAAGAATCCCGGCACGTCGCGATGGCGCGAGATGAAGGTGTATCGCGCAAAGAGAGAGTCTGCATCGTCGGGATGCCAGTCGAGCCGGCCGTTGTCGCGATCGGTGTCGTCCACGATCGATGCGTTGCGAGCGTAATCGTTGATATCGGATGGGCCCGAATTCGGCTGCGGAAAATAACTTTCGATTTTGAGAGCGGCGGTATCCAGGCGAGTCGCGGGAACGCGGTTGCCAGGGAAAGGAGCGTTCGTCGCGGGATCGTAAATCGTCGGATAGACCACGCCGAGCTTGCCGGCTGTTTCGGGCGAAAAATCGCCGAGCCGTTCGCCTGGAAGCGGCACGTTGGTCTGCCTCAGGATTCCTTGGCGCGTGCGCGTGCCTTCGTAATCGATCAGCCAGAACAGCTTATTCGCGATCACCGGCCCGCCGGCCGTGGCGCCGAATAAATTTTGATTGTTGCGAGGCTTCTGGAGCCCGGCGCGATTCGCAAAAAACGTGTTGGCGTCGAAAATCCGGTTGCGGACGTACTCATACAGGGACGCGTGAAACGTGTTCGCGCCGCCCCTGCTGCTCACCGAGATCGCCGCGCCGGGATTCCTGCCGTACTCCGCGTTGTAGGGACTGGTGATCACTCTGAATTCCTCTACCGCGTCGATCGATGGGCGCACCATCAATTGCGTGTCCTCGATGGTATTGGTCGAGAACGTATTGTTGTCCATGCCGTCGAGGATCCAGTTATTCTGCGTCTGGCGGCCGCCATGCACCGAAAACTGGCCTTGCTTGTGCGAACTCGGCGACCCGGGTTGCTCCGTGTAGCGATAGCCTTCGACGCCGGCGACGAGCCCGGCAAGATCGTCCCAGCTTCGAAGATATTGCGGCACCTCCGCGATGATCGATCTGCTGATCAACGTGCTCAGCGCGGCGTCGTCCAGGGAGAGATCCGATGACGAATCGACCTGAATCGTCGACTCCACGGTTCCCACCGCGAGTTTGAAATCAAGCCGGGCCCGGGCAGCGACATCGAGTTCGATCCCGTCGCGGATCGCCATCGCGAACCCGGTCGCGTGTGCCGTGACCTTGTAGATCCCCGGCTGCAGCGCGGTCAGGTTGTAGTAGCCTTCCGGGTTCGATCGGGTGGTGCGGCGCACTCCGGTTCGCGTATTGAGCGCCATCACCGTCGCATACGGCACCACCGCTTCGGAGCCGTCCCGGATCAGTCCCGACAATCCAGCGTTCTGCGCGAAAGCCGCCGTCGTGATCAGAAACAGACCCCAGAGCCGCATGCGGATTACCGCAGATCCAATGCGCTTCGCAGAGCTTGATAGCTTGCTTGGAGCAACCGGAGGGATTGCGCCGCGTCGCGTGTGGTGCGCGGGGCGCCGCTCAACAACTCCGTGCAGAGTTGATCGATCGCTTCAATCGACCGATACGCGGCTTCAGCCTGCTGCTGCCAGGAGGCTGCCTCTCCTCTTGGCGGTTCGGCCGGCAGGTCGACGATCGCTTCGAGAGACATCGCGAACAAAGCGGATTGCTTCCGCAAATGCACGAGGTGATCGTCCACCAGGGCGTGAAGCTTTTGCCGCGTCGCATCGTCCAGTTCCGATTCCGCGGCCGCCGGGTATCGATCCTTGAGCCGTTTCAGCGCGAGCACGCGCACCAGTTGTTCGTCCGAGGCCGCAAGAACCCGATTGATGAATGCGGCGCGCGCGCCGCCGTCGGGAAAGGTCTTCCGCAGTTGATCGCGCAACAGCGGCTCGGCCGCCATAGGCGAGATCACCTGGTTGGGCGAATCGGCAGGAACTTCGACGGCGCCTTCCGGGGCGAGTTGAAGCCGCGCACTCAAATGCGGAATCCGGGACAGCGCCTGCTCCGCGGATTCGAACTCGTCTTTCGTGCTGAAAATCCCGGTGACGATCGCGCTGCCATCCGCGGCGCGCTCGATCTCCCACTGCTCGCCCAGGTCCGCTCCGAGTGCGTGCAGCGCGACCCGAGCCTCCATTTCCGCCGCGAGAAATTCCTGTGCGCCGATGGGAGTCGCCGGAACGTGCGCGGGCTCGCGGTGCGCTGCGATCTCCACAGGGGGTTCGTTTGTGTCCGTGACCTCGGAAATCTCGACGTTCATTCCGCTCTCGAAGCGCAGCGATTCATCGGTGGGATGCCAATCCCCGGCGTCAAGCGTAAAGGACGCTTCGCGAATCAGTCCTTCATTGGCGCTGGTCGCGAGCGTCACAGACCGGTCCGACTTCGTGAGGCGATCGATTGGCGCTTTGACCGAAGCGTGCCACGCGGCGAAGCGGTCGGGGTTGAGCGGATCGGACCAGTCCAGCTTCGCTTCGGTGAAAGCGGATCGGATCGCGGCTCCGCCTGCCTGCCGCCCGTTGACGTGAATCCGAATCCTGCGCTTCGAAAACGTTGCAATGCGGCGAGAACTCCGGGCATGCGCCAGAAATTCCTTCGCCGAAAGCGCCGGCGGCGCACTCATCGGCCAAAGGACAAACACGATCGCGAGGATGGCGGCGGTCGCGACCGTCATCCATCGCTGACGATAGCGGGTCAACCAGCCGGGGTGCTCCAGCGACGCGGCCGCCGCGCGATCGAGCAGCGGAGCGAAGCCGCGCCATTCATTCGGAGGCTCGCCCGCTTGCGGCAAAACGCGCTGCTCGGCGTAGTCGACGAACGCGTAGATGCCCTTCTGAAATTTCTCCGCTTTCGCCCGGCAATCCCAGCATCGATGCAAATGAGCGCGAATCGCCGGCGCCTGGCGGGACGGCAGTTCGCCGTCGAGAAAGAGAAGCAGCGTCTCCTCGCTGGGATGCGCGGGGGACGGCGCGGAATGGATGCGGCGGGGGAGATTCATCGGTTCATTCGCTCGCGATACCGCCCAATTTTTTGACTGCGCTGCGGACACATTCGACGGCCGCGGAGAGCGTGATGTCGAGGGCCGTCGCGATTTCGCGATACCGCAGGCCCTGCGCCCTCAAGTGCATGCACTCGCGCTGCAGTTCGGGCAGCCGGAGGACTTCTTCTTCAATCAGACGAACGCGTTCGCGACGCAACGCCTGCTGCTCCGGGTCGGGAGCCGCATCGCTCGGCGTGCGATCGCGCAGCGCCGGCTCTTCCTGGCACGCCGTCAGATAGCGCTGATGATCGCGCCGCTGGTCGATGTAAAGATTCCGCGCGACGCGAAACACCCAGGCCCGGCGATCGTTCACGCGCGAGCCGGATTGCAGCGCTCGATACAGGCGAAGGAACGCTTCCTGGGTCATCTCTTCGGCCGTCGAATGCTCGCAGCCGAGCGCGCGGAGATAGCGGAAAACCTGGTCCCGAAATTCCAGAAAACACCGCTCTACGTCCTGCCGGAAATGCATTCGTTCGCGCGGCGGCGGCTCCGCGCGGCTCTCGCCGAGATAGATTTCGTGGATGAAGATCCGGGATGACACACCAACGCGCGCTTTCGTTCGCGCGATAAGGATAAGACGCGGCGCGCGGCTCTTTTTGGGGCGCGGACCTCAGGAATATGGTTACGGATCAATGACTTCTCGGTTTGAGCCAAGTGAATTCGGGCTCCTCCGACCTCCGATGGCAGAGGAGCCCGACCGGTGCGCTTCAAAACTGCAGCCGCAATCCGAATTGCACGATTCGAGGATCCAGCGCCGACGTGATGCGTCCGAACTGCCCCGAGGACTGATTCGAGTTCGGGTTGGTGAAATTCACGTTGTTGAAGACGTTGAAAAATTCCGCGCGAAACTCGAGCGAAGCTCTTTCCGTGACGTTCGTGCGCTTGGTCGCTCCGAAATCGACATCGAAGTAGCGCGGCCCGCGTAGAATGTTCTTGCCCGAGTTGCCGAACGTCCCGATCGCGTTGGGGCCAAATGCGGCAGTGTTGAAGTATCGCGCGATCAACTGGCCGTCCGGCCGTCCCGTGTCGAGCATCGGATCGCCGCCCAGATAATCGGCGCGATCGCGGCCGACGCCGGAAAGCGAGTTGTCGCGGCCGCTCATGATGCTGAAGGGCAGGCCGCTCTGCGCGGTCCAGATGCTGTTGAGCATCCATCCGTTGACGATCTTTGCCGCGACGCCGTGAACCGGCGCGTTGGGAATTTGCCACACATTCGAAAATTTGAAATTCTGCGGAACATCCTCCCGCGATAAGCCGTGGTCGAACGCGCGGCTATAGGGATCGGTCCAACTGTAGTCGTCGATCTTCTTCGACCAGGTGTAGCTGGCCAGGATCGTATATCCGTGGCTGAAACGCTTCTCCAGGTTGAGTTGCAGTGAATTGTAGTGCGTGTTGTTGCCCGATTCGTATCCGCCGATCGGCCCGAAGCTCTGATAACGGCGCCGGGCATCCGTGTTGGCCTGCGTCGCGCCGGGGCCGAGGATCGCGGGGTTCAGCTCGCGGGAATTTTCAGATTGCGCGAACATGTACGTGCCTTTGTTCCCGATCACCGCCGCGCGGCCCACCCAATCTTTTCCGAACTGGCGTTCGAGCGACAGATTCCAGCTATAGAGCGTCGGCACTTTAAACCCCTGATCGAACACGGCGCGCACCGCGACGGGCAGCGTGAACGCAACGTTCTTGTTGGGAATCGTCGGCCCGTATTGCGCCGGGAACGGATTCGCGATCTTCGCACTGCCGAAAGGATCGGAGAGCGAAACGTCCGTGATATCGAACGTCGGCGCGAACGGAGCGATATCGGCGTAGACGTTGTACGTGTTCGATTGAATCGGGACGTAGAAAATGCCGGCGCCGCCGCGCAGGCTGGTTTTTCCGTCGTTGGTGAGCCGGTAAGCAAATCCGAAGCGCGGGGCGAACGGGTCCAGGCGCGCCGGCGCTCCGGCTTCGGGGCAGCCATGATCGCCGCCGAAAATCAGTCCAGCCGGGGCATTCGGGAATCGCGACGACGGCGAGCCGGGAGCGAAGCACACCACGCGGCCCGACGTCTCTTTGTACGGCAGCCATGGATCCCAGCGCATGCCGAGATTCAGCGTCAGCCGCGAGTTGAGTCTCCAGTTGTCCTGTGCGAATAGGCTCGCGCGGGTGCCCACCATATTCTTGAATTCGCCGCCGCCCTGGAAAAATTCCTCCATCTGCCCGAGAACGAAATCCGCCAACCCGTCGCCCGACAGATTCCCGAACGACAGCTCACCCGCCATGCCGAACGTATTGAACAGGTCGTTGTTGAGGCGCACCATCTCGCCGCCGAAATGCAATTCGTGCGCTCCGCGAATCCAGGTGAGATTTTCACGCCAGGTGTAATCGCCGCGGTCGAACGTGCCGAAGTGATTGGTGTTGACTCCGAAGCCTCCGCTTACGCCGATGTTCAATTCCGGCGGAGCCTTCAGACTCGACTGAGCAGCCGACGCAATCTTGGCCCCTGCATCGGCCAGGCTGAACGGAGCGCTTGAGAGCGTCCCGCCGGTCTGCTGGTTCCACCCGAAGGTGCTGCTTAGCAGCATGCGCGGAGAAAACGTGTACGTATGATTCACGCCGACGTTCTGCACGCGGACTTCGTTGCCCTGATTGTTCGCGGCCAAAATGTTGTCTTTCGGCGGAATCACGGCGGGCTGGCTGAATTTCGTGTAGAAATAACGCACGCTCAACTGGTGATTACCGTTGACGTAGTCCGCTTTGGGCATGAACTGGTCGTCGCTGGAAACGCTGGCCGTGCCGAGATACGTCAACTGGCGGCCGGGACCGTTGGGCAACGGAATGTGACCGAGTATGTACTGGGCCACGGGATCCAGCCGGCTCACGGAAATCTTGTTGCCCGCGATCGGCAGGCTGGTGACCGGATCGATCAGTTGTTTCGAAATCCCGGAGAAGTCGCCGGTCCGCTCCGCCGCGGTGGGAACGAACGCGATGTTCCCTGAAGCCGCACTTGTCGCCCGTGTGCCCTGGTAGGTCCCGAAGAAGAACAGCTTATCCTTGCGGATCGGCCCGCCGACGCTGCCTCCGTACTGATTCCGTTTCAGAGTGTCCTGCGTGGGCGCGAAAAAATTTCGCGCGTTCAGGTCTCCATTGCGAAGAAACTCGAATGCCGAGCCGTGGATCTGATTCGTCCCCGAGCGCGTCACGATATTCACGATTCCGCCGCCGGCGTTTCCGTATTCGGCCGTGAAATTATTTGCCTGAAGATTGAACTCCTGTACCGCGTCGGGATTGGGGAACGGAACGTTGACGTTGAGATAGGTATCGTTGTGGCCCACTCCGTCGAGCTGATAATTCACCTGTCCCATGCCTGCTCCATTGACTCCCGCTGTCTGCTCATTCGGATAAACACCGCCGTTTCCGCAGATCCGGCAGCCGTTGCGTCCCAGGTCCAGAGTTCCTGCGCTGAGAAAGACGAGCCGCTGCGCCAGCCGGCCGTTCAGAGGTAATTGCGTGATCTTCTCCTGATCGACCAGTTGGCTCACGGTGCCGCTACGCGTATCCACCAGATCGGCGTTCGCCTCAACCGTGGTGGTCTCGGTGACCTGGCCGACTTTCAGAACGACGTTCAGATCGGCGATCTGATTCACTGTGAGTTGGATCCCCTTCTGCACGTAAGTAGAGAATCCCGATTTGTCCGCGGTCAGTTCATAGTTTCCGATGGGAAGGCGAGGAAAGAGAAACGCTCCGTCCTCGCCCGCATCGGTGGAGAGAGCAAATCCCGTATCCGTATTCTTTACGGAAAGCCTTGCCCCGGCGATGCGGGCGCCTGTCGTGTCCATTACGTTTCCGCCGAGACTCGCCGTCGTATATTGCGCGCGGGCGAGTGAGCACACTGCGAGCGCAAGAATCCCGATTCGATTCCACATAGATTCCGTCCTTTAATGTCAGATCTCAGGCCGCGCGATCAGACGTGGAGACCTCAGGGGCTTTCAGAGTGTTCCTCTGTTCGCGCGCTGACTATACGACGTGAGCAGCGCCGTTTTTTGGGAACCGTCTGACAGGAATCTAGTTACGAACCAATGACATCTCGCAACGGTATCGGAAGCATTCCTATTCAAGCGACAGCGGCGGTCCAAGCAGGTCGATGCCGTAAGCGTGACTGCGCTCGATATCTTGAGGATCGTTCCAGTTCGAATCCGTGCCGCCGCGAGGCTTGAACGAACGGAAATATTCCTCCATTTTGTTCGCGGGAGCGAAGGCGATGAGCATCTTTCCGGGAGTATCGCCCGCGAATGCCCAGGCGTGCGTATTTCCCGAGGCCCCAGGACTGAATCGCCAGCCTTCAACTGGAAGCCTTCGGTCCGATTTCCATGATGCAGTCCCCTTCGATGACATAGAACCACTCGTCCTAGCCCTGCTTTCGGCTGCGATGCTCCATCACGAACAGGCCGCCGTGCGTGGGTCTGCGCCGGAATCGACCTTTGTGGAAGTTCGAGCGGTTTGACCGAAAAGGGCCAGTGGAAAGAAAGCAATGCCGGCGCACAGAAAGGAACGCCGATTCGAATTCGTCATGCGCTTTCTCCTTATGTGAATCCTCAATCCCGTGCTTTGGTTCGACGGGTACCTCGAAGAGCGGAGCGATTCTCGTCCGCGAGAATCGCCCGAATGGCGCACCCGGTTCAAGGCATCTTGAGTCAAATCTGGGCGATTCCGGAACGCGCTTAAAATAAAAGCTTTAACGCTCGGGGAACTTCGGAACCCGCGTCAGGCTCGAAGGGCAGCCGGTCGCCGTTTTGGCGATGCTCCTGGATCGTCCAGGGGAACTGATCACCCGCGAGGAGGTCCGGCGGGTATCCGGGATGGGATCGAATCCTTGCGCCGGGCCATCGAAAGAGCCGCGCGCTGGAAATCGATCCAAACCATGGAAGGACACGGTTGCTTTTCGCGGTTGGACTCGCACGGCAGGGGCGCTATCAGGAATCCATTGAAGAATTTGAAAAAGGAGAAATTCTGGTCGGCACGTCTCCCAGGCTCGCGGCCGGCCATGCGGCGGTATTGCGAAAAGCGGCGCGATCCGGTCGCGCTGCGGACGCTTGGCGAGGCTATCTCGACCTGGGGCTGCAAACCATCGGGGAACCGGAGCAGAACTGGTTCGGTCCCACAGACATCGCGGAAGCCTACGCGCAACTTGGAGAGAAGGTCGAATGGCTGGAGAAAGCGTATGACGATCGCGAAGGAATTCCGTTGAGCGCGCTCAATCGCGATCCGGGCTTCAAGAATTTGCACGGTGATCCGAGATTTACAGATCTCATGGCGCGCTTGAAGCTTCGGGAATGAGTTGACGTGTCGTGTCCTAGCGGGTGTTGCGCCGATGGCGCAGACCAGCAGCGGAGAACAGGAGTCCGGCGCCGACCAGCGCAACCGTCTGGGGCTCGGGCACGGACCCCGAAGGAGAATCGAAAAGCTGGAACGCAAGTTCGTCATTGACGCCATTTACCGGCAAGCCATCGACGGCGAAGCCTTGTTTCGCGTTCCCGCTGGTATCGTTGGCGAGCTCCCACCCGATGTTCGTGCCGTCGCTTGTGGACAAGGTGGCGCCTTCATGCAATTCCAGCCAGTACGTGCCCGCGGAAAGCGACAGGGGAGCCAGAAGGTTGAAGTCGAGGACGTTAATGTTCGCATTCGAACCCGAATGCGTCAGGCCGGAGTAAACGCTGACGAGGCCATTCACGGTGCCTGACGTAATCAGCGACCCGATGCTGCCCGCGCTGTCGTTATAGATCGCGTAAGTGATGCTGCCGCTGAAGTTTGTCTGCGGGTCCGTCTGGATCGGGCTGGTGGTCGTGATCCAGAACCGGACGGCTCCAACGGTCACAGCGCCAACGGTGAAATCATCCGCGGATCGAAACAGGCTGATGTCGCGGGCGTTGGTCACGTTCGGGGACCCGTTATCGAAGATCAATCCAGCCTGCGCCATGCCCCCCGCGCAAAGCATCGCCAGGAGATATTTTTTTGTCAGCACTGTATGGGTTGTGGCATCCTGATCCGTTTTGTGACGGAGAATCTGCATTCAAACAGCGACTGCAATTGTGGAAGGCCAATTCGTGCGCGGCCCGAGGCGCTTTTTGCGAGCGGCGATACGGTGCTGTGGAGCGCCGCACGCGGAAACTCATTCATATAACAGGACTTCGCCGCGCGGGGATCGATATGGCGGAAATCGCGGCTCAGTGCGAAGCGGGACATTTCCGTCCGCGTGCTCGCCATTTCCACATGTCCAAAGCAGTTGTCGTGGCTGTTGCGCTGGTTTATTCCGGACCGGCCCATCGAAAAACGTCTTGCCATATAACTCGGCTTTGCGATGAGATAACGAACCGAATTTCACTCAGCCCCTAAGAAATCATGTCCGCCCCAGCCGGCGGTGGTCGTCATGTCACATTCACAAGCCCTATTCCGTCTCACCGTTGGAGACAGGAGGAACGTCATGATCAAATGGGTACTTCAGAGAGCGATGGACAAGTTCGAGCGGAACTGGAAATACGACGCCAGTTACATGCGCGACATAATCGACGCGAGTCCACGCGCCGCGTGGTTGTTTTCCCGCGCTGCCGCCCTCGGACAGTTTCGGCGTGACATCCCCATCGAGCCATGGTATGCCGCCGGCATTACCGCCGTGCGCCACGAGGACTGCGGCCCATGTACGCAGCTGGGCGTCGCGATGGCGGAGCGTGCCGGCGTGAGTCCCGCGGTTCTGCGCGCAGTGCTCGCCGACAATCCCGACGCCATGCCGCCGGACGTTGCACTGGTGTGGAAATTCACGCGCGCCACGCTCGCGCACGATGCGGCTGCCGACGAGTATCGCGAGGCGATCGTGCAGCGCTGGGGACGGCTCGCCCTTATCAGTTTGGCTTTCGCAATCGCCGCGGCGCGAATCTATCCAACCGTCAAGTACGCCCTTGGCCACGGCAAGGCCTGCACGCGCATCGTGGTTGCCGGGGCGCCCGTGCTCTTGGATCACGGCCGTGCGCCCGCGGATGTGGCTGTGCATACGCCATGAGCTCAGCAGGCGCGAGCTCGAATCCGGCCGCCAGCTTCGAGCCGCATCGCCGCCGCCTGACCGGTCTCGCATACCGCATGCTTGGGTCGATCGCCGACGCCGAGGACGCGGTGCAGGAGACGTATTTGCGCTGGCACGCGGCGGACCGCGGCAAAGTGTCGGATCCGAGAGCGTTTCTCATGACCACCACGGCGCGGATTTGTCTCGATATGCTGACGTCGGCGCGCGCGCGGCGCGAGGAGTACGTCGGTCCCTGGCTGCCCGAGCCGGTTGTCGACACGGCGGCGCTTGCGCCGGACATCCGCACAGAGTTGGCTGAAGATTTGTCCGTAGCATTGCTCTTGACGCTGGACCGGCTGTCGCCGCTGGAGCGGGCTGCCTTCCTGCTGCACGACGTGTTCGATTTCTCGTTCAGCGAAGTGGCCACGACATTGGAGCGGAGTGAGGCCGCGTGCCGCCAGCTTGCCGCCCGCGCACGCGCGCACGTGCGCGCAGTACGGCCGCGTGGCACCACCGCGACGCCGGCGCGTCTGGGCGAGATCGATGCGAAACATGAGCAGCTCATCTCCGCATTCGTGGCGGCAACTCGCTCGGGCGATCTTCATGCGCTGACGCGGCTGCTCGCGATCGACGTGCGCGTCGTGACGGACGGCGGCGGCAAGGTGGCGGCGGCGCTGAACGTGCTCGACGGCGCCGATCGCGCCGCACGGTTCCTGGTTGGCGCCACGCGCAAAGGATGGCGCGAGGACTTCACGCTGCGCTTTGCGACCATCAATGGACTGCCCGGTGTCATTGTGGACGGACCCGCGGGACCGGTGCAGACGGCGGCGTTTGAGATTGAGGGTGACGTCATTCGGGCGCTGTACGCGGTGCGCAATCCGGACAAGTTGCGGCATGTGCCGCCCGCGTCCGCCAAGTTACGCGCGGCGCGTGATCCGGGATAGTCAAACCGCCGTTCCAACCATCGATTGCAGGATAGACTTGAAAAGGATGATGGCGGAACCAGCGGCAATTCTGATACCGGGAGTGCTGTTTATGGCGACTCTGGTTCGCTCGGCGCTCGGGTTTGGAGAAGCGTTGGTGGCCGTGCCATTACTTGCGCTGGTGGTGCCCGTTGAAGTGGCGGCTCCGGTCGCTGTGCTGGTCTCGATCACGGTGGCTTTCATTGTGGTCGTGCAGGACTGGCGGGAAGTTCACGTCCGCAGTGCGGGCTGGCTGGTGCTTCCGACCATGCTGGGAATCCCGCTCGGATTGATGCTCCTCAGGACCGTGCCCGAGCCGCTCGTCAAAGGGGCTTTGGCCGCTGTGATTATCGCGTTTTCCGTGCATTCGTTGCTCAGCGGCAACGACCGTGAGCTGAAGAACGACAAGTTTGCCTGGCTGTTCGGATTCGGGGCGGGGGTGCTGGGCGGCGCGTACGGCATGAATGGTCCTCCCCTTGTGATCTATGGTTCACTGCGCCGGTGGTCCCCGCAACATTTTCGGGCGACTTTGCAGGGATATTTTCTTCCGGCGAGCCTCGCAGGCCTATGGGGTTACCGGCTTGCCGGCCTGTGGACTCCGACCGTCAACCGATTCTATCTGCTGTCTTTGCCCCTGGTTGTATTGGCTACGTTCCTGGGACGGGTGATGAACCGGCGTATGGGTGTTCAGCGGTTCCAACTCTACGTGCACGGCGGACTCATCCTCGTCGGAATTGTCTTGCTGTTACAAGCGGGAGGGGCCAGGTTCTGACCCACACGGCATGAACGGCTCGCCGCGCTGCTCTACAGGTCGTCATTGGTGCGATCGCGGCGCATCGATTGTCCGAAGCTGCCGGAGCCGACCCACACGCGCTCGTGTTTGTCGTAGAC
>JAIQFJ010000182.1 GCA_020073325.1 Terriglobia bacterium | reverse complement strand
ATCGACGCTTTCGGAGCGGTGTCGAACGCCAACAACGACTCGGCCGGATTGCGCACCAGCGGCGGCGACGCGCTGGGGAACCAATCGAAATTTCTTTTTCACACAGCCACGGGATATGTTTCCTCGGCGACGGACAAACTCGGCAATACCACCAGCTATTCGTACACGGCGCAGACGCAGACGCCGTTCACCTTTTACAATTTGAGCGGAATCGATTATCCCGACGGCACGTCCGAATCGTTGACTTACGACGCGAACGGGAACCGGCTGAGCGCGACGGCGCGAGACGGATCGACAACCACGTGGACCTATGACGCCAATGGACGCGCGACGTCGGTCGCCGCCGCGGACGGCGCGACGACAACCTACACGTGGAATGCCGATGGGACGCTCGCGTCGCGGAGGGACGCACTCGGCAATCAGACCACCTATGGCTACGACGCGGCGAAGCGGCTGATCCGGATCACCGATCCGAACGGCGGCGTCTCGACGTTCACCTTCTCCGTCGCAGGCGACACTTCACGCACGTACGCGAGCAAGCTGCCGGCGTCCGGCGCCGCCACGGTGACCAGCGATTTCAACGGATTCCCGCAGACCTCGACGGATGCCGCGGGGGGATCGACAAAATTTCTCTACACGGCGAACAACAAGATTGCCGCGCGGACAGACGCGCTGGGGAATAAATCGACGTATACCTACGACTCGAACGACCGGGTGTCGTCGATCACCGACGCGACCGGCGTGGCGACGAATTTCACCTACGATGCGAACAGCCGCGTGAAGACAATCTCCAAAGGCTCGGCTCTGATGTTCACTTACGCGTATGCGGCGGACGGGAAGGTCGCATCGAGCACCGATGCGCTGGGCAATTCCACCAACTTCACGTACGACGCGGAGGGCCGGGTCACGAATGTGTCGACCAGTGGAGGCACCAGGCTCGCGCTTACTTACGACAAGTCGGGGCGGCTTACGGGGCGTACGGACGCGCTGGGGAACACGGAGGTCCTGACGCTCGATAAGCTTGGGAATCCGGCGCAAATCACGAGACCGGGCGGGATCAGCACGTCGATTCAGCGCAACGCTTCAGGGCTGCCGGTTGCGGTGACGACGCCGAACGGCAACGTGTGGACGACTGCGTACGACAAACTCGGGCGCAAGTCGAAGGTGACGGATCCACTCGGGAACGCAACCAGTTATTCCTACACCGGCTTGAGTCTGTCGCAAATCACTTGGCCGCTTGGAACCGTGGCGATCACGCAGGACGGCAACGGGCGCACGACAAAGCGGGCCTATAGCGACGGCACGGCGATCGATACCGGCTATGACGGCGAGGGGCGTGTCATTTCGTCGAACAACGTTGCGTTGACTCGCGACGCGAAGGGCCGCATCACGAACAGCAACGGAATCGCGATCGCGTACGATGGCGCGGGCCGCATGGCGAAAATCACTTACGCCGCGGGCAAGGTTCTGACGTACGCGTACGATTCGTCCGGAAGGCTGGCTTCGATCGCGGACTGGATCGGCGGAAAAACGACTCTGGCCTACGATGCCGCGAGCCGCATGAGTTCGATGACGTATCCCAACGGCGTCGCGACGACGGTCACGCGGGATGCCGACAATCGCGCGACGAAGATCGTTTACGGGAGCCTCGGCTCGATTGCGGTGACGCGCGACGGGACCGGCAACATTGTCTCGGCGGATCGCAGCGTGCCGCGGGCGCCGAGCGTTGGACAGGCTGCATCGACGCAGTTCGCCTACGACGGCGCGGGGCAGCTCAGCGGGTCGACATACGATGCGATGGGCCGGGTGACCGCGCAGAGCGGACGAACTTATACATGGAATCTCGCGTCGCAGATGACTGCATTCGTGGATGGATCGAATTCGGAAGCGTTCACTTATGACGGCCTGGGGTCGCTCCAGACGATGACAACGGGCAACACGACGCGGAGCTTTGTCTTCAATTACGCGATGAATCTCCCGGCGCTTTCGATCGTCCGCCAAGGGGGCGCCGATTTGCGCTACTACGTTTATCTTCCGGACGGCGAGCTGCTGTACAGCATCGAGGCGGACGGCACGCGCAGGTTCTACCATTTCGACGAAATGGGCAACACGGCGATGCTGAGCGACGACGCGGGGGCGCTGACGGACAGCTACGCGATCACGCCTTACGGTGAAATCGCCGAACACGCCGGCGCGACCGACAATCCGTTCACGTGGCAGGGGATGTATGGCGTTTATCAGGCGGGAAGCGCGCTGTTCAACGTGCGCGAACGTTATTACGACGCCTCGACCGCGCGTTTCATCTCGCGCGATCCGGTGGTGAGCTTCGATCCGCGCTCGTCGGAGCCGTATGCGTACGGCAAAGGGAATCCGCTGCGCTGGGTGGATCCGCAGGGTACCGAGGAAAACATTCTGTACTACGCGATTCTGATGAGCATCGCGCAACAGTATCAGGATCTGGCGGATCAGTACGGCGAAAAAGCTTTGACGAGCTTCGATCCGGTGCTGTGGGGCGTCGATCTGTCGACTCAATTCGCGCTGGAAGCGGTCGCGAATTCTTATCGATCCGCGGCGGAGCAGTACAAGCCCAAGCCGGCCGGCGATCTGAGCTTCAGTATCGGGGCGAGCGACTTCGCGAATTCGGGCTCGTGCCCGAAGCCGAACCTGGAAAATGCGATCAGCGTTCCGCTGCGGCTGAATGCGCTGGGCCAACTGGTGGACCGGAAGGGGAACCTGATTACGAACGATGGAGGATCGCTGATCACCAACGACGGCGGGTCCTTTGCTCGCGCCGGCCAAACGATCCGGCTGGATGACGGCAACACCTATATCATCTCGAACGACGGCGCATCGCTGATCACAAACGATGGCGCGAGCATCGCGTCGATCCCGGCGAAACTGATCACCAACGACGGCGGGAGCTGGATGTCGAAGGTGGGGCAGCAGTAGATGGGGCGCGATGCTGGAGTGCCGCTCAGGGCACTCGCGCGAAGGAGCGTCCTCCGCTGAACACATATTCGCTCCTGCCGCCGGGGCCCTTCACGATGACGAAACGGGTGTCCGCCGCGGAGAACAAGGATTCACCTCGTCTGGTCAGCTCGACCTGGGCTCCCGCGCCACGCTTGACGAACAGGCGATTGTCGCGCGCGGCGATTTCGATCCGCTGCGCACCGTTCTGATAGACACCCGCGATTCGCGAAATGTCCTCCGCGGTGAGGCGCGGCGACTGGTCGTCGATCGGAGCAGCGGGAGGTTTAAGGGGAACCAGCAGCGCGGTGGCTGCCTCCATCGTCGCGGGGAGTGTGGCGCCGCTCCGATTGGTTTGCACGATGATGGCGACGCGCTGGGCTGGGAGCATGCGGATCTCCGAACCGTATCCCATTCGCGATCCGTCATGTTCCAGCACACGAACACCGCGGAACTGCCGCGATCCCAGGCCATAGCAATAGGCCTCCGCGGGCTCGCCCGGAGGGATGGCATGAGGAGTCGACATCAGCGTGATGACCTCGGGGGCGAGGACCTGAGTTCCGTCCACACGGCCCTGGTTCATGAACGCGATCGCGAACCGGGCAAGGTTTTGGGTGTTGCTGAAAATCGATCCGGCCGGCCAGCCTGATGCGTTGTCGGCGGCGGGCCTGGCGATGGTGAACTTTTCTCCGGCATATTCGTGTCCCTGGGCAAGCGGCCACGTCATCGCCAGGGTCGGCCGGAGGGTGGTGCGGGTCATGCCAAGCGGTTTGAACAGCCGCGCCTCCATGGCGTCGGCGTACGGCTTCCCGGACAGCGTTTCGACCAGGTAGCCGGCGAGCCAGTAGCCCGGGTTCGAATAGGAGAAAATCTTTCCGGGCGATGTAAACAGCCAGTCGTCGGTCCAGGCGCGGATGCCGTCGCCCAACGCGGAGTCGTCGTGCGAGCCGTACATCGGAGCTTCGTCGCGGAGTCCCGCAGTGTGACTCAGGATCTGGTCCGCGGTGATTCTGGAAAGCTTCGGCGGAAGAAACTTCAAGTATGTTCCGAGCGGCGCGTGCAGGTCGATCCTGCGCTCCGCCGCGAGACCGAGCAACGCGGCCGCCGTGAACATTTTCGTGGTGGAGCCGAGCCGGAAGAGCATTTCCGGGCGGACCGCCTCGCCGGTTTCCACGTTTGCGATTCCAAACGCTTTGGTGTAAATCACCGACTGGTCGCGCACGATGGCGATCGAAGCGCCCGGGATGTGGAGGCGGGCAAGTTCGGCGGCCGCGGATCGTTCGACGGCGCTGAAATCGGCGGGTTGCGCCGGGAGCGGAACGGTCAGAAAGGCTGCAAGGGGAATCGCGATGCGGAGCGACGGGGACATTTGAGGGTAAGGATATCACCACGATCCGGCCGCGCTGAGTCGCAGTGTTAAGCTTTGTCACATGGGCTTTGTCCCGTCTTCCCGCGCCTCGAAGATTCTGAGCGGCGTTTTCGTTGTGGGCGTGACTGCGAGCATCGTCCGTCCGGTCGAGATGGGCGTGTGGGTGCTGGAAAACGTGCTGGTGCTGATCATGGCTGCGTGGCTGATTGCCACGCGCCGGACGCTTCCGCTGTCCGCGTTTTCCTACCTTCTGATCGGGATGTTCCTAATGATGCATGAAGCCGGCGCGCACTGGACTTATGAACAGGTCCCGCTTGGGTTGTGGTTGAAACCGATCTTCCACGCGCAAAGAAACGATTACGACCGCATCGTCCATTTCGCCTTTGGGCTGCTGCTCGCTTTGCCGGCGTACGAAACTCTTCGCAGGTTCTTCCCGGGCTCGCGCGTGCTGGCCTGGCTCGCGCCGGTGATCACGCTCACGGCGCTCAGCGGCTTCTATGAAATTGCGGAAGCTTTCGCCAACTACGCGCTGGCGCCCTTCACGGCGTCGGCTTACCTGTCGTTGCAGGGCGACCCGTGGGATTCACAAAACGACATGGAGGTGGCGCTGATCGGGGTGGTGCTGGCCATGGGAGCGATCGCGTGGCTCGAATTGCGGCGGCGCCGGCCGCAAGCGGCGTGAAGCTCGACTTATTTCATGGGCTAGCGGTCTTCTGGCTGGCGGCCATTGTTGCGAGCGCGATTGCGCCGGTCAATCCGGTCGTGTGGCTGCTGGAAAACGCGCTGACGCTTGTGGCGACTTTTTACCTGGTCCTGACGCGGCGCACGATCCCGCTTTCGCGGGCGGCCTATGTATGCTGCGCGATTTTCCTGGCGCTGCACGAAATCGGCGCGCATTACACGTACATGCGGGTGCCGGTGGGAGCCTGGGTTGAGCATGTTTTCGGGTTGCCGCGGAACGACTACGATCGCTTGGTCCATTTCGCGTTCGGGCTTCTGGTGACGCTGCCGTTTCGCGAAACGCTGGTGCGGTTCATGAAAGCGCCGGGATGGTTTACGTACGTATTTCCAGTGCTGCTGATTTTGGCCCTGAGTTCGGGATACGAAATTCTGGAAGCGCGCGTAGTCGCCGCGGCGCCCGATGCGGGTACGGCTTTCCTGGCGATGCAAGGCGACCTGTTCGATTCGCAGGCGGACATGGCTTGCGCGATGGCCGGGTCGATTATCTGTATGACCACGGCCGCCGTGCTTAATCGCCGCGCAGGATCTCGTTAGGTTTGCGCTTGAGGAGTGCGACGCTCGCGCCCCACCCCGCGGCGTTGGTGACGAGTATGGTCAACGCCGCGGTCAGCAAAGCCGCGCGTCCGTTCCAGAAAGTTTCGAGCGGAGTTTCGAACGCGAAGTTTCCGAGAAAAGCCCCGAGCGCGTTTCCCAGGCCCACTCCGAGCAGCGCGGCGGCCACGCCAATCAGCGTGAATTCGGCACACAGCGCGGCCACGATCTGTCCGCGCGTCGCGCCGAGCGCTTTGAGAACACTGATCTCCTGCTGGTGCTGAAAGCGCATCGCGAAGATGCTGACGGCAAGGATCACCGCGCCTCCGGCGACGCCGATCGCCGAGACCAGCCCGAGCAGCGCGGCTGCCTGGCTGGCCGTATCCTGAATGATCGCCGCGACGTCGCTTTGGCTGAGCGCCATCGCGCTTGGATACCGGACGCGGAGTTCGGCCTGGATGGAATCGACGGCGGCATCGTCCGCCCAGATGGCGCCGTTGTAGGTAACGCGCGTCATGGTGACCGCGGCCGGATTCAGGATCAGGTGGTAGCGGAGAGCGTCCGGTCCGACCGTTCGATGAATTTCCGAAACCCGAACGCGAACCAGTTCCGGTCCGTTGGAGAAGTCGAGCGTATCGCCGATTTTGGCGTCCAAGGCCGATGCCGCGCGGCGGGAGAGGGCGATCCGCGGCGTGCCGTCGTCCCGGCTCCACCAGGCGCCTTGCTCGACTTCGATCGACGGAGGTTTCGTGTCCGCAATCGCGGCGAACCACGTTCTGCGGATTTTCGGACCGCGGATGGTTTGCAGCCGCAGAACGAGGAACGGGTCGAGATCGGCGCGCTTCACTCCGGGACGGGCGCGTATCGCATCGACCAATGCGGCCTGCTGCTGCGGACCCACATTGAGGACGTAGAGATTCGCGCCATGAAACGGCGAATAGCTCAGCACCTGCGCGGCAAGCGAATCGCGCAGCAGATCGGCGACGTAGAGAAAGCAGACGCTGAGTCCGACGATGACGACCGTGGTCGCGGCAAGGCTGCCGGGACGTCCGAAGTTGCCGGCGCCGTAACGAATCGCGGCGGGCAATTTCCGGCGCAGGCGGCCAAGCGCGGATCGTATCGCCGTCTTGATCGCAACTCCGGCTCCCGCGGCGGCGAATAGACCGGCCGCGATCGCGATTGCCAATTTTCCAGCGAAGATTGCATTTCCACGCGCCGACAAGGCGATGGTCAGCAGCGCGCCAGCCGCGGCGAGCGCGATTCGTACCTTGCGCGGCGCGCGCGGAGGTTCCGTGAGAAAATCGCGCCGCAGCAACAGATTAGGGCGGACGCCGCGCACCAACAACAGCGCGCTCGCGCCGAACAGGGATGGCATCAGCGCGCCCATGCCGAGGCCGGCCATTGCGCCGCTCCACGATGGTCCGAGCGAAATCGGGAATGAAAGATAATTGCGGAGAAGCGGCAGGACGGCAGGCTCGATCAGAATGCCCGCGAGGAAGCCCAGCGCCGCGCCCGCCGCGCCGATGGAAAAAAGCTGGATCGCGTAGATCCACATCGTTTGCCGCGAGGTGCCGCCGACCAGTTTGAGAATCGCGATCGAGTCCATGCTCTGCCGCACGTGCGTATGCATCATCAGGCCGATGCCGAGGGACGCCACGGCGAGGCTCATGAACGTCAGCAGGCTGAAGTATCCGGCGACCTGCTCTTCGATTCCGGCGACTCCCGCGGCGTTTTGCCGGTAATCCTGCACCTCCGCGCCGGGAAAGATTTCGGCAAGCCGTCGGGTTGCGGCGTCGAGATCCGCGTCGCGGGGGACGCGAATCAGCAGGCGATGGATGGCGCCCGCGCCGCGCTGCAACATTCCGGTGCGAGCGAGGCCGTCGCTTGAAACGATGACGCGCGAAAGCGCCAGGGGCATGACGGCGAAGCGGTCGGGTTCCTCGCGCACGACGCCTGCGATCCGGAAATCGGCTCCACTGATGCGGATGGCTGCGCCGATTCGCGTCGCCAGCTTGCTCAGCAGATCTTGTGAAAGGAGAGCCGAATCTTCATCCAGCAACCGGTCCAACGGAACCGGTGGATCCGTTTTCAGCGCGCCGTACAACGGAAAACTTTTCGGATCGATGGCCTTGATGGCCGCCATGGCGAAGTGGGTACGATCGCTGGAAATTTGTCCCGCTGTCTCGACGGCGAGCGTTGCCGTCCAGCCGGCCGCTGCGGTCCGATCGGCCTGCTCCTGGCTTGGGGCCCGATTCGAGCGAACCTGAATATCGGCGCCGAGCCATTGGCGGGCGTTCGCAAAGAGAGCTTTCCGGACTCCGTCGCTGAGGTCAAAAACCGCGGTCACGACGGCGACGGCGGACGCGACGGCTACAATGAGCAGCAGGAACTTCCAGCGCGAGCGGCGCAGATCGCGCCAGGCTAGACGAATGGCAACGGGCAGGAAAGATCGGCGATTGTCCTCCGGCCGGATCATCGGGCTGCTGATTTTCGGAGCGTCGATCATCTGCGCCCAACCGCCCGCGATTCTCCCGGGCGGGATCGTCAACGCCGCCAGCCGTCATCCGGCGATGCTTCCCAGCGGAGCTATCGCCAGAGGGTCCCGCGTTGAGATCGCGGGCGTCCGCCTTGGTGCGGGCGTGAATGAAATCAAAGTAAGCCTAACACAATCGTTTGGAACTATCGCGTCCGGAACCATCGCGCTTGCCGTGATCGAAGCCGCGCCGGGACGTATTGAAGCTTTTCTGCCGGCGGAGGCTCCGCTCGGTCCCGGGAAGATCGTGGTGACGCGCGGGGGGCAGGCCAGCAAGCCCTTTTCGATTCAAGTCGCCGCGTCGAGCTTCGGCATTTTCTCGGAAAACGGCGAGGGCTGGGGACCGGCGAGGTTCGCGGGCGCATCGACGCCATCGTTGGCCGCGCCGGCCAAGCCCGGAGCAATCGTGACGATCGCGGGCACGGGACTCGGGGTCGAGGCGCACCCGCAGATTTTTGCTGGCGGGCGGCAGGCGACGATTGTGCGCGTCGAGCGGAAGCCGCTCGGGCTGGACCAGATCACCTTCCGCCTGCCCGCCGAAACACCGGAGGGTTGTTTTGTTCCGCTGTATGGACGTTCGCCGCGCGCCGCGTGGGTCAGCAACGCTGTGACGATCCCCGTGTCGCGCGGAGGAAGATGCGCGATGGCCGCCGGATGGCCGCTTGCGCCGCTCGAGCCGGGCAAAGGAACGGCGCTGGCGGTGATGACTCGCGAATCTCTGCATCTGCGCACGGGGACAGGAAGCGTCGTCACCGATCACGCGATATTCTCATTCACTCGCGCCGTCGCCACGAAGCCCGTGGTCGGACCGGTACACTTGATGCCTCCGCCCGGCACGTGCACGACATCCGCCGGATTGTACGACGCGGACCTGCTTGGCTCCGGGCTGGTATCGATCGCCTCCGTCGCCGTTTCCGCGACAGAAATGCTTGATGCCGGCCTGCAGATCACGTTGACGCGCCCCGGCGCCGAACGCGTCCTGAGCGCACATCCTGGATTTCCGGGACTCTTCGCGGCTCGCCTGGGCAGCAGCATTTCGCCGCGGACGAATCTGCCGCTCTTTCTCGATCCCGGCCAGATCGCGGTGACGAGCCCGGGCGGACCCGCGGTGGGCCCTCTTCATTTCACGACCAACGGCGCGGCGGACTTTACCTGGGTGAATCGCGATCGTCTGACCGAGATCGATCGCAAGACGGGATTCGAGGTTCAATGGAAAGATCCGCACACGAACCGCTTCATGCTGATCTTCGCGGTGGGCATCGATCGCGAGACGCGGACCACGGGTCTGTGCGTCTGCCGCGCCGCGAAAGCAGCCGATCGATTTTTTATCGGCCCGGATGCGCTCGCCAATTTTCCCGCCGTCGGCGCGACGCCCGACGATGTGCCGGCGCTGGTCGGGATCGCCGCGTTTGAAGATCGTCCCGCCGCGACGATGAAGGCGAAGGGAATCGAAACCGGTTTCGCCTCCACGATTCGCGCGGAAGCAACTCAAGTAGCGATCCGTTAGTGCTGGATCGTGATCAAAGCGCCGCTTTGCGTGGTCGCTCCGTTATAAGTGGCCGTGGCGGGAAGATCGCCGTCGGGAAGATTCGCCGGAAGCGTGACGTTGAATTGGAACAGTCCGGGCGAGACCAGGCCGGCGAAGCTCGGCGTCACGGTAAAATTGCCGAACTTGAGCTGCGGCAGAGACGGAAGCGCTCCGGATTGAGTCGCCGATCCGTTGACCAGCGATGTGGATACGGCTCCGAATCCGTTGGCGAAAATCAGAATCGTCTCGCCGGGGGCGGCGGGCGAACTGAGTCCCGGATAAAGGGTCGTGGGACCCACGCGGCCGCCATTCAGATGGACCGCCAACACATAGGGCGTGCCTGGATTCTGGAAAAATCCGGGAGCCGCCGCCTGCATGTTCACGGTGAACGTTGAAGTGCCGCTCGGGCTGTTCACCTGGACGGTCACGGGTCCGGTGGCCGTATCGAGCGGAGTCAGAATATTGATCTGATCCTGAGTACAGACGCTGCTGGTCGCGGCGCTGCAGAAGAAATAGATGAACGCAGGCTTGCCGTTCACGTTGACGCTGACGCCGCCGATCTGGGTCGGCATCATGCCGGAGGCGAATTCCGGAGCTGAACTCCAAACCACTCCGCTGGCCGGGGTCGTGGCCGGGACGATGCCGGTGCCCTTGATCTCCACCCAGGTGTTCGGGGCGATGGTCGCTGTTTCGCCGCTGACGCTCAGCACCGCGCTGATACCGGTCGCCGCGCGCGGAGCCGCGAACCCCGAGATCGCCGTGACCATCGCGTCGGAGGCGTTGACGCCGAACGCGAGCGGTCCATGCGTCGTCTGCGCCGGATTCGACGTGGGGAAATTACTGGACGCCGTGGCTCCTGTCAGATAAGCCGTGCCCGTGGGGCTCAGCGTCACGCCGAAGAAAACATCGTCGGCCCCGCCGCCCATGTAGGTTCCGAACGTCTCCTTGCTCCCGGTGGAATCGAGCACGGCCAGAAACGCGTCGCCCTGTTTATTCCCGGTCTGCGAATAGCCGGGACCGGCAAACGTCTTCTGCAGCGCATCCGAAGTGATGGGGAAATTCGGCGAGTCGCTATTGCCGACCACCAGAATATTCCCGTTGCCGTCCACTGCGATGCCGTGTCCGACCTCATCTCCGCTTCCGCCGAGATAAGTCGCCATCACGGGAACGCCGGAGGAAGAGAACTTCGCCACGAACGCGTCTCCGAACAATTGATCGACCGCGGCCCCGATCGCCGCGGGACCTCCGAACGCTTTCTGGAAGACGCCCTGTGTCACTGGAAAATCGAAGGACGTGGTGGACCCCGTCGCGTAGGTGTTTCCCAACGAATCGACCACCAGGGCCGTGATCCATTCATCACCGCTTCCGCCGAAATAGGTCGAGAAGACCAGGTTGGCTCCATTCGCGTCGAGTCTGACAAGGAAAGCATCGCCGTAGGAGAAAAATTGATTCTGCCCCTCGCTGCCGCGCGGATTGCGCTGATAGGCGCTGGCGCTGACCGGAAAATCGGGAGACACCGTATAGCCCCCGATGGTCGCGACGCCCGAGGAATCCACGGCGATCGCCATGGCGACATCGTCGTAGCTCCCGCCGACCAGAGTCGAATACGTCAGCTTCGAGCCGCTCGGATCCAGCTTCGTGACAAAAGCGTCGCCGCCGACGAAAGCGGTAAATCCGTAGCCCGGAAAGAATTTCTGGCCGCCGCTGCCGCGAAACGTCGTCCGGTAGGCGCCGGTGGTTGTGGGGAACGTGGTGGAGAGCGTCGTCCCGGTCACAAAAGCGCTGCCAGCGCCGTCGACCGCGATGCCGAAGCCGATATCGTCCGAAGCGCCGCCGAGATACGTGGCGTAAACCAACGTCGATCCGTCCGGACTAATTTTGACGACAAAAGCGTCGCCGAGCTTGCTGGCCGTGTTGCCGGCGCTGCCTGCATACGTTTTCTGAAAAGCGTTGGCGGTGACCGGAAAATCGGTGGAGTTCGTGTAGCCCGTGACGTAAGCGTTGCCGGCGGAATCCGCCGCGACCGCGGTCGCTAGGTCGTCGCTCTTGCCTCCGATATAAGTCAGATACACCAGAGTGCCGGTGGAGCTGTACTTGGCGACGAAGCCGTCGCCGGTGGCGCGATCGAAGGTGCCGCCGGCATAGGCGGTCTGGGCCGCGTTCTGGGTCACTTTGAGATCCGCCGATTTGGTCGATCCCGCGACATACACATTGCCCGATGCGTCGGAGGCGATGCCGCGGCCCATGTCGTACTGCGATCCTCCCAGGTAGGTCGAAAAACTCAACGCCGGATCGATGACCAGTTCCTTGCTCCGGTCGAAATCGCCGACGCGAAATCCGGTGCGATTGCGGCCGAGCAGGGTAAAGCGTCCTTCGACCGGCTGGGAACTTCCCGCCTGATAGAGCGCGGGCGCGTCCCATTCGATTTTTCCGTGGCGCGTCGTCATGCGCAGATCGCCGCGCGAGTTCAGACTCACCTTGCGGGCGCCGATCCATTCGATCCCGATCGCCGACGGATCCGCTCCCGGCGCAATCACGAAATCGTATTCCAGCCGTTTCTCATTGCCGTGAAATACCAGATCGATCCCCGGATAAATGCCCCGATATTTCACATGGGCGAAGCGCGCGTGATTCGTGGTCCAAAGCGCGGCGGGACCGA
>JAIQFJ010000181.1 GCA_020073325.1 Terriglobia bacterium | reverse complement strand
CAGGGCCGCACGGTGGATTTCCGCAATACGGTGATCATCCTCACCTCCAATCTGGGCACCGAATTCCTCTCCACCGAGGAAGGCGGCGACCAGAAACAGGCCCGGGCGCAGGTGATGGCGGCGGTCAGGGCGCATTTCCGCCCCGAATTCCTCAACCGGCTGGACGAGATCATCCTGTTCCACCGCCTAACGCGGGCGAACATGGACAAGATCGTAGAGATCCAGATCGGCCGCCTGTCGCGGCTCCTGGCCGATCGCAAGATCGCCATCGCGCTGGACAAGAAGGCCACTGAATGGCTGGGCCATGCCGGCTACGATCCGGTCTATGGCGCCAGGCCGTTGAAGCGCGTGATCCAGCGCCGGCTGCAGGATCCCTTGGCCCAGATGATCCTGGAGGGGCGCATTGGCGATGGCGCGCATGTGAAGGTGAGCGCCAGCAAGACCGGCCTCACCATCAATGGTGAGGAATTTTCCGCGTCGGCCGACGATCTGGATGCCGCCCCGGCCGGAATGGCCCTCAACTGAAGTTCTGTTCCTCGGTTGAAATGATCCGCGACACGCGGATCATTTCACTTTCGCTTGCCTGAGGTCGGTGGCGATGTCGGCCACCTTGGTTTCCAGCGGCAGCGAAGCGATGGTGGCGTCCACTTTCAGGCGCTGATCCAGGAATTCGCGCAATTCCTTGCCGCCGAGGGTGCGGCCTTCCGCGATCTTCACGGTCAAGGGATTGACCTGCGAATTGTTGATGCGGATTTCGTAATGCAGATGCGGCCCGGTGGCGAGGCCCGTGGCGCCGCTATAGGCGAAGACCTGTCCCTGGCGCACCCGGCCGCCCTTGCGCATGCCGGGCGCGAAGCGGGAGAGATGGCCGTAAGCGGTGGCGTAGCCATTGCCGTGATTGAGCACCACGAAATTGCCATAGCCATTGGCCCAGCCCATGAAGGAGATGTCGCCGGAACCGGCCGCCATCACCGGCGTGCCGGTGGGCACGGCGAAATCCACGCCCTTGTGCATGCGCGTATAGCCCAGCACGGGATGGAAACGGGCGCCGAAGCCGGAGGAGATGCGCGCGCCATCCACCGGGGTCTTCATCAGCATGCCTTTGGCGGATTGGCCCTTGGCATCGAAATAATCGGCCGGCTGGTCGGGATCGATCTGATAGCGGTAGAGCGTCACATCCTTGCCGCCCAGCCGCATGCGGGCATAAGCGATATCGCCGGTCTTCGCCGGCTGGCCTTCGGGCGTATAGTAATAATCGTAATAGACTTCGAAACTGTCGCCCGGATGCAGGTCGCGCTGGAAATCGACCTTGTAGGAGAACATCCGGATCATCTCGATCACGATGTCGGCGGGAATGCCCGCCTGCATGCCGGCCAGATAAAGGCTGGAATCGATGGTGGCGCCGGCGCGGTGATGGTGCACCTCCAACTGCTTCTTGGCGATTTCGGCGGTGAAGCCACCTTCGGTGGTGCGGGTTCGGATCGAGGATCGTGTCGTGCGCGCCGGTTCCGTCCAGGTCGAGCCCTGCCAGCGTCACCACGAGGCTTTCCTGCGACGCAAACGGCGCAAGCGAAGCCGTCATCACGATCGCGCTGAGTGCAATCGGCTTGGCGGGACGCGTCCAGCCGAGTGTGATGCGCAGTTCGATCGAGAGCGGCCCGTCAGCGGTTCCGGCGATGGCGCTGACGCCCGAATTCGCGCTGAACAGCGGGAGCTTCGCGCGGAATGACGCAGCCGGCGTTGTGCCCGCGGCGGTCGAAAAGTCGCCCGCGAGGCCGAACAGCACGTGCGCGCCTTCGTCCTTGACGGTCAGGTACAGATTGCCGCGCAACGAAGAATCGCCGCCGAGCAGAGGGTGCCACTTTTCGCCTTGCGGAAGGCCGTCGAGCGCAGCGGGAGGCAGCAGCGCGTCCAAAAAATTCATCAGGCCGGTGCGCTGCGTCGGATCTTTGAAAACGCTTTCCAGCTCGTCGACCGGTTTTTCGAACCAGTGAATGTTGAGATCGCCGCTGCCGTCGATCAATCCGACGGCCTGGCCCAGATCTTTCAGCTCCGCGCCGAGGTCCTGAGTCGCGCTCATGCGGCGGCTCCGGCGTGCAGCGTCAGCGTGCCCGCCGCGGCGCTTATTCCGACGGGCGATTTTCCACGCTCGTCCGCATGCTCCCGCGCGAGCGCCAGCAGCGTGGACCACAACGCGGCCTGCACGGCCTCGCCCCAGCGCGCCGCAAGCGACCCATCGCCATACGGGTATTCATCGGTGACGGCGACCAGCCCGGCCGGATCAGTGGAGCTTCCCAACGCAAAGTTCACGATCAACGGCGTGCGGCCGCTCTGATCCGATTCAAGGTCGATCGAAACGATCACCATCCGATCCAGAATTCGGGTCTGAATGCTGTCGAGATGGACCAGAACTTCGTCGCCTGAATCGACCCAGATCACCTGGTTGCCGATGGGCACACTGAGCATCGCACCGCTGGCGGGCGTTCCCACCAGCCGAACGCCGATGGCTGAAGAAAGCGTCGCCGGGTCGAACTGATCGGGAATCTTCGGCGGAGGGCACGATGGAGGCGGAGGTGGCGGTGGTGGCGGAGGCGGCTCCGGTGGACGCCGATAGAACCAGATCCCGATCAACAATCCGATCAGGATCCCGACCAGCAGGACGATAAAAATAAGCCAGAACACCCAGGCCTCCTCCAAGCGGGCGTACGACTGAATTGGTTAAGAGTGGTTCGCGGGTAGGAATCGTTTCACGATCAGCCCAAGAAAATTCTCGGACGAAGAATTCGCGAAACGTGTAAGGTCATCCTTCGAGGTATAGGATAAGGGCGTGGACCTGCCCGTCGCACCGCCGGTTCTGCCGATGCTCTCGAAGCGAGTCGAGGCGTTGCCCGACGCCGATCACTGGATCTTCGAACCCAAGTGGGACGGATTTCGGACGCTGATCTTTCGCGACCACGACGAGATTTTCATCCAGAGCCGCGATGCCAAGTCGCTGAACCGCTATTTTCCGGATCTGCTCGATCCGCTGCGGAAGCAGCTGCCGGCGCAATGCGTCCTGGACGGAGAGATCGTGATCGCGAACGACGGCGCGCTGGATTTCGACGCGCTGCAACTGCGGATCCATCCGGCCGCGTCGCGCGTGAAGATGCTCGCCGAACAGATGCCGGCGTCGGTGGTGTTTTTCGACCTGCTATGCGAGGGCCGCCACGATTTACGTGATCAGCCGTTCCTCAAGCGGCGCGAAAAGCTGGAAGCGATGCTCGCCTCGGCCCAGCCGCCCATTCATTTGACCCCCGCAAGCACCAATCGCGACGTCGCCAAGGACTGGTTCCGCAGATTTGAGGGCGCCGGACTGGACGGCGTGATGGTGAAGGCGACCGGCGGCGTCTACGAATCCGACAAACGGGTCATGTTGAAGGTCAAGCATGAACGCGATTGCGATTGCGTCGTCGCGGGGTTTCGCTGGCATAAGGATGGCGAAGGTTCGGCGATCGGGTCGCTGCTGCTGGGACTCTACGATGACTCCGGCGCGCTGCAGCACGTCGGCGTATGCGCCAGCTTCACCCGGCAAAAGCGCGAGGAACTGGTGGAGTTTCTCGCGCCGTATCGTCGCAACGCTCTGACGCATCACCCGTGGAAGAGCTGGGCGAATGTCGATGGCGATCAGCGTATGCCGGGCGGGCAAAGCCGCTGGAGCCGCGGCAAGAATCTCTCCTGGGAGCCGCTGCGGCCGGAGCTGGTGGTCGAGGTCGCCTACGAGCACATGCAGGGCACGCGATTCCGGCACATGGCGCAATTTCGGCGCTGGCGAAACGATAAGAGCCCGCGCGATTGCACCTACGCGCAGCTCGAGACGGTGGCGCCGCAGGAATTAGCGGCGATCTTTTCGCGTTGACTTCGAAGCGTGTGCCGCCCGCCATTCGCGCGTGGGATCCTCGTCCGGATCCGGCGTCTCCTGCGGCGGACGTTCCGCTTCCGGCACATTCCGCAAGTTAACGCGAATGCGCGTCCAGGTGGACGATCTTCCGCGCATCGAATCGACCAGCACATCATCGACGGCCAGCAGTTTCGCCGCCGCGGGATGTTTCTTCTTCCACCGTTCGAGCCCGGTCAGCGCGGCCTCTTTGTCGGGAGAATTGGCGATGACCAGCAGAGGCATTCTCGCGCGCGGTATTCTGGCTCGCGACGGAGCGACGCGCGGAGCTTCTCCCTCCATCTTTCGAAAGTGCGGCGGCCACGGAGCGTCGCCCAGTCCCGACGCTTCGTCTTTGTCCGCCAGCTCCAGCAGTTTCTCGAGCGATCCCGCGTGCTTGTCCATCTCCGCGTGCGGATCGCCGATTTCGGAAAAGCGCTTCGGTACCGTGAACACGGTGAAATCGGCCGGATCGCAATCGGGAACTTCATTCCAGTCGAGCGGCGTCGATACGCGCGCGTCGGGCAGCGGGCGCACGGAGTAGGCCGACGCCGTGGTGCGGTCCTTCGCGTTCTGGTTGTAATCGAGAAACACACCGTGGCGTTCTTCTTTCCACCATTTCGAACTGGCGAGCGCGGGAACGCGTCGCTCCACGGCGCGCGACAGCGCAACCGCGGCGCGGCGCACTTCCTGAAAGGTCCAGCGAGGCTCGACGCGCACGTTGACGTGCATCCCGCGCGATCCGCTGGTCTTGGGCCAGCCGCGCAATCCCATTTCTTCGAGCAGCGCCTTCACCTCCTGCGCGACCGTGCGGACATCGGCCCACGAAACTCCGGGCCCCGGATCGAGATCGACGCGCAGTTCGTCGGGATGATCGAGATCGCGCGTGCGGACCGGATGCGGATGCAGTTCGATGCAGCCCAGATTGACCACCCAGGCGAGTCCCGCGGCATCGTCGACCACGATTTCTTCCGCGGTGCGGCCCGACGGAAACGAAAGCGTCGTGGTGCGGAGCCACCCCGGCCGATCCGCGGGCGCGCGCTTCTGATAAAACGCCTCGGCCTCGGCGCCGTTGACGAATCGCTTCAGCACCAGCGGGCGATCGCGAATTCCCTGCAGCGCGCCGGGCGCGATCGACAGGTAGTATCGAACCAGCTCGATTTTCGTAAGCTTCGTCGCGCGCGAGAAATAGAGTTTATCGGGATGCGTGATCCGAACTTCGCGTCCGCCGATTTCAAGCAGTTCGAAGGCGTCGGCTTTGCCCACATCCTCAGGCTACCCCGTCGCCGGCGATTGTGTGCGATGTTGCTTGTGTGGCTCGCCGAGGCGGAAAAATCGTCAAGCGGACGCTGCTCGCGTTCGCGCTGGCGGCAGGAGTCGTATGGTCGGCGGACTGGCTGGTGCTGCGCCTGCGCATCGCGCGCGACGCGAACGCGTTTGGATCGGTCGAGGTGCGCCGCCGCTATGCGGTCCATCTGAAAGGGAAGCGCATCGAGCAGGACCTGGCGAAACCCGAAATCGACGAGTGCGTCCACTCCTTGTTCCCGCATTACGACGACTCGCCGTGCTGGTATCTCGAGCGCCACAAGGACCAGTTCCAGGACGTCGATAGCAGCCCCTGGCACTTCTGGGCGCAATAGTCACTTCTTCGGCGAGGTCGTGATGACGATCACGCTGACCAATACCAGCAACGTCCCGATCAAGGTTCGCGGACCTGCATCCTCGCCGCCGAAGAAATATCCCAGCGCCACAGCGACCACCGGATTGACGTAGGCGTACGTCCCTACTTTGGTCGGCGACTCGTGATGGATCAGCCACACGTAGGCCGTGAACGCGAGGATCGATCCGGCGGCGATCAGGTACGCCAGCGCAATCCACGCGCCGCGCGAAACCTGCTGCGGATGGAATCCGCCGAACTCGCCGAGCGCGCCGGACACGGCCGTGAGCATCACGCCTCCGCTGAGCATCTGTGCGGCGGAACTCATCGGCTTCGACGCCGGCAGCGGCAGTTTGCGCGTCAGCGCCGAGCTTACCGACCAACTGATCGCGGCGACCACCAGCGCAATCGCCCCGGCCGTGTCGACGGGCATTTCTCCGAAGCTCGGCGTTCGTTTCACCAGCACGGCGACGCCGCAGATCCCGATTGCCAGAGCCAGCCCGAGCCGCAATGTGAGACGCTGCGTGCGCAGCAGCAGAATCTCGAACAGCGCCATGAAGACGGGAATGGTCGCCATCATCACGGCGGCGATCCCCGACGGCACGCGCCGCTCCGCCCAGAACAGAAGTCCGTAGTCGAGGACGAAAATCAGGACCGCGATGATCGACGCGGATTTCCACTCGCGCACGGTGGGCGACGGCGCGCCGCTGGCTCGCATCCACAGATAGAGAATCGCTCCAGCCAGCACGAATCGCATTCCCGCCAGCAGGAACGGCGGGACCTCGCGCACGCCGACCCGAATCGCCAGAAACGTCGAGCCCCAGACGAAGTAGATGATGCTGAACGCCAGCAGCACCCTCCACGTCGCCGGTTTGGCCGTTTCGATCGTCGCGGGCATTCTCTAATAAGATCACGCCGGCGGCGGTGCGGCTGATAGAAAGTTTTTTCGCGACCGAGTAGTTTTGTATATGCTAGGGCAGCCGGATGGTATCGGTTTCGAGCGCCGGCGCATTCACCGGACGCCGCCGTGCCTTGGTCGCCTGTTCGAAGCTGTAGCCCAGCGACAATAGCTTCTGTTCGCTGAAGGCGGGTCCGAAAAACGAAATCCCCACCGGGAGCCGGTCGCCCGTGAAGCCGGCGGGTACGATCAGATCCGGAAATCCCGTGGGGTTCGCGATGTTCGCCGGCGATTCGCGGCCGCCGCCCGGCGCGGCGGGGGGAGCGCTGATCAGCGGAGGGCGCGCCGGGGAGGTCGGATACACGATTGCGTCCAGCTGTTGCGACGCGAGGAGCCCTTCCACCACCTCGCGAACCAGCGGCAGCCCATGATCGCGCACCGAGGTGTATCGATAGTCGTCCAGCGTACCGCTCTCCGCCTCGCGTTTGAAAAGCGACCAACGGCTGGGGTTCGGACGCGCGCCGTCGGCTCGCGGCGCCGTAAACCGGCTGGCGCGCTCGATCAGGTCGTCGATGTTTTTGGGAGACTGCGGACCAAGCGTCGCCAGATAATCCTTGATCTGCGCTGCGAATTCCGGATAGCGGATCGCATTGTAAAACTCGCCTTTCGAATCGATCAGCCACTTGGGGAAACGCACGTCGACCACGGTTGCTCCGGCGCGGCGCATGGCGCGCAGCGCGGATTCGATCACCCAATCGACGTCGGAATCGGCTCCCATGAAATCGCGCGCGATGCCGATCCGGGCGCCGCGCAGCGCGTTCGCATCCAGACTGCTGGTGTAATCGGTTTTGAATTTTCCTTCGCTCTTCTTTGTCGCCGGATCCGCCGCGTCGATTCCGGTCATCACGCCCAGCGCGGCCGCGACGTCGTAGACACTGCGCGTCATCGGGCCACCCGTATCGAAACTCAGCGCCAGCGGGACGATTCCTTCGCGGCTCAACAATCCGTGCGTCGGTTTGAGCCCCACGATTCCGTTCGACGTCGACGGTCCGCGAATCGATCCTCCCGTATCGGTTCCCATGCCGATCGGCGCGTAAGCCGCCGCGATCGCGACACCCACCCCGCCCGACGATCCCGATGGACTCCGCAGCAGATCGTGCGGATTCTTCGATTGCCCCCCGAGCGAACTGTACGCGCCGGCCGAAGCGAACTCGGACATATTGACCTTGGCCAGAATAATCGCGCCCGCGGCCCGCAGACGCTTCACCAGATACGCGTCCGCTGGAGGAATCGATCCCTCCAGCAGCACCGATCCGGCTGTGGTCGGCAGGTCGTTCGTGTTGAAATTATCTTTCAGCACCACGGGAATTCCGTGCAGCGCCGAGCGCGGACCTTTCGCCTTGCGCTCCGCATCCAGCGCGCGCGCGGTTTCGAGAGCCTTGGGATTCAGCGCCATCACCGCGTTGAGCCCCGGCCCCTGGCGATCGTAAGCGTGAATGCGCGCCAGGCACATTTCGACGAGCTTTTCCGAAGTCAGCGCGCCCGAGGCGAAGGCCGCATTCAGATCGGCGACGGTGGCGGAATCGAGATCGACCGTGCGCGGCGCCGCGCCGGCCAGCGCGATCGAGAGCACGGCCAACACGAGCTGCCGCGGAAATCCGGAACGTTGCATGCTGTTTCCTTTCGAGTCAGCGAAAACCCGCGGCGGAGCGGAGGCCGGGCGACGGAGCTAAGCGTGCATTTTACAACTGAATGATGCCGCGGCGCACCCCGATCGCGATGGCCTGCGTGCGATCCTTCGCGCCCAGCTTTTCCATGATGTGCTTGATATGCACCTTCACGGTCTCTTCGGAAATGAAGAGCAGATCCGCGATCTCGCGATTGCGGTTCCCACCCGCTACTTCGCGCAGCACCTCCACCTCGCGCGGCGTCAGGTCCTCATCGCTCATGTGCTCGGCCAGGTGCGCGGCCACCTCGGGCGGTACGCGCTTCTTGCCGGCGTGGACCTGCCGGATCACTTCCACCAGTTCGCGCGGCGGCATGCTCTTGAGCAGATACCCGCGCGCCCCCGCTTCGAGCGCACGCTGAATTTCGACGTCGCCTTCGAACGTCGTCAGCATGATGATGCGGGCCTCGCTGAACTCCGCGCGAATCGCGATCATCGCGTCGATGCCGCTCAGGTCCGGAAGCCGCAGGTCCATCAAAGTGACATCAGGACGATGCTCGCGAAACTGCTGGATCGCCTCCGTGCCGCTGGAGGCTTGCGACACCAACAGCATATCCGCCTGGTTGTTGATAATCGTCGCGATGCCTTCGCGCAACAGCGGGTGATCGTCCACGCTCAACACGCGTATCCGGCTCTGGTCCATCCTATCCATCATGCCGCACGTGGGACCGTCTTTCGATCCCCCGAACGAGGTATAAGACCCGGCTGGTTTGGCGGCCGGATTGCCAAAAGGGGGCATGATGAATCACACAGCCATCGCCGAACTTTTTGGACAGCACTACCCGTCATCATTACGCCTGGCGCGCGGAATTCTGCGCTCGGAAGAGGAATCGCAGGACGCGGTGCAGTCCGCCTATCTCTCCGCGTTTCAGCACATCGACAGTTTCCGCGGCGAAGCCGCGTTCAAGACGTGGATCACGCGCATCGTTCTGAACCACTGTTTCATGCAGCTCCGGCGGGCGGGACGGCTGGCGGCGCGCTCGACGAGTCAGGTCGCGCTCGACGACCGCAATTCGAAGCCCGCGGACAACGTGTTTGTCGCGAAGGCTCCGTCGCCTGAAGAGGCCGCGTCGAGGTCGGAAATGGCGGAGTTGCTGGATGCCGCGTCGTCGCGGCTGCCGCGGCACCTGCGCGACGTCTTCCATCTTTCCGAGCACGCCGATCTGTCGCTCAAAGAGGTCGCGTCCGCCCTCGGACTCACCGTGGGAGGCACCAAGACCCGCCTGTTCCGCGCGCGAGCCCGCATGCGCACCTACCTTCAGCCGTACGTCGGCAGCCCGCGCAGGCCGATGGAGTGTCAAAAGACGAACCTCGTCTGCCAATAGATCGACTTTCGACACGTGACGTTCCGCTCGCATCCTCGTCCATAAGGCAGATCGATGAACAAGAGGGGCGAAACATGAGGATGTGGACCTGCGTCTTGGGCGTAGTAGTGGCGGTCTGCTCCCAGGGAGCGTCGATGACGAAGGGCGAGCGGGAGAGGCTGATCGCTCACTTGCAGATGACCGAGGCCTGGCTGGCGGACGAAACGTCGCATCTTTCGCGCGAGCAGCTCGAATATCATCCGTCGCCCGAGCAGTGGAGCGTGATCGACGTGGTCGAACACCTGAATCTGGCCGAACCGGTCTACTGGCGGCAGTTCCACGACGCGCTGAAGCAGCCCGTTACCGGCGAGAAACCGAGGGTCGGCGATCTCGATGTCCTTTGGTACGGCGTGGATCGCACCGTGCATCAGAAGACCAGCCCGAACAAGGTTCCCAAGAGCGGCTCCACGGATCTGAAGGCCCGCCTGGACGCCTTTCGCAAGCTGCACGGTGAAATGCTCGACTACACCCGAGGCTCGAACGACGATCTGCGCGGACGTCTCATCGACAAAGAAGGCACCGACGCCTACCAGTGGCTGCTGATGATTTCGACGCACGCGCAGCGGCACATTTTGCAGATCCGCGAAATCAAGGCGAGCCCCGGATTCCCCAAAACATAGCTTGAAACTTTTCGGCCGCGCTGTCGTAATAGACTGCATGCACAAACTCGTCGTGTTGCTCGCGCTCGCCGGCGGCATTGCGCCGGCCCAGGAACTCACGGGACGTTGGGTCGTCACGGCGGACTATTACGGCACTCCTGTGAATATTCGCCTGAGCCTCCAGCAGCAGGGCGAAAAGCTGACAGGGACCTTTCAAGGCGACAAGCTGGAAGGATCCCTCAGCGGCGGCACGGTGCATTTTGTCGCCAGGGACGACGACGGGAATTCGGCGACCGTCGATGCGAAACTCGCCGGTGGCGCGCTCACGGGGACCATGGTATTGGCCGATGCGGACGATCCTCAGCGTCCGAGGAAGCACTCCTTCACGGCGTCGAAAGTGGAACCCCGCCGCGGCGGACCGTCGCGGCACCATGAATTTACGCCCAGCGTTTTCTATCGCCAGTTCTCGCCGTTCAATAAACCGGTGCTGACGGTGGCCCCCGGCGACACGATCCATACGACCACCGTGGATGCCGGCGGCGCCGATGAAAAAAGCGTGACGCGCGTCCTGGGAGGGAATCCCGAGACGGGTCCTTTCTATATCGAGACGGCCGCCCCCGGCGACATTCTGGTGGTGCATCTCAATCGGCTGAAACTGAATCGCGATTGGGCCGGCAGCGACGATTTTCTGGTCCCGCGCGCCGTCGATTCCGATCTCGCAGTGAAGATGAAGGATGCCGGCAAGTCGATCCGCTGGCATCTCGATCTGGCTCGCGGCGTCGCGACACCGGAAAAACCGTCGGAACATCTCAAGCAATATTCCGTGCCGCTGGGTCCGATGCTCGGATGCATCGCGACCGCTCCGTCGCTTGCCCAGGCTCCGCCGCCCACCGGCGACTCCGGCCGTTTCGGCGGAAACATGGACTTCAACGAGATCGTCGAAGGCGCCACGGTTTATCTCCCCGTCAGCGTCCCCGGCGCGCTGCTGTATCTGGGCGACGGCCACGCCGCGCAGGGCGACGGCGAATTGAACGGCAACGCTCTCGAAACCTCGATGGACGTCGAGTTCACCGTCGACGTCATTCCGCAGAAACGCATCCAGTCGCCGCGCGTCGAATCAGCGACGCACATCATGGCCGTCGGGCTCGAAGGATCGCTCGACGACGCGTTCCGCACGGCCACGGCGAGTATGGCGCAGTGGCTCGCCGATGACTACAAGCTCACGCCGTCAGAGATCGCGCAGGTGCTGGGGACCGCGGCGGAATACAGGATCGGCGAAGTGGCGGACCGCAATGCGGGGGTCGTGCTGAAGCTCAACAAGGAGCGGCTCGCTGCTTTGAAGTGATCACATCCCCATGACGTTCGCGGCCAGCTTCAGATACCCGTGCTCCTCGGCCCAGATGTTCAGCGGCACGGTGGCGATCTCGTCGACGATCGGATCGGCCAGGCCGTTCTTGGTCAGGTCGACCGACTTGAGATAAGTCTTGCAGGTATCGCACGCCTCGACGCGCACGTGCTCGAACGCGGCCGCGACATAGACCGGTAGCTTGTCTTTGTCTTCTTCGCCGCAATGCGGGCAGAGGATTCGGCGAAAATTCCATTCCGTCGCGCACAGCGAACACATCAGCGACCGTTTCCCGCCGTCTCCTTCGCCGCGCAGCACGGCGAGCCCCGGACGGGAGCCGCAGAAAGGACACATCGGCTGACTCCACTGCGGGTCGATCTGCCCGCGCGTCGCCAGGTTCGACGCAAATGGCTCGAGCAGCGCGTGCGCGAAGAACTCCGCCCGCGGATCGATCTGATCCGCGTCGCCTTCCCACCGCTCGGTCAGCAGATCGAGCCGCGCCGATTCATGCGTCAGATTTTCTTTCCCGAATTCGGCCAGCGACGGCACGAAGCGGGAAACAAGATGGAACAGTTCGGGAAACCAGCGAAGCAGAAAAGTCAGCTCGGTGGAATCCATTTCCTCGAAGATGCGCTTTTGCAGCTTGGCCAGTTCCAGGTAGAAAAGAAGAAGGTCGAACGCCGAAGGATACTGATCCATCAGGCGCCGCGCGCGATCGAGGCGCCGGTCGTACGGCGATTTTATTTTTCCGACAGCGTGTTCAGCCACAATTCATGATGCGCCTTTGCCCACGACCTGGGCACGCGCCCGATCAGCATCCCGCGCAGCCCGCCCGGAACCATG
>JAIQFJ010000180.1 GCA_020073325.1 Terriglobia bacterium | reverse complement strand
ATGGCCCGCAGCACGCGTCCGCCGTCGAGCGGAAACCCCGGGATCAGATTGAATCCGGCCAGCGCCATATTGATGTAGCCGAGCCAGGAAAACATGGTCGACATCGCGCCCGAACCCGCTCCGGCGATCTTGACTCCCAGCAGGCAGATGGAGCCGAGAACAGCGCTGGTCAGCGGTCCGACGAACGCCATCCAGAACTCCGTCTTCGCGGTCGCCGCTTCGCGTTCGATCTGCGAGACTCCGCCCAGCGCGAACAGCGTGATTTCTTTGACCGGCAGTCCCTGCGATTTCGCCACCAGCGAGTGCGACAGCTCATGAATCAGCAGCGACGCGAAGAACAATACGGCCGTCACCGCCGCCAGCGCGCCAATCATCGGGCCGCTCCAATCGCGATGACTGTGACGGTATTCGCCGGCCAGCGAGATCACGATCAGACCGGCGATCAGCAACCAACTGAAATGTAGCCCGATGCGGATCCCGAAGATTCGGCCGAGTTTGATTTGTGACTGCACTCGCCTTCATCCTTGCAACGCGACAACCGTTCGCAGGCGCGCGATTCCGGCATCTTCAGTGCGCGACAAGGCCCACAGCGACGCGCCGGATCGCGCGATTCTTCACCCAGGGCGCACGAATTCCTCGCTGGGATTACGGTCGTCATCGTGCACGACATAAGGCGATGCTCCGAATCGCACAAATTTTAGTTCCCGTCGACTTTTCGAGCAACAGCCTGTTGGCCGTGCGTCACGCGGCAATTCTGGCACGGAAGTTTCGCTCGGAGGTTACATTACTTCACGTCAACGAAATCGCGGTTCTGCACGCACTCACCGGTCCGCTCGGCTATGGGATTTCCTCGCCCGAGACCGTGCGCGAAGAATTCCTGGCGCACCGGCGCAAGGAGCTCGACGCATTCGGCGCCTCGGATTTGAGCGGAGTGACGGTCACGCGACAGGTGAGTTGCGGCGACGCCGCCCGCAATATCGTGGAGCGCGGCCGCAAGGCCGACCTGATCCTGATGCCGACGCATGGCTACGGACCCGTGCGGCGTCTGCTGCTCGGCTCCATCACGGCCAAGGTGCTGCACGATTCCGATCGCGCGGTGTGGACCTGCCGTCCGGAGAGCGAAGCCGCGCACGACCCCTCCAGCATCCGCCACGTGATGTGCGCCGTGAATCTTTGGCGCAAGAATCACGAGATCGTCCACTGGGCGGCGGATTTCGCCAGGCAATACGACGCCAGGCTCACGCTGGTTCACGCGATCCTTCCCGCTCCTCCCGAAATGCCGGAGCGGTATGCCTTCACCTGGCATGGCGAGGCTCGCTGGGGCGCCGACGAAGCCCTTCATGCTTTGGTTCGCGAGTTGCAAGTACCGGCCGAGGTTATGGTGATCGAAGGCGACGCTCCCGTGGCCCTGGCAGCCGCGACGAAGGAACACAGCGCCGATCTTCTGGTCATCGGCCGCAGCCACGCCACCAACATGATCGGCCGTCTGGGAAGCCATTCCTACGGCATTATCTGCCACGCTCCATGCCCGGTGGTGAGTTTATAGGAGGAAACTTGCTACTCCCGCTTCGCAACCGGTCGCAGGCCGGACGTCTGCTCGCTGCTGAGCTTTCGAAGTACCGTGAGAATCGAAATGTGGTCGTCGTGGCGCTGCCGCGTGGAGGCGTGCCGGTCGGCTTCGAAATCGCCGCCTCCCTGCAGGTGCCTTTGGATGTCCTGCCCGTACGAAAACTGGGGCTGCCCAATCATCGCGAACTGGGCGTCGGGGCGATCGCGCCGGGAGGCGTCAAGGTTCTGGACGAAAGCCTGATTCGGGAATTGAACGTCCCCGGATCCGCGCTCGAGCAGGTGACGCAAGAAGAAGCGGCGACGCTCGCACGGCAGGAACAATACTTTCGCGGCAAACGGCCCTACCCTTTTCGCGGACGTATCGTCATCCTGGTCGACGACGGCCTGGCCACCGGATGGACGATGCGCGCCGCAATCAAAGCCGTGCGCGAGCACGGAGCCGCGCGGATCATCGCCGCCGTCCCGGTCAGTTCGACGGAAGGCCGCAACGACGTCGCGCGCGAAGCCGATGAGGTGATCACGCTGGCGACGCCCTGGCCGTTTTTCGCGGTCGGCTCCTGGTACGAGGATTTTTCGCAGACAACTGACGAGCAGGTCCACAGCCTGCTCGCCGCCGCGGAACCGCTGAACATCGCCTGAGACGTGTCGAACGGTCGCTTACGTGCACCGTAGATCGACATGAAAGTTCTGATCCCGACCGACGGCTCGCCCGACGCCCAGGCCGCCGTCCAGACCGCGCTGCGGCTGCTCAGCACGGCGGATCGCAACATCGATCTGCTCTGCGTCGCCCCCACTTACAGCAGAGGCGCCGGCCGCAAGCGTTACGAGCAGCGGATCCTTTCAGAAACCACCGAGATTCTCGAAAAAGCGCGTGCCCAGATCGGCAACGACGGGACTAATGTGCGCGTCCTCCCGGCGATCGGTTCGCCGGCTGCCGTGATCGTCAATCGCAGCGAGGATTACGACCTCACTGTGATCGGTCCCAAAGGCCGCGGCGCAGGCGCGAACGTTGCTTTGGGTCCGGTTGCGAGCCGCGTGGTCGAACACGCTCTGGGTCCCGTCCTGATCGCGCGCGAACTGCGCTCTGAAAGCGGACTCCGCATCCTGATCGCCGCCGATGGATCGGACGCTTCGGTTGCAGCGATCAACACCCTGACGCGCCTTTTCGATCTGCGCGGATCGGAGGCGACCTTCATGCACGTCGCCGAGACGCCATGGATTCATCTCGGCCTGGAAGAAGACTGGGAAACCTACGACGAGGACGAAAAGGAGCGCAGCGACGCCGGCGTGCTCGAAAAACAAATGACGCGCGAGGGCTCCGCGATCGTCAACCAGGCGCGGGATCTGTTGCGCGGAACCGGCGCCTCGGTGGAGACGGCCATGGATGAGGGCAACCCGGCGGATGCGATCCTCGGCGAGGCGGAGCGCGGCCAATACGATCTGATCGTCCTCGGCGCAAGCGGCAGGCGCGATCTGAAGCATTCCATGCTCGGCAGCGTTTCGAGCAAGCTGGCGTGGAACGCACCCTGTTCGGTTTTGGTGGTGCGGGAGCCGGCGCAATAAAGCGAGCCCGCCTCCGGTCGCAGTGGACTACACTGAAACCGAGGTGAGGCATGGCGCATCTCTCATTCAAAATCAACGGCAAGACCCGCTCCTTCGACGTCGAGCCCGATTGTCCGCTGCTCTATGTCCTGCGTGACAATGCCGGACTGAATAACCCGCGATTCGGCTGCGGCCTGGGACAATGCGGCGCATGCACGGTGCTGGTGAATCAAACCCCCGTGCGATCCTGTACGCTCCCCGCGTCGCGCGCGGCAGGAAAAGAAATCATGACGCTCGAAGGACTGGGCACGCCGGAGCATCCGCATCCCTTGCAGGCCGCGTTCCTCGAGGAGCAGACGTTCCAGTGCGGCTACTGCCTGAACGGCTGGGTGATGGCGGCGAAAGCGCTGCTCGACAAACATCCCCATCCTAGCGATGAAGAGATTCGCGGAGCCTTCGAAGGCCTGGTGTGCCGCTGCGGCAGCCACGTGCAGATCGCCGCCGCGGTGAAGCGCGCGGCGGAAATGAGGAGGGCATAGTCATGGCTTCCTCCACATCAAGGCGCGATTTTCTGACGATCGGCAGCGGCCTGCTGATCGGCTTCAGCCTCTCCGATTCCGCGACGGCGCCGCAACTGATGGCTGCCGATACGGCCCCGAATCCTTCCCCGGCGCGGCTCGACGCATGGCTTCGCATCGGCGTCGACGATCATGTGCGCGTGTTCACCGGAAAAGTCGACATCGGCATGGGAGTCCAGACAGCGCTGATGCAGATTGTCGCCGAGGAGCTGGATGTTCCGGTTTCGCGCATCGAGCTGATCATGGGCGACACCGCGGCGACTCCGGATCAGGGCGGCGTCGGCGGGAGCACGTCGATTTCGGCGGGAGGCAAGCCGTTGCGCAACGCGGCGGCAGCAGCCCGTCACGCACTGCTGCAGCTCGCGTCGAACAAATTGGGGGCGCCCGCCGCGCAACTCGACGTGCACGACGGAATCGTCAGCGTCCGCGGCGATGCGTCGCAGAAAATTTCCTACGGCGCGCTGGTCGAGGGTCACGAACTCGGCGAAGCGCTGCGCGTTTCGGGCAACGGATTCAGCCTCAACGTCGAAGGCAGCGCCAAGCCGAAGGATCCTTCCACTTATACAGTGGTGGGCAAATCGGTCCCGCGCGTCGATCTGCCGCCGAAACTTTTCGGACGCGCGATCTACTCGACCGACGTCCGCGTTCCGGGAATGCTGCATGGACGCGTGATTCGTCCCGCGGGCGCCGGGTCGACGCTGGCCGGAGTCGACGATCGCGCAGCGAAGAAGATTCCGGGCTATGTGAAGACCGTGACGAAAGGAAATTTCGTCGGCGTGGTCGCGGAAAACGAATGGTCGGCGATTCGCGCCGCAGGCGCCGTGAAAGTCAACTGGAGCGCTCCGGCCGCCGCGTTTCCGGACGATCTCTACCGGCACATGCGATCCGCCAAGCCCAAAGCGTCGCGACAGTTGAACAACCAGGGCGACGCGGCCGCGGCGCTTTCGAGAGCGTCGAAAAAAATCGAAGCAAGCTATGAATGGCCCTTCCAGGCCCACGCCACCATGGGACCGGGCTGCGCGGTCGCCGATTTTCACGCCGACGGCGTCACCACCGTCTGGACCGGCGCGCAGAAGCCGCACGCCTTGCAGAAAGGTCTGGCGCAAATGCTCGGCCTCGCCGACGATCGCGTCCACGTGATTTGGGTGGAGGCTGCCGGATCCTACGGTCGCGCGGGAGACGAGGACGTCGCCGCCGATGCCGCGCTGCTTTCGCAAGCGGTCGGAAAGCCGGTGCGCGTGCAATGGTCGCGCGCCGACATGACCGCCTGGGGCGGCAAAGGTCCGGCGGCGATCGTCGATCTGTCGGCGGCCTTGAATCAGGATGGTTCCATCGCAGCGATCGACATGAGTTCGCGAGCATTTTCCGGCACCGAAATCATTCCGCAGGCGACCACCGCCGGCAACATGCTGGCCGGTCAGTTGATCGGCATGCCCAACACCACCGCGGGCGACGAGTACGTCCAGTGGGGCGGCAGCACGTATCCTTACACGATCAGGAATCTCCGCTGCACCGGTCACGTTCTGGCGGCGCTGTATTCGGAATCGTCGCCGATGCGCGCCACGCATCTGCGCGATCCCAACGGTCCCGCGGGAACCTTCGCGAGCGAATCGTTCATGGACGAGCTCGCCGCGGAGGCGCGGGTCGACCCGATCTAATTTCGTTTGCGCCACACCGCCGACGCGCGCGCGAAAGCCGTGCTCGAAGCCGCCGCCGGCAAGGCGCATTGGGGATCGCCCAAGAAAGCAGGCAGCGGGCGCGGCGTCGCGCTTGCCCTGCGGGGAGGAACTTACGTTGCGACCATCGCCGAAGTCGAGGTCGATCGCGCCAGCGGAGCCGTTCGCGTGAAGCGGCTGGTCTGCGCGCACGATTGCGGGCTCATCGTCAACCCGGATGCGCTGCGCGGGACCATTCAGGCGAACCTGATCCAATCGATGGGCCGCGCGCTCAAGGAAGAAGTCACGTTCGATAAAACGAAGGTCACCAGCGTCGACTGGAACTCGTACCCGGTCGCGCGCTGGTCCGATATTCCCGAGGTCGAAGTGATTCTGATCAACCGCCCGGAGATCGCGCCGAGCGGTGCAGGTGAACCGTCCTCACGGCCCACCGCCGCCGCGATCGCCAACGCGATTTTCGATGCCACGGGAGTGCGGATCCGCCGCGTGCCGATGATCCCGGCGCGCGTTAGGACCGCGCTCGCGTGACGGCTACTTCAGCAGCGCGGCCGCTTCGTCGAGCAGGTCGGCTTCTTTGATCAGGATCGTGCCGACGCGCTGGATCTGTTGATCGGCTTCCTGCCAGCGCTTCTGCTCGATCGCTTCGCGCACGCCTGGAATCGTCTTCACGCCGTAGCCGGTGTAAAATCCCGGCGCATAAATCATGTGACGGAACCAGGGACGCCCCGGCAATCCCGCGGCGTCGGTCATGCGGCGCTCGCTTTCGATCAGCTTCGCGTTGACTGCGCGCACATTCGACGCCGACGCTTTCTGGCGCGCCGCATCGTAACGTTGCGCGCTGCGTGCCAGCGCGTCGATCCCGTTTTCGAGCGGCGCGAAATTCAAGTGCGGCGGCACCGGATTTTTGGACGGCGGTACAAACTTTTTACGCGGGTCGACCGAGGCCGCGAAAACACCCTCGTCGATTTCGCGATTCAGCTCCTCCGTCTGCGCGCGCTGATCGGCATCCAGGCGCTTCAATTCGTCAATGTAGATCCGCACCGTGTCGGAAAAATCGGAAAACTGGAACGGCAGCAATTCCGCATCGGCCAGCCGCATCACGGCGGTTCCGGCAGTTTGCGCCAGCGCGCGGCCGTAGACGAAATCCGTATCGGCGTAATGCGTGTACCAGTAGAAGTCGTCATAGATGGAGTGGTAAACGCCGCCTCCCCCGCCCTCGCCGCCGTAGCCGAGGTTCAGCGACGCGACGCCCAGATGATCGATGAACGCGGTATAGTCCGACCCCGACCCCAGCGCACCGATGCGCAGATCGGGCCGCGTGCGCAGCTCGCGTTTGCGGTCCGCCGGGGCCCGCGAAATGCCCGCGAGTTGCGATCGCTTCCACACGCTCAGCTTCGTTTCAGGATCCTGAATGTCCTTCATGACGCCGTTCATAAAATTCTCGAGCGTGTGTGACCCCTGCGAATTCAGGAATCCGCGGCCGTTTCCATCGGAGTTGAGATACACCACCGCGTGCTTCTGTAAATCGTCGGCGTGCGTTTCGGCCCATTCCGTCGACCCCAGCAGTCCGGGCTCTTCGCCGTCCCAGAACGCATAGATGATCGTGCGCTTCGGCTTCCATCCCTGCTTCATCAATTCCGAAAACGCGCGCATTTCTTCGAGCTCCGCCACCGCGCCCGACAGCGGATCGGACGCGCCGTTCACCCAGCCGTCGTGATGATTCCCTCGGATCACCCATTCATCCGGATATTCCGAACCGGGGATCCGCACGATCACGTCATAGAGCCGCTTGATGTCCCAATTGAACTTCAGCTTCATGTGGACCTTCGCGGGTCCGGGGCCGACGTGATACGTGATCGGCAGCGCGCCGCGCCAGGCTTCGGGAACCACCGGTCCTTTCAGCGCGGCCAGCAGCGGCTGCGCATCGCCATACGACATCGGGATCACCGGAATTTTCGTCAGCGTTTTCGCTTCGCTGATCGGCAAACGCTTCGCATCGGGCACCGCGCCGACGCCCGGAGTCAACGGGTCGCCGGGATAGAGCGGCATGTCCATCACGCTGCCGCGTTGCGCGCCATCGCGCGGACGCTCCGGTCCCTCCGGAAAAACGTCGTTGACGAAATATCCGTCATCTTTCGGATCGGAATACACGATGCAGGCGAGCGCTCCATGCTCGGCCGCGACCTTCGGTTTGATGCCGCGCCACGACGCGCCATACTTCGCGATCACGATCGCGCCGCTCACCGAAACGCCCATGCGCGCCAGTTCCTCGTAGTCCGCCGGGACCCCGTAATTCACGAAGACCAGCGGAGCCGTCGCCTCGCCGTCGATCGAATACGCGTGATACACAGGAAGCTGCTCGGAATGCTGGTTCGACGTTGGATCGACCCCGACAGTCGGCTCTTCCAGCTTGGCCGTGAACTTCGTGGGCTCCACCATTTCCACCAGGCGCTGATTCGGCGTCGGGAACAACACGTCGAAATTTTCGATCTTCGCGTCAAGCCCCCAGCCCTTCAGCTTCGCAACGAGCCACTCCGCGTTGTCCTTGTCATAAGGCGACCCGACGTGATGCGGATGCGCGGCCATGCGCTCCATCGCGTCGCGCATGTTTTTCGGATCGGGAATCGCGCGGAATTTCTCTTCCCAAGGCGAATCAGCGGAGAGGGAAAAGCAAAGAAAAACCAGACCAAGCGGCAGGAATCGCATAAACCAAAGTGTATCGCCGTTGTGGGGCCGGCAGTTTTGCCGGCAAGCCGGCTGCCCAGCCGGCTGATGCCGTTTTCAGTCGCACGACCGAAAGCTCAAGACCAGACGGCCCTGCGACCGGCTTGCGGGCATGTCTGCCCGCCCCACGTAGTGCCCGCGGACCGCTTACTCCATCAAGTCCGGCTCTGGTCACCTACTTGGTCGGCTGATCCTTCCACCACCACGGCTCGGCGAGCTTCTTCTCGACGGGCCACACCTGGTTCAGCGTCTCGCCTTCCCACATGTCGCCGCCCTTCATCACGAAGCGAATCGTATTCGTATTGCGAATATTTTCCAGCGGGTCCTTGTTCAGCACCAGGATATCGGCCAATTTTCCCGGCTCGATCGACCCCAGGTCCTGGTCGTAGCCGATCGCCTGCGCGCCGTAGATCGTCGCCGACCGCAGCACTTCGTGATTCGACAACCCGCCCGATTTCAGCGCCCACATCTCCCAGTGACACTGAATGCCCTGCAACTGCCCGTGCCCGCCGATGCACACGCGGCCGCCTGCATGCACGATCTTCGCGGCCTGCTCGGCGAGCTTCGGAAATACCTGCTCTTCGTCGGAGAACCATGGACGCCGCTTCGCGCGCTCGTCCAGAATGTCGTGAGGGATGAATCGGCGCAACTTCGCATCGTCATGGACCTTCGTGGTCTCGTAGAAATAATTCTCCGCCCACGGGCCGCCATAAGCGACCAGCAGCGTCGGCGTGTACGAAATCCCGCTGCGCGCGAAAATCTCGACGACATCTTTATACAGCGGCACGATCGGCAGCGCATGTTCGTTGCCCGCAAATCCGTCGAGCGCGTGCGTCAGGTCGAGCTTCAGATCGAGCCCGCCCTCGGTGGTCGGCATGATTCCGTTTTCCTTGCACGCCATCACCATCCATTCGCGCTGCTTGCGATTCCCCACCATGTACGACTTCACGGTGTTCGTCCGGTAATACTTCTTGTAGCGCGCGACAACGTTGCGAGCCTCATCCAGGCTCTGAAAATCGGTCGACGAGAAAATCCCCGGACCCGTATTGAACGCGCGCGGACCCAGCACTTCGCCCATGTCGATCAGATCCTGGTACGCGAATACGTCGTTGGTCGACGTCTGCGGGTCGCGCCCGCTGGTGACGCCGTAAGCCAGATTCGCCATGAAGACCCACGCCGTCGGATCCAGCTCGCCGCGCGGAATTTCGATCCAGTGCGCGTGCACGTCGACGATTCCCGGCATGATCGTCGTGCCCTTGAGGTCCATGATCTTCGCGCCCGCGGGAACCGCAACGCTGCCGCGCTTGCCGACCGCCGCGATGCGATTGTCGGTGACGACGATGTCGCCATCGGTGATCACTTCATCGCCTTTCATCGTGATGATCTTCGCCCCGCGCAGCACGATCGTCCCGGTCGCCTTGCGCCGCGGCTGCTCGATCGCGATCTCGATTTCCTCGGCCAGTTGCTTCTTCACCGCCGGCTTCGGTTCGTCGTCCTTCTTTTCGGCATCGCCGTTTTCCGCGCGCGGCGGATCGTAGGTAACCGTGGCGAGCGATTGACGGAAGAAGCTCGACCCCAGCGCCCAAGTCATGGTCTTACCGTCGTCGGCCCACTGAAAATCGTCCGCGCCGATGTCCGTGAGTTTCTTCACCGGAACCGACGGCGTGTTGACGTTGACGGTCTGCGTGTCTCCGCCCGCCGCGGGCATCGCGATCAGGAAAAGCTGTTCATTCAGCTTCGCCAGCGCATGCTTCCCGTCCGGCGAGATGCGCACGTCCGAGGCCGGCGTCGGCTCAGGCGTACGGCTGCGGCCGACCACTTTGATCAGAGTGCGCCGGTCCGTTCCATCCCAGCGGAACGACTGCAAACCCTGGTTCGAGTACACATAGATGCGATCGCTATCGTGTGTGAAATGCGGACGCCCGGTTCCGCGCGCCGGAACCACCAGCGTCGCATCGCCGCCGGCCGCCGAAACCCAGATCACATCCATGCCGAGCTGCGACTGCGCGAATCCATTCGTACCTGTCAGGCGTGCCTGCCGCGACTGCCGCAGCGCGACGATCCGTTTCGAATCGGGCGACCACACCGGGTCGCGATAAAACGCCGGAATCTTCGTCAGCTTCGTTGGCGTCCCCGACCCGTCGGCGCGCATTTTCCAGATGTCGCCGCCGTTGTCGTCCCACGTCACATACGCGACCCATTGCCCGTCGGGCGACCAGGCCGGTTGAAATTCGCGCGCGCTCGAATTCGTCATGCGCGAAGCTTTGCCGCCCGGCACGTCCATCTTATAGAGATGCGTCAGCGACGAAAACACGATGTGCTTCCCGTCCGGCGATTCGCTCGGCGCCTGCACCAGCCGCGCCTTCACCGGCCCTTCCTCCACGCGCGAGGCAAACTTCAGTTGGGGACCCAGATCCTGCGAAACTTTCGCCGTGAACGGAATATCGGAAGCTTCGCCCGTGGCCGTCTGCACGCGATGAATTTTTCCGCCGTAGGAAATGATGACGTCTTTCGAATCCGGCGTGAACGCGTAGCCCGGCAGGACGTCGCGCGTCGCGGCCGATTCCTGATCGTCGCGCTGGACCCCATACTTCAGCCACTTCTCTTCCCCGGTGGCCAGATCGCGCAGCCGCAAGCCCGTCTCCGTATCCTGCCGCGTCCCGAAAACCAGCTTCGATCCGTCCGGCGAAATCACGGGACGGAACGCCGACCCCGGCGCATCGGTGATCACGTCTTCGTCCCCCGTGACGCGATCGCGACGCACCACCTGCCAGATGGGAAAATTCGTGTTGTACGTAAAATTGCCCGTGCGACGTGCGTAGTAAAAGTATTTCCCGTCGTTCGACGCCACCGCCCCGAGTGTGCGCAGGCGCTGCTGCGGAGGCGTATCCGGCTTGGGCGAGGACTTCGTCACCTGCACGCCGGAGCCGCCGTCGATGTTGTACATCCAGATCTCGTGCAGCCCGTTGTTCGGCTTGCGCGACACCAGGACATAATCGCCATCCGGGGTCCACGACGGCGACTCGAAATCGCCCTGCGCATCTTTACTTAATTGCTTCGGATCGCTGCCGTCGAGATTGCAGATCCACAGATTCTCGGACCCGTCGCGATCGCTGACGAAGGCGATGTGCTTGCCGTCGGGCGAAACCGAGGGCTGCGAATCGAACGGCATCCCGGTGGTGATCGGCTTGGCCTCGCCGCCCGTGACCGGCAGCGAATACAGATCGCCCAGCAGTTCGAAGACGATCGTTTTGCCGTCGGGCGTCAGCGTGAGCGAAAGCCAGGTGGCTTCGTCCGTCGTGAATTCGATTTTTCGCTCCGGTTTGAGCGGAAGTCCGGGCTTCTTAGCAGGCGGTTTCGATTCCTGCGCGAGAAGTGATACGGCGAGTAACGCAAACGCGAAGCGGTAAATCATCTGCGAATTCTATCATTCGAAGCGAAGCGCGGTCAGCGGATCGATCCGCGTCGCGCGCCGTGCGGGCAGCCAGCAGGCACAGAGTGCAACCAGCAGAAGTACGGCCGCGACAGCGCAGATCGTCGCCGGATCGCCGGGAATCACGCCATACAGTTGACTCGAAATGAAGCGCCCCAGCAGGATCGCGCTTGCGACGCCCGCCACCAGCCCGCCGATCACGGGAATCATTCCATTCTTCAGCACTGTGGCGAGAACCTCGGCTCGACCGGCGCCCAGCGCGATCCGGATCCCGATCTCCGGCGTCCTTCGCGCCACCGTGAACGAGATCACTCCATAAATCCCGAGCGATGCGAGCAGCAGCGCCGCGCCCGCGAACGAAACCGCGACGTACATCTGGAATTTCCGCGTGGCCACGCCCTCGTCGACGATCTGAGTCATCTTCTTCGCCGGCGGAAGCGCCATCTCCGGATCGGCGTGCGCCAGAACGTCACGCATCGCGGTGGCGATCGAGCCTGGATCGCTTCGTGCCCGGGCCACGAAAGACATGCTCACCGGCTGCATGCGCCAGTAGTGCTCGTAAACCACCATCGTGAAAGGATGTTCCAGGCCCGCCTCCCGAATTTGTCCGACGACCCCGACCACTTCGAGCTTCGGATCGTCCTGCCCTTCCCCAACCACATGCTTGCCGATCGGGTTCTCGTTCTGCCACAGAAATCGCGCGCTGTCTTCGGTGACCACTGTTTTGAGTTGTCCGCGATCCGCTTCCTCCAGATAGCGCCCGCGGCGCAATGGAATGCCCATTGCCCGGAAATAATCCGGCGTCACGAATCGAAAATTCGCCAGCGCGGATTGCTCGATCGTGCGCCGCGGCTGATCCGGATCCTC